>CAJUFR010000057.1 GCA_910585525.1 uncultured Angelakisella sp.
GGTGAAGCCCACATGGGGGTAGGGGCAGTTTTTGCAGCGGCTTGGGATGGGGATATCCCGCCAGCGGGTGGTCGTGGTCTTTGGGGTCACTTCGATGATCATCATCTTTTCTCCTTTTCTATTTTTCCGAAAATGCAAAAAGCGCCGACATTCTGCTTTCGCAAAACATCGGCGCTTGGGGGGACTTTGGTTTGGGGGCTGTGCCCTTTTTGAAGGGGGATCAAAAAGCCTATCTGCTTTTCCAGAAAGGGAAGAACGGCTGGGCGCTGGATATGGTTTGTGAGGGCCTCCGGGGCTTGTGCCCTTTTTCAGCTGATGGTATAGCAAAAAGGGCACCGGTCTGTTGGCTGTGGACAACCAACAAAACGAAACCTTTATTTTCGTCTATCTTTTTTCGGGAAGGGTAGTGCCTTTTTTATGGGCCCCTGCCCGATTCAAAAAGGGCACAGGCTCAAAACTGCCCAAAACGGGGAAATTGTGGGGTTCAAATCCTGCCGGTTGCTCTCAAACCCTCTTTTGCATCTATCGTTTGACCAGCTGATTTTGACCCCTGAAAAACCAAAAAACACTTGATGCCATGCGGGTTTATCCGCATGGCATCTAAAGTGTTTGGGTTAGTTGGTGGAGGAGAATGGATTCGAACCATTGAAGCCGAAGCAACAGATTTACAGTCTGCCCCCTTTGACCACTCGGGAACTCCTCCGTATTCAGCTTTGCGGGTGATCGCTGGTCAAAAAGGTGGAGCTGGTGGACGGATTCGAACCCCCGACCTGCTGATTACAAATCAGCTGCTCTACCAGCTGAGCTACACCAGCGGATGACCTGCAACGCTAGATATTTTACCACACCCCGTCCCCCTTGTCAAGGGGCTGGCCCTCTATTTTTCGCCTGTTTTTCTACTCCCCCAAAAGCGCCCCGATGATGCTGTTGGAAAGCAGGAACCCCCGGCCGGTGAGGGCCACCCGCCCCTCGGTCACCGTCAGGTATCCCGCCTTCTCCAGGGGGGCGGCGCGGCGGAGCAGGGCAGCGGCGTCCCCGCCGTGGCCCGCCAGCCGGGCGGTGTCCAGCCCCTCCGCCAGCCGCAGGGAGAGCATCACGTATTCCAGCAGTCCCCCGGCCTCCCCCTCGTCGATGGCCAGGGACCAGGGGTCAACCGCCGCCAGGAACCGCCCCAGGTCCCCGGGCAGCCGGAACCGCCGCCCCCCCGCGCAGGAGGCCGCCGACGGCCCGCAGCCCAGGTACTCCCCCATCCGCCAGTAGACCAGGTTGTGGCGGCTCTCGAAGCCGGGCTTGGCGAAGTTGGATATCTCGTAGTGGACATAGCCCAGTTCCATCAGCCGCCGGCGGACCGCCAGGTAGATATCCGCCGCCTGGTCGGGATCGGGACAGCGCCCCGCCACCCCGTCGCGGTGGAAGGGGGTCCCCGGCTCGATCTTCAGCAGGTAGGCGGAGATGTGCTCCGGCCCCAGCCCGGCGGCGTAGTCCGCCAGGGCCACCGCCTTTTGGACATCCTGGCCGGGGGTGGCCAGCATGATGTCCACCGAAAGGTTTTGGAACCCCGTCTCCCGGGCCAGGGCCACCCCCCGGGCGCTCTCCTCCAGGGTGTGGCGGCGGCCCAGGGCCGCCAGCCCCTGGCTGTCCCCCGCCTGGAGCCCCAGGGACAGGCGGTTAAAGCCCCCCCGGCGCAGCGCCCGGAGAGTCTCCGCCTCCAGGTCGCCGGGGTTGGCCTCCAGGGTGATCTCGCAGCCGGCGGGGAGGGGAAAACGGCGGTCCGCCGCCTCCAGCACCTCCAGCAGCTTTTCCCCCAGCAGGTAGGGGGTGCCCCCGCCGAAGTAGACGGTGGGGGCGTATGCCTCCCCCAGGGGGGCGGCGGCCACCGACCGGGCCAGGGCGGCGGCGTAGTCCTCCCGGCGGTCCAAGGCGGTGGTGCTATAGAAGTCGCAGTAGGGACAGCGGCTCTTGCAGAAGGGGACATGGAAGTAAAGGCTCACCGGCCGCCCCACGCTACCGGTCCTCCCCCATGGTCAGCCCCTCGATGCTGTCCACCGGCAGGGAAAAGACCACCCCGCCCTTCTCCCCCTCCAGGGGGATCTCCCGGGCGATGGCCCGCATGATGGCGGTCTTGCCCTGGCGGGAGGCCAGGATGGCCACCAGCTCCCGCTCCTTTTGCAGGCTGATGCCGTAGAACTTCTCCGCCTCGTGGACCCCGGCCCGCCGGGCGTGGACCAGCGTCCCTCCGGTGGCCCCCGCCGTCCGGGCCGCCTCCATCACCTTGTCGGCCAGACCCTGGTCCACCGACGCCACGATCAGATCATACCGGTAGCTGTCGTTCCCCGGCTCCATGGCTCTCCCTCCTTCTCGTTCCGGCGACCGCCGGGAAAGGCAGGCCGCCGCCCGCCGGCTGATGCCCGAAAGGGGCATGGTGAACAGGATGCCCTTGCCCGGGTACCGCAGCTGCAGCACCCGGGTCAACTCCGCCTTGGCGGCGGCGATGAGGGGCTCCGGCACCAGGGAGAGGATCACCGCCTTGTCGGTCTCCCCCAGGCCCAGGAAGTCCAGCACCTCGCTGGAGGCGGTGCCCCGGCCCAGCAGCCCCAGGTGGAATTGCAGCCCCAGCCCGGCGCAGACCCGGGCGGCCACCTCCCCCTTGGGACGGTCGGTGATGGTCACCATCAGCTTCAATCTGGCCAGTTGGTCCATCAGGCAGCCACCTCCCCAAAGTCGTATTCGATGATGTCGTCCAGTTCCTCCGCCGTCTCCGGCTGGCCGCTCTTGGTCTTCAGCTGGTACCACAGGCCCAGTATCTGGATGGTCACCAGGGGGGTCATGGCCACCAGGGCCACGATGCCAAAGGCGTCGGAAAGGATGTCCCCGTCCAGGGCCTCGCAGGCCCCCATGGCGAAGGGGAGGAGGAAGGTGGCGGTCATGGGCCCGCTGGCCACGCCGCCGGAGTCAAAGGCGATGCCGGTGAAGATAGGGGGCACCACCGCCGAAAGCCCTAGGGCCAGGGCGTACCCCGGCAGGATGAACCAGAACAGGGGGATGCCCCACAGGATGCGGGCCATGGAAAGGCCGATGGCCACCGCCACGCCGGTGGAAAGGCTCTGCTGCATCGCCCGCTGGCTGATGGCACCGGAGGTGACCTCCTCCACCTGGCGGTTGAGGACATGGACGGCGGGTTCCGCCGCCACGATGTACCAGCCCATCACCGCCCCCAGCAGGATGAGGGTCCAGGGGGCGGGGGACCCGGCCAGCGCCGCCCCCAGGAAATGCCCGGCGGGCATGAAGCCCACGTTCACCCCGGTGAGGAACATCACCAGCCCCAGGAAGGTGTACCCCAGGCCCACGGATATCTTGATCAGCTGCCGCCGCCCGAAGTCCCGGGTCAGCAGCTGAAAGACCACCAGCACCGCCGTGATGGGCAGGATGGCGGTGAACACCTCCTGGATGTAGTGGGGCACCCCCTTGGCGAAGGCCCGGGCCAGGTCGATGCTGGTGGCGATATCCGGCACCTCCACCGCGGTGTACCCCGCCGAGGAGGGGTCGTAGCAGATGCCCAGGATCAGCACGGTGAGGATGGGCCCGATGCTGGAGAGGGCCACCATGCCGAAGCTGTCCTCCTGGGAGCCCACGTCGCCGCGGGTCCCGGCCATACCGATGCCCAGGGCCATGATGAAGGGGACGGTGATGGGCCCGGTGGTGACCCCGCCGGAGTCAAAGGCCACCGCCAGGAAGGACTTGGGGGCGAAGAGGGCCACCAGGAACACCAGCAGGTAGAAGAAGAGCAGCAGATGCCGCAGCTTGATCTGGAACAGGGTGCGGAGCATGGCCAGCACCAGGAAGGACCCCACCCCGGCGGCCACTGTAAGGATGAGGACGCTGTCGGGGATGGCCGGCACCTGCCGGGCCAGCACCGCCAGGTCCGGCTCCGCCACCGTGACGATGACACCCATCAGGAAGAACACCAGCACCACCAGGCCGATGCGCCGGGTGCGGGTGAGCCGGGAACCCATGGCCTCCCCCATGGGCATCATCGCCATATCCGCCCCCAGGGAAAAGAGGCCCATCCCCAGGATGAGCAGCACCGCCCCCGCCAAAAACAGCAGCACGGTGCCGATGGGGATGGGGACGACGGTGACGCTGAGGGCCAGCAGGATGGCGGTGATGGGCAGCACCGAGGAAAGGGCCTCCATCACCTTTTCCCGCAGCTTTTGGTTCATTTTTGCCATCCCCTTCCGTCTGTCGATCAATTACTATTATACCAGAAAGCGAGGCGACGGAGAATAAACAGACTGTAAACAGGCGGGGGGAAAATCTTAAAATTTTCTAAGCACCGGCACGATGCCCGCCGGGCCGATGTCCAGGGCCAGGTACCCCGCCGGGGTGTAGCTGCTGTCCCGGACGCTGCCGGGGTTGATGAGCCAGATGCCGTCCCGGTACTCCGCCATGGCCCGGTGGGTGTGGCCGTAGAGCACCACGTTGGCCTCCCGCTCCCGGCCCGCCCGCCATATCTCGTCCAGGCCGTGCTTCACCCGCCACAGGTCCCCGTGGGTGAAGTAGATCCTGGCCCCCTCCAGCTCCAGAAGCCCCTCCTTGGGCAGCTGGGAGCCGGAGCCGAAGTCGCAGTTGCCCCGCACCCCGTTGCGGACGGTATCGGGGTAGAGCCACCCCGCCTCCTCAAAGTCCTTGGCCCCGTCCCCCAGGTGGATGAAATGATCCGCCCCCGGGTTATCCTCAAATATTTGACGCACCCGGGAAAAATCCCCGTGGCTGTCCGACATCACGATGATCCGCATCCCGCGGCCTCCTTTCGTAACCAGTCCAAGCTGTTCTGAATAGGATAACTGTACCATATAGATAGAGAAAATGGAAGGGGAGGTGAGAAAAAATGAGTAACGGACAAGGGCTGACCCCGGAGCAGCTTGGCATCCTGCTGAAGGTGGCCTCGGCCAAGATGGGCAAGGACCCCATCCAGCTGAAGAAGGAACTGTCCGACGGCTCCTACGACCAGGTGCTGGGGGCCATCGGGGCGGACCAGCAGAAGCTGCGGGCGATGATGGAGGACCGGGCCGCCATGGAACAGCTGCTGGGCTCCAGCCAGGTGCAGGCCATTTTGAAGGAGATGCTGGGGGGCCGGAAATAGCGGCCATACAGAGAAAGCGGGAGGGAGGGGACCGGGATGTCGGAGATCGCGCCGAACACAGGGGAGGGGAACGCCCCGGACCTTTCCGCCCTGCTGGGGAGCCTGGGGCAGAAGGAGGGGGGGCCGGACCTCTCGTCGCTGCTGGGGATGATCACCGGCGGCGGCCCGGAGGGGGAGCCCGCCGGGAGCGGCGGCGGGGGGGTGGACTTTGCCTCGCTGCTGGGGATGCTGGGGGGCATCGCCGGGGGCGGGGAGGAGAAGCCGCCGCCCCCGCCCGGCCCTGCTCCCGAGGCGGCGGGTGGCCTGCCCTTCGACCCGGCGCTGCTCTCCACCCTGAGCCGGGCCATGAAAGCGCTGCGGGAGCCGGACCGCAACATCCAGCTGCTCCAGGCCCTGCGGCCCTTCCTGGAGCCGGAGCGGCAGAAGAAGGTGGACGAGGCGGTGAAGATCCTGCATCTGATGCGCCTGGCCCCCCTGATCCAGGAAAGCGGGGTGCTGGGGGACCTTTTGGGGTGAGGGGGGACTTCCCCCGCTTTGCCCGCGGCAGCCCCCGTCCCCCGCCCCCCCCGATCAACACAGAAAGGACCAAACCTCCATGACCCCCGAGACCTGGGAAGAGATGGAACACCGCGCCGCCGAGGAGGCCAGGGCTTACCACCGCCAGGCCGCTCCCCCGGCGCCAGCGCCGGCGCCCCAACGGGCCGGTGCCCCTGCCCCGCCGCCCCGGCGCCGGGGCCTGCTGGGCCGGCTGTCCGGGGACCAGCTGCTGCTGGGGGCCCTCCTCTGCCTGCTGGTGCAGGAGGAGGCCGACCCACAGCTGATCCTGGCGGTGGCCTATATCCTCTTGGCGTAAAGCGAGCCCTGCCCTTTCTTTGGGCAGGACTCGTTTTTTATCTGTTATTTCTCCGAAAAAAGGGCGATGAACTGCCGGTAAAGGTCCCCTGCCGAAAGGTGGATGTCGTCCACCAGCTGGGCCAGCCCCCCGGAAAGGTCCAGTTCCTGCTCCACGTCGAAGAAGTCCCGGCTCTTCACCTTGCCGTACCGGCGGCGCAGGATGCGGTGCCGGTCCTCCGCCGGGTCCAGGGGGGTGCCCAGTTCCTCGTACAGCCGGGCGAAGTCCAGGAACAGTTCCCGGAAGTCGTTCTCCGCCTGGCGCTTGAACTGGGCCACCACCTTCTCCTCGTCCCGGGGGTCCAAAAAGCGCATCTCCAGCACCGAGACCTCCGCCCCCAGCTCCCGCATCCGGGCGGCCAGCTTTTTGACGCTGTCCAGGGTCTTGGGGCTTTGGGGGATCATGGCCATGCCGTGGTAGTACTCCGCCCCCAGTTCCTTCAGCTTCCGCCAGATGTACACCCTGGCCTTGGAGGGCTTGGCGGGGGCGGTGTAGGTGATGCCCAGCCATTTTTGCCGTTCTTCTGTCATCTTCTCCGCCTCCCGTCGTCTTTTTTCCCATTGTACCAAAACAAATGAGAAATATCAAGGCGGGCGGCGTGCCACCGCTGGCGGCGCGCCGCCGCTGTCATGCCCTGCCCGGCCCCTTTGGGGCCTTACCTGGGTACAGGGCGATAGTGTGTGCCTGGAGTCTAGGGCTGGTGTGTTTGGGGGCGGGTCTTGCAATATTTTAGGAATGTTCACAACAAACCTTGAAAACGGGGCCGCAATCGTGTAGAATAGATACAAAGCTGGGGGCTTGCCCGCTCCCGGCAAAAAGAAGCACAAAAATACCCGCCGGGACACCCCCGGGAGAAGGCCCGGCGGCGGAAAGGAGTTCTGGAGATATGGCCATGAAGCTGCAAGAAAAGTATCTGGCCCCCTTCGTCGCCCCCTGGGAATTACAGGGGATGGCGCCTATGGTGGCCGCTGCCGCCCGCCAGGTGGAGGAGGGCACCGGCCTTGGGAACGACTTTTTGGGCTGGGTGCATCTGCCTACCCGGCACGACAGGGAGGAGGTCCAGCGCATCAAGGCGGCCGCCCAGCGGATCAAACAGGACAGCCAGGTGCTGGTGGTCATCGGCATCGGCGGCTCCTACCTGGGGGCCCGCTCCGCCATCGAGCTGATGAAGGGCACCTTCCACAACGACCTGCGGAAGGACGGCCCGGAGATCGTCTTTGCCGGCTGCAACATCTCCAGTTCCTACATGCGCCAGGTGCTGGCGCTGGTGGAGGGCAAGGACTTTTCGGTGAACATCATCTCCAAATCCGGCACCACCACCGAGCCCGCCCTGGCCTTCCGGGTGTTCCGCAAGCTGCTCATCGAAAAATACGGTGAGAAAGAGGCGGCCAAGCGCATCTACTGCACCACCGACAAGGCCCGGGGCACCCTCAAGGGCCTGGCCGACCGGGAGGGGTACGAGACCTTCGTCATCCCCGACGACGTGGGGGGCCGCTACTCGGTGCTCACCGCCGTGGGCCTGCTGCCCATCGCCGTGGCCGGCTGCGACATCGACAAGATCCTGGAGGGGGCCGCCGCCGCCGAAAAGGAACTGGCCGAGCCGGACCTGATGAAGAACGACTGCTACCGCTACGCCGCCCTGCGGAACATCCTCTGCCGCAAGGGCAAGACCACCGAGATCTTCGTCAACTACGAGCCCGCCCTCACCATGATGAACGAGTGGCTCAAGCAGCTGTTCGGGGAGAGCGAGGGCAAGGACCAGAAGGGCATCTTCCCCGCCTCGGTGGCCTTCTCCACCGACCTCCACTCCATGGGGCAGTTCATCCAGGACGGCAACCGCAACCTCTTCGAGACGGTCATCGACGTGGGCGCCCCCGCCCAGGACTTCTTCATCGAGGACGACCCGGAGAACCTGGACGGCCTCAACTTCCTGTCCGGCCAGGAGATGTCCAAGGTGAACCGCCGGGCACTGGAGGGGACCATCCTGGCCCACACCCAGGGCGGGGTGCCCAACATGGTGCTGGAGCTCCCCGACACCAGCGAGTACGAGTACGGCTACATGGTCTACTTCTTTGAGAAGGCCTGCGCCGTCTCCGGCTATCTCTCCGGGGTGAACCCCTTTGACCAGCCCGGGGTGGAGGCCTACAAGAAGAACATGTTCGCCCTCCTGGGCAAGCCCGGCTACGAGGACCTGCGGGGCGAACTCCTGGAGAAGCTGAAATAAAAGCGGCTTTTGGCCGCGCCGATGATAAGGAGGACAAAACTATGATCCGTTTGATCGTGGGCAACAAAGGTTCCGGCAAGACCAAGACCCTCATCCGCATGACCAACGAGGCGGTGGGCAGTTCCAGCGGCAACGTCGTCTGCCTGGAGAAGGGCCTCAAACTCACCTATGACATCTCCCACAAGGCCCGCCTGGTGGACACCGACGAGTACGAGGTGGAGGGCTTCGACGCCCTGTTCGGCTTCCTCTCCGGCCTGATGGCGGGGAACTACGACATCACCCACATCTTTGTGGACGCCACCCTCAAGATCGGCGGCCGTGACTACGAGGCCTTTGCCGGCCTGCTGGACCGGCTGGTAAAACTCCCCGCCGCCCAGCACGTGGAGTTGGTCTTTACCGTCTCCTGCGACGCCTCCGAGCTGCCCCAGCGGGTACAGGAGTATATTATCACCGGCTGAGGAAAAAGATAGGACAGGTTTGCCCCCCGGGTCTGCCGGGGGGCTTTTCTGTTGGGGCGGGGCTTTATTCCTGGGCTATCTTGACAAATCCGGGAAAAATCACTACAATATCCCTAGCGCCACCATATAACCGGTGTTACATTTTCCGTGGGGAGGAGGGTCCCCGTGCCACAGTTGAATCTGGTCCTGGTGGAACCCCGCATCCCCCAGAACACGGGGAACATCGCCCGCACCTGCGCCGCCACCGGCGCGCGGCTGCACCTGGTGGAGCCGCTGGGCTTTTCCATCGACAGCGCCAAGCTGCGGCGGGCGGGGCTGGACTACTGGGACTACCTGGATATCACCCGGTACCCCAGCCTGGAGGACTTTTTGGACCGCGCCCGGGGGGAGGAACTCTTCTTCTTCACCACCAAGGGGCGGCAGGTCCACTCCCAGGCATGCTATCCCGACCCCGCCTGGCTGGTGTTCGGCCGGGAGGACGCCGGGCTGCCGGAGGAACTGCTGCTCCGCCGGCCGGACCGCTGCCTGCGGCTGCCCATGCGGCCGGGGCTGCGGAGCCTGAACCTTTCCAACACCGTGGCCGTCGCCGCCTACGAGGTGCTGCGACAATGGGATTACCCGGAACTGCAAAACGCCGGGAGGCTCCACCAGTACCGCTGGGAGGACGCCCCCCGGGTATGATAGCCATTCTGATCCAGATAAACAGGAGGAGACCGCTTTGCTGAAGATCATTACCGATTCCGCCGCCGACGTCCCAAAGAACGAGGCCGAACAGTACGACATCCGGGTCATGGGCATCCCCATCACCGTGGACGGGGTCAGCTACCGGGAGAGCGTGGACTTTACCAGCGAGGAATATTACGGGATGCTCACCGCCGCCAAGGCCATCCCCACCACCGCCCAGATCACCCTGATGGAGTTCGCCGACGCCTTCCGGGAGGAGATCGCCGCCGGCAACCGGCAGCTGATCTGCGTCACCATCACCTCCCGGGGCTCCGGCATCTACAACGCCGCTTGTCTGGCCCAGCAGATGGTGCTGGAGGAGCAGCAGTCGGACGGGGAGGAGGTCACCATCGACGTGGTGGACTCCGGCTCCTACACCTATGTTTACGGCCACGCCGTGGTGGCCGCCGCCAAGGCCGCCCAGGAGGGCAAGGGCCGGGAGGAGGTGCTGGAGCTGCTCCGCCGGGAGCTGTCCACCTGGCAGGTCTACTTCGCCATGACCAACCTGGACTTCGCCAAAAAGAGCGGCCGCATCACCTCCACCGCCGCCTTCGTGGGGGAGGTGCTGGGCTTCCGCCCTCTGCTGACCATCCACAACGGGGAGACCGACACCATCCAGAAGGTCCGTGGGGATCACAAACTCATCCCCACCATGGTGGACTATTTTAAAAAGAGGGTCAGTGACGACGGGCGGGGATTTTACATCGTCCACGCCCGGGACAAGGAACTGGCCAAGGAGTTGCGCAAAACGCTGGAAAAGACCACCGGCCGCAAGTGCCTGGGGGAGTACCTCATCGGCGCGTCGGTGACCACCAACGCCGGCCCCACGGTCTTTGGCGTCATCGTGCCCACCGAGGGGATCATTTGATCGCCCGAGGGGGTTTTTGAAAAAAGGACCGCGCCTACAAAGACGCCCGCCCACCGGAACGGTGGGCGGGCTGTTTTAATGGGTAGTGTAAAGGGAAAGAGACATCCCCCCGCAGGGAATCAAGATCCGCCGGAGGCACCTTATCAGGCCAACTTCAAGGAGGGAGCGGGCGAAACTACCCACTTTAGCGGCTGCTGAATCCATCCCATACCACCCGCAGCCGCCCGGCCAAGCATCGAGCCGCCAAGGCAGACATCTATCATGGCGCCACGTAGCGCCCCAGCCCAAGCGGACTGGGCGGCGTAAAAAGGTCCGTTTTTTAGCGACCGACGCCTTTGGCCGTCCGGGTCCAGGGCGCAGCCCTGGTCGCTCTTTGCCTTCTTTCTGTCGACACAGAAAGAAGGGCCCCGCCGGCGAGGCGGTCGAAGAGATGCCTGGAAAATTGCAGAAAAGGGGTGGGGAGGAACGAGAACCAAAAGGGAAAACCCCCAAGTTCAAGAAACGGCCTGCGGCCTGTCTTGAAGGAAAGAAGCTGCAAAGGGAAAGGCTTTTGGCGCTCCCGCGTCTGGGTATAGAGTGATCTCGTTCCGGCCGCCGTGCTTGTCACTTCGAGAAAGCCGCCTGCCGGGAAAAACCTTTCCTGCCTTTTAAAAGGCGGTTTTGATTCCCGGCGGCGGCCATTTAAAAGCTGTCTTAGTCTCCAGGCTGTCACTATCGTTTTATACTTTGGTAAGGCTGCGCAGCAGCCGGGTAGGGCCTGACGGCGGCGGCACGCCGCTTTCGCTTCCTGCGGGAAGCGACCAGGGCCTGCGCGGCCCTGGACCTGCGGCCCGGTTGGGCGTAGCCCACGTTCCCGAAGGGATCCCGGGCGGGCAGGGCGGGGCTTACGCCCCGCAGAGGGTGGGGCTACCCCTCCAACAATCCCCTCATCCGGCCGTGGTCCGCCGCCACCATCGCCGTCTGGTAGCTGTCATAGATCACCATCCCCGGCTTCGCCCCGTTGGGCTTGCGAACATTCTTTACATAGGTGTAATCCACCGGCACCTTCGCCCCCGGCGCCGCCCCCATCCCCGCCGCCGAGTTGCAGGCGGCCACCACCGCCGCCTCCTCGATGGTCCGGTCCGGGATCTCCCGGGCCCCGTCGGTGACGATGATGACATGTGCCCCGTGTATCTTCTGGGTGTGGAGCCACAGGTCGTAATTCCGTGCCTCCCGCAGCGTCAGCTGATCGTTTTGCAGGTTGTTCCGCCCGCAGAGGATCAGGAACCCGTCCGAGGACCGGTACCGCAGCGGCGGCAGCTTCACCGGCCGCCGCTTCTGCTTCTGGTCCCGGCGCAGATACCCCTGGCTGATCAGTTCCTCCCGGATGCCCTGGAGCTCCTCCTCCGACCCCGCCCGCTCCAGTTCGGCGATGGCAGACTCCAGGTACTCCAGTTCCACCTCCCCCTTGGCGATGAGTTCCTGCAACTTCCCCTCGGCGGTGGCGGCCTTCCGGTACTCGGCGTAATATTTCTGGGCGTTCTTTGCGGGAGGGTAGGTGGGGTCCAGGGGGATGTCGATCTCCTCCCCGTCCTGGGAGAAGAAGTTCTGGGCCCGCAGCGTCCGGTCCCCCCGCTCCATCCGGTAGAGGTTGGCCGAGATGATATCCCCCCACTCCCGATACCGCTGGCGGCCGGCGGTGTCCAACAGTTCCTGGCGCTGGTGGGTCAGCTTCCGGGCCAGCCGGTCCCGGAGGGTGCAGAGGCTCTTGCGCAGCTGGGCGGTCTTCTGCCGCATCCGCTCCCGGCTGTCCTTCCCCTGGTAGAACCGGTCCAGCAGGGCGCTGTACCCCTCCGGCCGCTCCACCTGGTAGTCCTCCGGGTACTGCCGCAGGTCCAGGTAGGAGAACTCCACCTCCCTGCCGTCGGGGCCCCGGACCAGGGTGGGGGTGCCGCACCCCTCCCCCAGGGCGGTGGCCACCACCCCCAGGTAGAATTCCAGCCGCTGCCGCTGCTCCGGCGTCAGGGCGGAGGGGACGGTATCGGTGCTGCCGCAGGCAAAGAGCGCCACCTCCCGGCAGACCAGGGGGGAGAGTCCCTCCGCCTGCTCCAGCACCGCCTTCCAGAGGGGGGCGTCCCGCCCCGCCAGGATGGCGCCGGCCAGTTCCCGGGGGGAGAGGTCCAGCAGGCTCTTTTTGGCCTGGGCGGGGGGCGGGGCATAGGCCATGCCGGGGAGGACCTGCCGCACCTCGCTGGTGACGAAGTCCACCCGCTTGGCGGCGTCGATGATCTTCCCCTGGTGGTCCACCAGGATGATATTGCTGTGCCGGCCCATGATCTCACAGACCAGGGAGGTCTCCACCCGGTCCCCCAGTTCATTCACCGTCTCGAACACCAGGCGGAGCACCCGGTCCAGCCCCTGCTGCTCCACCCGGAGCAGCTTGCCGCTGCCCAGGTGCTTGCGCAGCAGCATACAGAACATGGGGGCGGCCTTGGGGTTCTCCAGGCTCTGGGTGGTGAAGTGGACCTTGGGGGCGGTGGCGTCGGCGGAGAGGAGCAGCTTTTTATTCGCCCCGCTGCCCCGGAGGGTGAGCACCACCAGTTCCCGCCCCGGCTGGCTGATCTTATCGATACGCGCGCCGGCACAGGCGCTGATCTCTTGGGATATTTTGTGGAGATAGCCTCCGTCGAATGGCATGGTGTGTTTACCTCCTTGGGCCGGGGGGGACCTTTTTTTCTCTTTGGGGCTCGTTCCTCTCCTACCCTTTATTGTTATTTTTGAATCGCCTCTTCGTGCGCCTCGCCGGCGGGGCCCTTCTTTCTGTGTCGACAGAAAGAAGGCAAAGAGCGACCAAGGAGATTCCCCCCTTGGCACCCCCGTGCGATGGGTAATGCAGCGGGCCCGCCGTCAAGCGGCGGATTGCTAACGAGTGCTAGGTGGTAGATTTTGCAGGCGCTAGCGCCTACCTCATGCTTGGATAGGACAACCTAGCCTATCATCCTAACTATAGTCTATACCATGTGCCCTTCCTTTCTGTCTTGCCAGAAAGGAAGCGAAAGAACGCTTTTAAATCGGCCGGGGCAAACGCCCCGGACCCTCTTATTCCTGCGGAGCTATTGGAAGTTCCCTGCGGGGGGTTATAGCCCCTCCGGCCCTTTGGGCCTACGGGGCCGCTGCGGCGGGGGTGGGGAACTTTAATCCGCCGGAGGCACCTTATCAGGCCAACTTCAAGGAGGGAGCGGGCGCAACTACCCACTTTACCAGCTGCGAACCACATCCCACCCCGCCCGCAGCCGCCCAACCAAGCATCGAGCCACCAAGGCAGACATCTATCATGGCGCCAGGGAGCACCCCAGCCCAAGCGGACTGGGCGGCGT
>CAJUFR010000058.1 GCA_910585525.1 uncultured Angelakisella sp.
GAGCGCCACCTTGCCAAGGTGGAGGTAGCGAGTTCGAGCCTCGTAACCCGCTCCACGGCGTGGCCGCCGAGGCACGCCCTGCTCGGCCCCCTCCTTTTGGAGGGGGCCTTACCTTTACAAAGCATTTTAGTGACTGCCTGGAGTCCTATGTTTTTTCTTTTTTGAAATATTTTACCGGTTTTGGCCGTTTTTTATAATAGAACGGAAAAGGAGGAGATCAGTATGGTATCCCGCGTGACGGCGCTTTTACTGGCCCTGCTTCTGATGGCATCCCTTTCCGCCTGCGACGGTGGGGAAGGGGAGAGTGGCAGTTCCGCTGTCGTTTCCGGCGGAGAGGCGGTGGGAGGGGAGCAGACCTCCCGGGAGGAAGAAAGCCCTTCTTCCCAGTCCTCCTCCCGGCAGGAGCCGGAAGCCCCGCCCCGGCAGCCCATCGGCAGCCCGGCGGTGATCCGCTACCCGGAGCTGGTGGACGAGGCTTTGACCGCCGCCCCTCTGTATCAACAGGCGCTGGAGCGGCCCTCGGTCATTACGTACCAGGACGAGATCGTCACCGACCCCCAGCCGGTTTACGACTTCCTGGCGGCGGTGGAAAAGGGGGAGGACTGGGACCTTTACCTTTATCAGTTCCGGCTTCGGGAGGATGACGACCGGGACTGCTACTTTGCCCATTACATCTCCGACCAGGGGTTTGTCAGGAACGCCGGGGGTTTTGAATACAACTGGGACAGCATGACGGAAGGCAATCAATACGCCGCTGACCCCATTTCGCTGAATGAATACGGCTACCTGGTCTACGGCCCCGAGGACCAGCAGTCCGGCACCCAGGTGGTCAACGACCGGGACCTCTACGACCAGGCGGAGGAACGCCGGAACATGTGGGAGACCTATCTGGCCCCCATCTATTACACCGGCATCGGATGCGGCGTTACCTGGTCCTCGCCGGAAGAATTGGGTAGCTGGCTGTTTCTCTTTGAGGATATTTACAATTACGAAAATGAGGATACCCCTTGGGACCGGTTCGGCAGCGACTGGCCGGTGGACTATATGGTGGAGACCCTTTCCCGTTATTTTGACGGCATTACCGCAGACGACCTGATCGGCGCACGGAAATTTGGCGCGGATGCCTATGACCCCCAGACCAACACCATCCACTACGAAGGGGGAAGGGGAGGGGTGCTGCCCCCGTCCCGGGTCACCGGATGGGCCGGGGAGGGGGATACCCTTGCTATTGATTACGAATGCTATGAATACGAGACCGGTGTCCCCATTGAAGGCTGGTCCAACCGCCTCACCGTCCGGCTGCTGGAGGACGGCAGCTTCCGCTACCTTTCCAACCTGCCCAAAGGATAAGCAAGGCCCCCCGCTCTGACCGGAGCCGGGGGCCTTTTCCTGTGTTATCCTTCTTTTTTGTGGGCCTGCACCATCTGATAGAATTTTTCGGCGGTCTTGCGGCACGCCACCAGCTTAGAAAACTCCTCCTCCGGGGTGTCGCCGTAGATGCCTACCTCGAAGTCCGCCGGAAGGTCCAGGGGGGCCTTGGCCACCCACCTGGCGATCTCCTCCCAGTCGATGAGGCCGCCGCCCCGGGGGTCCATTGGCACCCAGTGGCTGTCACAGGCCAATGTCTCGGCGTCGTCGTTGTTCAGGGACGGGTCAATGCCGCGGTTCTCCTGTAAGTGGGTGGCGTAAAGGCGGCTGTGGTACTTCCGCAGGAAATAGTAGTAGTCATGGCAGCACTGCAATACAGCGTGGCCGGAATCGTAGGTGAAGCCCAGGAAGCTGTCATCATACCGGTCGAACAGCCGGTCGAACTGCTCCTCCTGTAGCTGCCAGGGGGTGACGATCAGGTTCTCCAGCGCCACCCGCACCCCCGCCGCCTTGGCGTAGGGCTGCAGTTCGTCAAGGCTCTTGTACACCTGGCGGAAATAGTCGGTCTTGTTCTGGGGGGCTTCGGCAAACCAGCGCCAGGGCAGCTGCATATGCAGCACCATGGCCCCGGCGCCGATGTGGCTGCACAGGTCCACACGGTTTTTCAGCAGGTCCACCCCGGCCAGGCGGGTGTACTCGTTGGCGGAGGTGTAATCCTTGCGTATCTCCTCAAACCGCTCGCCGTTGCGAAAGACCGTCCGCCCGTTGACCACCGCCGTGCGCCGCCCGCCCTCGCTGGCGTGGATGGTGTGGGCCTTCACCCCGCAACCCCGAAGCAGGTCACGCACCTGGAACATCTCGCTGGGGCTGTAGAGGTACTCCCCGTCCCAGTCGTGGATCCACTGGGTGTGGGTGAACCCCGCCTTGGCGATGTTCAGCACCTGGCGTTCGATCTCCTTCCAGCTGTGCAGGTCGTTGTTGTAGTCACTGTTTACCGAAGAAAGCAGCATGTCAAAGCCCCCCTGTGTCGTCGTTTGCTTTCAGTATAGCACATTGGAACGGGCGCTCGCAAGGTTCTGTTTGGGATGGAAGGGGCTATAACTTCGCAAAAATTTTCTTTAGCGAAGTTATATGAAATCTTTCTCCTTGACAAATCAGGTCTATCGTAGTAAACTTATCTCAAAAGATAGGTCTATCACAATAAACCAACCAAGGAGGGGATACCATGCAGGACTATAAGCTGTTCGATGCCGAATACCGGCTGATGGACATTATCTGGGAATTGGAGCCGGTAAACTCCACCCAGCTTTGCCGGGTCTGCCTGGAGCGGCTGGGGTGGAAGAAGGCCACCACCTACACCATGCTGCGCAAGCTGGGGGACAGGGGGCTGCTCCGCAACCAAAGCGCCACCGTTACCGCCCTGGTAGGGCGGGAGCAGGTGCGGCAGCGGGAGAGCCAGGCGGTGCTGGAGCGCAGCTTCGGCGGTTCGCTGCCCGCTTTCCTCACCGCCTTTTTGGGGGGGCATAAGCTGACCCAGGCGGAGGCGGAGGAACTGCGGCAGATCATCGAGGAGGCGGTAGAATGATGCCGGTAAGCTGGTTCATCCAGATCCTCAACATGAGCCTGGGGGCGGCCTGGGCGGCGGTGCTGGTGTTTTTTGGCCGTCTGCTGCTCCGCCGGGCACCCAAAAAGGTCTCCTACGCCCTGTGGTCGGTGGTGCTGTTCCGGCTGGTCTGCCCGGTCTCCTTTTCCAGCGCCTTCAGCCTGATGCCCCGGCCCCAGGCCATCCCCCAGGATATCATCTACGCGGCGAAGCCCCGGATAGAAAGCGGCTTCGTCTGGTTCGACCAGGCGGTGAGCCGGAGCCTGCCGCCGGCGGCTCCCTATGCCAGCGCCAACCCGGTGCAGCTTTGGCTGGAGATGGGGAACCTGGTCTGGCAGGCCGGGATGGCGCTGATGCTCCTTTACTGCGCCGTCTCCTACCTGCGCTTCCGCCTGCGGCTGCGGGGGGCGGTGCGGCTGGAGGACAGCGTCTGGGAGAGCGACCGCATCCCCACCGCCTTTGTGCTGGGGCTGTTCCGGCCCCAGATCTACCTGCCCCTGGGGCTGGGGGAGGGGGAGCGGCGGTACATCCTCTGCCACGAAAGGGCCCATATCCGGCGGCTGGACCACCTTGTAAAGCCGCTGGCCTTGCTGATCTTGATCATCCACTGGTTCGATCCGGTGCTGTGGGCCGCCTATTTCCTCATGTGCCGGGATATGGAGATGTCCTGCGACGAGCAGGCCCTGGAACTGCTGGGGCCGGATGCCCGCAAGGATTATTCCGCCTGCCTGTTGAGCCTTTCCGCCCGGCAAAGCGGCCTTGTCATCCCCCTGGCCTTTGGGGAGAACGATGTGAAAAGCCGCATCAAGAACGTCCTGAGGTACAAAAAGCCCGCCTTTTGGGTGGCGCTGGGGGCGCTGATCCTGGCGGTGGCCCTGGGCTTCTGCCTGTTGGCCGACCCGGCGGATGGCTGGGTCCCTCTGTCCCGGCAGGACGGGATAGCTTATCACGACGCCATCTGGGGGGAGAGTATCCGGGTGGAACGCAGGGACGCCGGCGCGGTGCTGCTCACCGACCCGGAGCAGGTCAAGGCGTTGGGGGAACTGGTCTCCGGCCTGGAGGTGAGCAGAAAGCCGGTCCCGGTCGGGGAGCAGGCGGCGGACTGGGAGTTGCGGCTCACCTTCCGGCGGCCGGATACAGCCGATGTGGGGGACTTTTCCCTCTGCTTTACCTCCGGGGAGGTCTGGGGGGAGACAGACGGGAGCATCTCAGAACAGTACCGGGTGGGGGAGACGGCGCCGCTCTATCATATGGTGGAGGAATACACCTTCCTCACCGGCCCCGGCCAGGCGGGGGAGTACCGGGTGGGCTTCATGGAGTTCCGGGATGGTAAGGAACAGCTGTATCTCGTGGTCACCGAGCCGTTGGTGGGCTCCCAACTGGCCTCTTTGCTGCTGGACGGTGTTCCTTCGGAGGAAGCGCCGGGGCAGTATCCCCCTGTGGGGGACTACCTTCTTATCAACATGGGGAGCGCCGGTTCCGTCTATCATCTCTACCAAAGCGGCGGGCGGTACTATGTCCAGCGGCCGGAGAATTACCGGCTGGAGGTATCCCCGGAGGTCTACCGGGAGATATGGAACATCTACCAGACCATCTCCCGGCGGGAATCCCCTGACCAGGAGAATGGCTACTACACCGGCTTTGAGGAGACAGTAGGGGGGACCCGCCTGCGGAGGTCTGCCAGCTACCGGGGGGAGACCGCCAGCCGTTTGGCGGAACTGATCCTGAGCGGGGAAGAGACCCCTCTCATCGTTTGGACAGATGATCACCCCACGCCGGACGCCCTTCGCATCGAGATACGCTCCCAGTCCTACTATGTTTTCCAGGATGAGGGCCGGTATTTTGTGGAGAAGGCGGGGGAGTACGCCCTGGAACTGACCCAGGACGCCTACCGGCAGATACGGGATATCTACCTTGACGCCGCCACCGAGTGTATCGTCAACGAGACCCTTTCCTTCTACGCCGAGGGGGAAATGGAGGATATCGCCCGGGTGGGCATCGAGGGGTACTTTGGGGCCTTTACCGCCCAGGACATCCCGGAGGAACTGCGGATCTTGAATTTCACGGTGGGGGAGATCACCCCTATAGCGGGGACACAGGAGGAGTTCGCCGTCAGCTTCTATTGGGACTACGACACCACCCAGGCCAGCCGCTGGATCTCCGCCAACGGCAACGGTATCCCGGGAGAAGGGGCCACCGGCTGGCACTGGACCGAGAACTACCAGGAGTTCCGATTCCGCCGGATACAGGATAAGCTGTACTATATCGCCGGCCTGGGCACCGGCGGCGGGGGACAGGGGCTGGAGCCGATACCGTGAAAGCCACCATATGATAATAAGCGCAGGTCGTGGAAAAACGACCCGCGCTTTTTATGTCATATGGTGGCTATCCAGGTACCGGTCCGCCTCCTCCCGGCTTTTCAGGATGACAAGGCAGATGCCTTTACGGTAATGTTCCAGCAGCTGATAGACCCGGGGCAGCTGTTCCCGGGGAAAATCCAGGATGTATTGGCGGAATTCCGGGTCGAATTCGGTCTCCACCCAGGGCAGGTCCTCCCGGACCGTCTGCACCCGGGCTTCCGCCCCCGCCAGGCAGGTCTCCACCGGAAGGTCCAGCAGAAAGACGGTGTCGCACCGCCGCAGCCGTGTTTCCAGCGTCCGCAGGTAGTTGCCGTCGATGATCCATCGCTCCCCCTCCAGTATCCCGGCCAGCCGGGCGTCGAATTCCTCCGGGGAAAGGTTGGTCCGGTCCGGCCGGTGCCACAGCATATCCAGGTAGTGGAGGGGCAGCCCTGTCCCGTCCCGCAGTTTCCGGGCAAAGGTGCTTTTTCCCGCCCCGGGGCAGCCGATGATCAACACCTTCTCCATCATATCACGTCGTGGGAGAGGATCTCAAACTCCATGGGGCTGTCCAAAGCGTCCAACTCGGCGATGAGGTCCAGGCCCATGTAATCCCCCTCCTGACCATTCTCGTTGCCGGTGAGGTGCAGGCCCAGGAATATCATATAGCGCCGGGTGATCTCCGGGCTGTCCATCTCCTGCCACTCCTCCAGCCATTCCTTGCCGTTGTGGTGCTTGTGCCGCAGCCGCCCCTCTTTGATATGGTAGGCCCGGCCGTCCCTGTCCCGGTAGGTGTAGCCGTAGGAGACATCCGCCACATAATAGTTGCCGGTGAGGTACCGGATATCAGGAAAGGAATCCTCCTCGGACAGAAGGTCGTCGCTGTCCGGGTCCAGGTAGTTGTGCCAGATGATGGCCTCCGCCAGTTTCAGCATCTCATCCCACCGGGCGGCCAGGGCCTGGTGCTCCTCCGGGGTGATGCCGTCGTCCAGCGTGACACGGGGCTTCATCTGGTCCTCCCAGTCGATGTAGGTGTTTTGGGTGTTCTCCTTTTCAAAGACGATACGGTGGGGGCGGGCGGCGCCCTTTTCCCGCCGGAACCACTTGAAAAGATCCATGACAGATAAACCTCCTTTTTTTGTAAATTATAGCATCTGATGGAAGGTGATTCAAGCCTTGGCGGTTGAAGGGGAGGAAGGCTGGTGCTATAATGAGCGCATAACAGAAAGGAGTGATGGCGATGCCAGCATCGCTGGATATGATCCGTTCCCGTGTCCAGGCACTGGGGATGGACTTCCGGTTCATCAAGCCCATCAAAACCACCGGGAACGGGGTGGAGGGGGAGACCTGGCTTTTGGGATACGAGGACTCCCAGTTTATTTTTGTCCCCGGTAAAAAGGGGGTCACCCTGGGGTGGGATACCGGCAAATGTCCCTTGGGCAGCGGGGTGCTGGAGGGTCTGCAAAAGGAATTTGCCCTGGGACACGAGTATTACCAGGGGCGGCTGGAGAAACTGGAGAGCAACTACCAGAAGGAGATCGCCCAAGCCGCGGAGGCGGGGGACCAGGCCAAGGCGGACAAGCTGCGCGCCCAGCTGGCGAAGAAACTGGAGGGGCAGCGGGAGACGATGACGGAAGGCGGCTACACCAGCTGGGAGGACTTTCTGTCCAAATGGAACGAGCATCTGGCCCGGTGCTTGTCGCCGCTGCGCACAGCCGACATTGGCGATATGCTGGTGGAGGTGGACAGCTGCTATCTGGAGGAGGACTTCCCGACCCTGGAGCAGGCGGTCCGCTCCTTAAAGAAAGCCCCCTTCACCCTGGCCACCGAGGACGAATGGGAATACATCTGCAACGGCGGCATGGGGACGCTGTTCCGGTGGGGGGACACCTTGCAGGGTGTGCTCGAGGAGATCTACCGCAGGGGCGCTGTCGGTGACACCGAGGAAAGCCCCATCCTGGAACAGCCCAATCCGTGGGGGCTGTTCATCGCCTACGATTCCTATCAAAACGAGATCATTGACGATCTCTCCTATACCAAGGGCGGGGACGGCGGCGGTTCCCTCTGCGGCGGGGACGGGGCCATCTATGTCCTGCCCTGTTACACCGCCTTTTACCGCTACCCCATGGAGGGCCGCAAATACCCCCTTTCCAAAAACTACTTTTCTTACCGGCGGATCATCCGGCTGTAGGATGACTTTTCCGGGGCTGTCCTGGCGGGCGGCCCCTCTTTTTTTGCATAAACATCCTTGTCCCCGTCATATGACTGGCACCAAGGGGGGCTGATGGTATGAAGCAGCGGCGGAAGAAGATATTGGCATTGGCGGCGGGCGGAGCGGCGGCGCTGGCGGCGGTGGTCTTTGCCCTGGGGGCGCTGGACCGGGCGCTGGAGAACCGGGTGGTGGAACTGCCCACCTCCACCCGGCCGGTGGTCATCCTGGACCCCGGCCACGGCGGGGTGGACGGCGGGGCCCAGGGCAACGGCATCGTGGAAAAGGAGGTCAATCTGGCCATCGCCAAAAAGGTCCGGGAGTTCTGCGTCCTCTTCGGCTTTGAGGTGCAGATGACCCGGCAGGAGGATATCTCCATCCACGACGAGGGGAAGGAGACCATCCGGGCCCAGAAGAACTCCGATCTGAAAAACCGCCTGGCCATGATGACCGCCGATCCAACCTCGGTGGCGGTGAGCATCCACCTGAACAAATTCCCCCAGTCCCGGGTCAAGGGGGCCCAGGTGTTCTACGCCCCCAGGTCCCAGGGGAGCGAGCTGCTGGCCCAGACCATCCAGGACAACTTCCGGGGCCTTCTCCAGCCGGACAACACCCGCCAGATAAAAAAGGCTGACAGTTCGTTGTTTTTGTTATATAATAATACCGTCACCCCCGCCGTGCTGGTGGAGTGCGGCTTTCTCTCCAACCCGGAGGAGGCGGCGCTGCTGGCGTCGGAGGACTACCAGGACAAGGTGGCCTTCGCCATCTGCTGGTCGCTGCTGCAATTCTACGACGGCAGTCTGGGGGAGGAGTACCCGGACGGGACGATGCCGTCATGATCTGTGATAGGGAAGGGGAGGACCGGGCGTGGGGGTGGAGATATGGCTGCCTTTGGAACGCTGGAAGGACCAGCGGTGTTTTCGGCTGCGGTACAAGGTCGAACCGGAGCCGCGGCCCTTCCTCACCCTCCAGCCGGTAAAGGTCTCCCCCGACCCGGAGTGGGACCCCCGATGGGAGGAATGGCACTGTTACCTCATCCCGCTGACCATCGATATCCAGGACTACCAGCAGCTGCTGGCGGGGTGCTTTGACCGGGTATTCCCCACAAAGGACCCCATTGACGGATGGCCCATGGATTCGCTGGACCTGTGTTCCCCCAACTGGCTGGGGGAGGAGGACTGGCAGACCATCCTCACCGCTATTCGTGGGGAGATGGGGGAGACATCCCGAAGAAAACGGAAATTTTACGATACCTTCCTCCGCTGGCTGGAGGCGGCGCTGACCCATACCAGCATCATCGTGGCGGAGGGGAACCAGTAGGGCAGGGAGGACCTGCCCTTTAAAAGGAGCATAAAAAATGGCAGTGAAAAGCAAGACAAAAACGGTGTTCGTCTGCACCCAGTGCGGCTGCGAGGCCCCCAAGTGGCAGGGGAAGTGTCCCGACTGCGGCAGCTGGAATTCCTTTGTGGAGGAGAGCCGTGTCACCGGCGGCCCCGCCGCCAAGGCGGCGGCTTCCGAGCGCCGGGCCGCCCCCGCCAAGGTGAAGGCGCTGGCGGAGGTGTCGGCAGACGAATCGGTGCGGTACCGCACTGGCATGCGGGAACTGGACCGGGTGCTGGGGGGCGGCATCGTCCCCGGGGCGGCCATCCTGGTCTGCGGCGACCCGGGCATCGGCAAGTCCACCATCCTGCTCCAGATGTGCCGCACCATCGACCCCGGCCTCCGGGTGCTGTATGTATCCGGGGAGGAGAGCGCCCGGCAGGTGAAGCTGCGGGCTAACCGCCTGGAGGTGGACGGGGGGAACGTCCTTCTCACCTCCACCACCGACGCCGAGGAGATCTACGAGACCATCCTGGCGGAAAAGCCGGATGTGGTGGTGGTGGATTCCATCCAGACCATCTCCCTTTCCACCGTCACCTCCTCGGCGGGGAGCGTCACCCAGGTGCGGGAGTGCACCCAGCTGCTGATCGGCGCCTGCAAGGGCAACGAGATCCCCCTCTTTATCGTGGGCCACGTCAACAAGGACGGGGGCATCGCCGGACCCAAGGTGCTGGAGCACATGGTGGACACCGTCCTCTACTTCGAGGGGGACCGGAACCTCTCCTACCGCATCCTCCGGGCCATCAAGAACCGCTTCGGCTCCACCAACGAGATCGGCGTCTTTGAGATGAGCGGGAACGGCCTTGCCCAGGTGGAAAACCCCTCCGAGATGCTTCTCACCGGCCGCCCCCTGGATGTCTCCGGCACCTGCATCACCTGCCTGATGGAGGGGACCCGGCCCATCCTGGTGGAGGTCCAGGCCCTCATCGCCAAGACCAGCTTCGGCAACCCCCGGCGGGTGCCCACCGGCTTCGACTACAACCGCACCGCCCTGCTCATCGCCGTGCTGGAAAAGCGGGGGGGATATTTCATGGGAAATCTGGATGTTTTCATCAACGTGGCCGGCGGGATGCGCATCGACGACACCGGGGCCGACCTGGCGGTGGCCCTCTGCATGGTCTCCAACCTGCTGGACAAGCCTGTCCACTCCAAGCTGCTGGCCCTGGGGGAGATCGGCCTGGCGGGGGAGGTGCGGTCGGTGGGGCTGGTGCAGCAGCGGGTGTCCGAGGCCTACCGCCTGGGGTTCAACACCTTCATCCTGCCCAAAAGCAACCTCCGGGCCATCGACCCCGGCCAGTACCCCGACGCCGTCTTTCACGGTGTCTCCACCATCGGGGAGGCTTTTACCGGGCTTCGGATGAGCCGCTAGGCTTCGGCTCTAAATAGATACAGCGGTTTTCCGCAGGGCCCTGGGGGTTGGGGATGGCGCAGGGGCGTTCCAGGACACAGTAGCCGTCCCGCTGGTGGACGCAGCTTTCGCTGCAAACGATGAGGTTCAAGGGAAAACACCTCCTGCCGCTAGTTTTTGGAGGGTGCCCCCGATTATTAGCAGAAAAATTTTCTTCCCCTTCGGTCATATTTTCCAAAGGTCTTGAAAGACTATCCTTGTGAGACAACGCATGGATATGTCGTTCAAGACCTTTTATCGTTGGGGAGGAACCGCTATGAGGAAAAAGCTGGCCCTGGCCGCCGTTTTGGGGGCCTTCGTCCTGGTGGGAGGGCTGCCGGGCTTCATCCTGGGCCGGGTGGGCCGGTACCAGGTGGCCGCTCCCCAGCTGGTAAGCTACCGCCCCAGCATCCGGTGCGAGGGCCAGGTCTGCCCGTCGGAGGGCTACGATCTTCTCTCCGCCGGCCTGTATCTGGTGGAGGAACGGTATGTCGCCCTGGGGGACCCCATCGGGGAGGGGGAGGCCCTGGCCACCCTGATCCCCGCCACCGGCCAGGCGGTGCTGTACTTACAGACCCAGGGCAGCGGGCTGGGCCAGGAACTGGACCAAACCGCCCTGGCCGCTCTGGCCCAAGGCTACAACGGCCTGGCCCAGACGGAGGGGCTGGACCTGTGGACGGTGGGGGAGGGGACAGCCGATGAGCCGGTGACCGTCACCTCCCCGGTGGCGGGGGTGGTGACCCGGGAGTTCCCCGCCCCGGGCAGCGTGGTGAAGCCGGGGGCGGTGCTGGCCTCGGTGGAGGGGCGGGGGACCTGCTACGCCCGCCTCACCGTGGGGGAACGGGACGCCGCCAAGCTGACGGTGGGGGACCAGGCCATCCTCACCGGGGAGGGGGTGGGACAGACGCCCTGTGGCGGTACCGTCACCAAGATCTACCCCGGCACCCGGAAGGAGTTGAGCGGCACCGTCACGCAGAACGTGGTGGATATCGAGGTATCCATCCAGCCGGAGGGGCAAGAGGTGGATATCCGGCCGGGATTTTCTGTAAAGGCGCAAATCTTTACAGAAAATGAGCGTCAAATGATGGTGGTGCCCTACGAATCGGTGCGCCAGGACGGGGAGGACACCGAATATGTCATGGTTGCGGGGCGGTACCGGCTGGAGAAGCGCCCGGTGACCACCGGCCAGGAAACGCTGGACGGGGTGGAGATCATCGATGGTCTGGGGCTGGATGAACTGGTCACCGTGCTGCCGGATGAGACCGGTGGGGAAGGGGAGCAGCGGTACCTGCTGGAGATGGAGAAGGGGGAGTGACTATGGACTTTCTTACCGCCGGTATCCGGGGGCTGCTGGCAAAGCGTTCCCAGATATCCCTCACCGTTTGCGGCATCGCCATCGGGGTCTTTTCGGTGCTGGTCATCTCCGCCATCGGCTCCACCGGCCAGACCATCATCGGCCAGGAGTTGGAGAAGCTGGGATTTGACTGTATCACCGTTTCCGCCTCCCAAAAGGAACTGAACACCATGGGTCCCGATGACCTGGTGGCGGTGGCCGCCCTGGAGGAGGTGGCGGTAGCCGCCCCCCTCAACACCAGCATCGGCCGGGTGGTGATGCGTGACTACGCCGGGGAGGTGCTGCTCTGCGGGGTGGACCAGAATGCCAGGCAGATCATCCAGCTGGAACTGAAGAACGGCCGGTTCTTCCAGGAAAGCGACATCGCCGCCGGGGCAAATCTCTGTGTGGTGGACGAAAAACTAGCCCATTCCTTCTACAAACGGACAAATATCGTTGGCAAGGAGATGACCATTACAGTCGACCAGGGCACCGAGACCTTCACTGTCATCGGCGTGGTGGACGGGGAGAGCAACCTTCTCAACAACCTGGCGGGGGGGTATGTGCCTTCCTTTGTCTACATCCCCTATACAGCGCACCAATCCCTCTGCCGCGGCTCCGCCATCGACCAGCTTTTTGTCAAAGCCGCCCCGGGCACCGAGCCGGAGGTAGCGGGGGAGCGGATCGCCCACCTGCTCAATGTCTCCGCCGGTTACCGGAACCTCTACCGCTACGAGGACTTGGCGGTCCAGAAGGACCGGTTGGATTCGATCCTCAGCGGGGCCACCCTGGCCCTCTCCGCCATCGGGGGCATCTCGCTGTTGGTGTCGGGTCTCAGCATCATGACCATCATGACGGTGTCGGTACAGGACCGCACCCGGGAGATCGGCATCAAGCGGGCGGTGGGGGCCAGGACGATCCACATCCTGGGGGAGTTCATCGGGGAAGCGGTGCTCCTCACCCTGGCCGGAAGCCTGCTGGGCGTCCTGGCCAGCCAGCTGCTCACCTTCGCAGCCGGGCGGCTGCTGGGGCTGCCCTTGGGCATCGCCCCGGGGATGGTACTGGGGACACTGGGCTTCTCGGTGGTGGTGGGGGCGGTGTTTGGCGTCCGCCCGGCACGCCTTGCCGCCCGACTGCGGCCGGTGGACGCCCTGCGGTATGAGTGAAAAGGAGGCTTTGGCATGTCACGGAAACAGGATACCAACAGCAGCGGGGCAGGGAAGAGGGGACCCGGCCAGCCCTTTCCCGGGCCGTACCCCCAGGAACTGCCGCTGCCCCGTTCGCTGCCTGCAAGCGGGGAAGTGACGCCCCGGCAGTGCCCGCCGCAGGATGACAGGGGGGCGGGGCCTTTTTATTGCCGGGGGTGAGTTGGGGCTTGGCAGGAGTATAAATGTTATTCATTTGTCAATAAAAAGGATATAAAGTAGGACGATGAAAAGCCCCCTGCCTTTGATAGGACGGGGGCTATCTGATCGATAGGGATACATGACGGAAAGTTCTCCTTGCAATCCGCCCAGCCTACGGCTATAATGGGGTGGGAAGAGGAGGTGTAACTATGCTGACGAAAGAGGACATACTGGCTATTGCAGAACTGATGGACGAAAAGTTGAGAACCGAAAGACAGGCTGTCTCTGAAATGATGGACAAAAAATTGAAACCCATCAACGAGGACCTCTCCGGGGTAAAGCAGGACCTCTCCGGGGTAAAGGAGGACCTTGCCGGAGTGAAACAGGACCTCTCCGGGGTAAAGCAGGACCTCTCCG
>CAJUFR010000059.1 GCA_910585525.1 uncultured Angelakisella sp.
TCCGAAAAGAGGTAGTGAAGCCCAAGAGAGGGCTGTACAAAATGCCGAAATTTTGGGTGTGCAAAACGGGTGCTGCTCCTGTCTCAAGAAGTATACAACCTGAAACGATGTAAACACATGGAAATAAGCCGCTTTCCGGGCACGGAGAAGCGGCTTTTTGTTTATTCTGTGTATGTATAATTATTTACAAAAAAATGATTAGGGATGGAAATCGGTTATTGAAATTAGTTATTGAAACCTGCCCTTTAAAGTGATAAAATTTCCGGGTAAAAATATTTAAGGAGGGAAATACCTATGTCTGGCAGAGTGATCATTCCCCAGCACTACCTTTCCAAGCTGGACCTCCTGGAGACCGAGGTCGCCATCAAGGCCGCCAAGGACATCTTTGAGGATCAGCTGGCCGCCGTCCTGGGTCTCACCCGGGTCTCCGCCCCCCTCTTCGTCCGGCCGGAGACGGGGCTAAACGACGACCTCAACGGGGTGGAACGACCGGTGCAGTTCGATATCCCGGATATCGGCGGGGCCCAGGTCCAGATCGTCCAGTCCCTGGCCAAGTGGAAGCGGATGGCCCTGGGGGCCTACGGCTTCACCCCCGGCACCGGCCTTTACACTGATATGAACGCCATCCGCCGGGACGAACTGCTGGACAACCTCCATTCGGTCTATGTGGATCAGTGGGACTGGGAGATGGTCATCACCAGGGAACAGCGTCACCCCGACTTTCTCCGCCAGACGGTAACCCGCCTTTGGAAGGTGTTCACCAAAAGCCATGAACTCCTTTGCGGGAAGTTCCCCTGTCTCTCCCGGTACCTGCCGGAGGAGATCGCCTTTGTCACCACCGGGGAACTGGAGCGCCGCTGGCCGGATAAGACCCCCAAGGAACGGGAGGACGCCATCGCCAAGGAGAAAAAGGCGGTGTTTATCATGGGCATCGGCGGGGCGCTGCAAGACGGCCAGCCCCACGACGGCCGGGCCCCGGACTACGACGATTGGGACCTTAACGGGGATATCCTCATCTGGTACCCCCTGCTGGACCGGGCTATTGAACTTTCCTCCATGGGTATCCGGGTGGATGCCGCCGCCCTGGAGCGGCAGTTAAAAATCCGCGGCTGCCAGGAACGGAAGGAACTGCCCTTCCACAAGGCCCTGCTGGAGGGCAAGCTGCCCCTCACCATGGGGGGCGGCATCGGCCAGTCCCGCATCTGCATGGTGCTGCTGGAGAAGGCCCACATCGGCGAGGTCCAGGCCTCGGTCTGGCCCGGGGACCAGGTGGAGCTTTGCGCCGCCCACGGGGTGCATCTGCTATGATAAGGGAGGATCGGCCCATGGACCCGAAAAAAGGATTTGGATGCCGTGTGTTCACCCCCCGGGTGATGCGGGAAAGGCTGCCCCGGGAGGTCTGGGAACGGCTGGAGGAGGCCACCCACCTGGGGGGCGCCCTGGACCCGGCCATCGCCCAGGCGGTGGCCGACGCCATGAAGGAGTGGGCTTTGGAGCAGGGGGCCACCCACTTTACCCACTGGTTCCAGCCCATGACCGGCATCACCGCCGGCAAGTTGGACGCCTTTCTGACCCCCGACGGGGAAGGGGGGGCGGTGACCGAGTTTTCCGGCAAGGCCCTCTGCATGGGGGAGCCGGACGCCTCCTCCTTCCCCTCCGGCGGCCTTCGGGCCACCTTTGAGGCCCGGGGCTACACCGCATGGGACCCCACCAGCCCCGCCTTCGTCCGGGAGAACACCCTCTGTGTCCCCACCGCCTTCTGCACCTACACCGGGCAGGCCCTGGACGCCAAGACCCCCCTCCTCCGCTCCACCGAGGCGGTGAGCCGGGAGGCGGCCCGGTTCTGCCACGCCATCGGCATGGACCAGGTGACCCGGGTGGAGCCCAGCGTCGGGGCGGAGCAGGAGTATTTTCTCATCGACCGGGCCGCCTACGACCAGCGGCTGGACCTGAAACTCTGCGGCACCACCCTTATGGGGGCCCCCATGCCCAAGGGCCAGGAACTGGATGACCACTACCTGGGCCGCATCCGGCTGCGGGTCTCCCGGTACATGGAGGAGGTGGACCGCCGCCTGTGGGAACTGGGCGTCCCCTCCAAGACCAGGCACAACGAGGTGGCCCCCGCCCAGCACGAGTTGGCCCCGGTCTTTGAAAGCTGCAACGTGGCCTGCGACCACAACCAGCTGGTGATGGAGACCCTCCGCCGGGTGGCCAAGGAGCAGGGCCTTGCCTGCCTCCTGCACGAAAAGCCCTTTGCCCGGGTCAACGGCAGCGGCAAGCACAACAACTATTCCCTGACCACCGACACCGGGGTGAACCTCCTTTCCCCCGGCCCGGAGCCGGAAAAGAACCTCCGGTTCCTCCTCACCATCTGCGCCTTCCTCCGGGGGGTGGATTCCTACCCGGAACTGCTGCGGCTCTCCACCGCCTGCGCCGGCAACGACCACCGGCTGGGTGGCAACGAGGCGCCCCCCGCCGTCATCTCGGTGTTCCTGGGGGACGCCCTGCTGGACGCCCTGCGCCGCGCCGCCGGGGAGGAAGCGGAGAGCCACCGGAACCGCAGTCTCAGCATCGGCGTCGCCACCAGCCCGGAACTGTTGGCCGACGACAGCGACCGCAACCGCACCAGCCCCTTTGCCTTTACCGGCAACAAGTTCGAGTTCCGCATGGTGGGGGCCTCCCAGTCCATCGCCTTTGCCAACACCGTCCTCAACACCATCCTGGCGGACAGCTTCAATGCCTTCGCCATCTACTTTGAGGAGGAGGGCTTTTCCCCCGCCACCGTCCGCCGCGTCATCGACGAGACGCTGCGGGCCCACGGCCGGGTGGTGTTCAACGGCGACAACTACACCGCCCGGTGGGCGGAGGAAGCGGAGAGCCGGGGCCTGCCGGTGATCGGCGACACGGTGGAGGCTTTAAAAGCCCTGGAGGACGAGAAGAACTGGAAGCTGCTGGGCCGCTTTGGCGTCCTCACCCCCGCCGAATGCGCCTCCCACCAGGAGATCATGACCGAAAACTACAACAACGTGGTGAACATCCAGGCGTCGGTGATGGTGCAGATGGCCCGCCGCCAGGTGCTGCCGGCGGTGTCCCGCCACCTGGGGGAGACCGCCGCCCAGGTCCGGGATTTCTCCGCCGTGATGGGGGGCCGGGGCCAGGGCTACCTGGAGGACCAGCTGGAGCGGCTTTCCGACCTGGTGAACGCCGTCGCCAACGGGGTGGACAGCCTGGAGCGGGACCTGGACACCCTGCCGGAGGACCCCCGGGAGCGGGCCGCCTACATGCGTGACGTGGTGCTCCGGGACATGGCGGAACTCCGGGACAGCTGCGACCGTTCCGAGGCCATCCTGCCCAAGGACCTTTGGCCGATGCCTTCTTATACCCGGTTGGTGCATTTTGTTTAGGCGGCGTGCCGCCGCTGTCGGGCCCTGCCCGCCCCCTTTGGGGGCTTATGCGGGCGCGGGGCGATGGCGGGTGCCTGGAGACCCGGGCAGCATGTTATAAAAAAGGCCCCGCCTGCCTGTTGCGGAAGTGACAGGGGCGGGGCTTTTGGGGTCACAGCTGTATTTTGGAGATGAGCGCCTCCTGTAGCGCCAGGGAAAAGTTCACCCCCATGGACATGGCCCGGTCGTTGAGCCAGGAGGGAATGGTCAACGTCTTTTTCACCGCCTTGGTGTCCTTGTACAGGTCGATCTGACAGGAGACCAGGGACGCAAAGCCGTCCTCCGGCTGGAGCAGGGAAATATCGGAGGGGACCGCCAGCTTCTCCCCCCGCTCCAGCAGGGTCAGGAGATACGCCCCCAACGATTCCTGGGCAGCTTCCATCGTCTCCTGGATGGTGGTCCCGTAGGTGTAACAACCCATCAAGTCCGGGAACTCCACCCAGTAGGAGCCATCTTCCTTGTGAAAAATGGCGGGATAAACCATGGTCATCGCAATTCCTCCTTCATCGCAGCCCTGCGTCCTTAAGTATTCGGTTCAGCAGCCCGTTGGGGACATCCCGTCCATGGATGGGCAGGGAGATCGGGAAAAAACCTTCCTTTTCCAGCACATGGTGGCTGCCGTTTACTCTGGATAGTCTCCAGCCGTTTTCCTTCAGCAGCTTTAACAGGTCCTTGTCTCTCATTATCTCCACCCCTTACCGCCATATTATAACACGTACGGCACGTGCTGTAAAGGAGCCGAAGCAAAAAAGCCCTCCCCCGTTCCACCGGGGGAGGGCTTTGCAGCGTCCAGAGGGAAAAGCGCGAACTGTGCACTTAGTGGATGAACATGCTGAGGATGATGAAGATCACAGAGCCAAAGGCGGGGACCAGGATGGAGCCCATGGTCCAGGTCTTGAGGCTGGTGTTGATGTCCATGCCGGAGAAGTTGGTGACCACGTGGAAGTAGCTGTCGTTGAGGAAGGAGGGGCACATGGTGGTCAGGCAGAGGGACAGGGCCGCCAGGTAGGGGTTGATGCCCAGGGCGACGACCATGGGGGCAACGATGGCGGAGCCGGTGATCATAGCGGTGGTGCCGGAGCCCTGGGGGAATCTCATGATGACACCGATGATGATGGGGACCAGGATGCCGGGGATGCCGGTGGCCACGATGACGTCAGCCATCATCTTGGCGGCGCCGGAGGTGTTGATGACAGCGCCCAGGGCGCCGCCGGCGGCGGTGATAAAGACGATGGGGCCGGCGTCACGGCAGGCTTCCTGCATCAGGTCGACGCACTTCTTGCTGCCCAGGTCGGCGCAGAGCAGGAAGGCGCCCATGCACAGGGAGATGAACAGCGCCACGACGGGCTGGCCCAGGAAGCCGAAGATGGTGGCAACCGTGGTGCCGGGGACCAGCTGGCCGCAGATGGTGTTGGCGAAGATGAGGATGATGGGGATCAGCAGGGTGGCGAAGGAGAGGCCGGCGCTGGGCAGCTTCTCGGTCTTGAGAAGGGCCTCAAAGTCGCTGTTCTCCAGGTCCTTGCCGGACTTGATCTTGGCGTCGATCTTGTCCAGCACATCCAGCTGGGCGGCGGTGTACTTGCTGCGGTCGATCTCGTAGGGGACCACCAGGTCGGGGTACTTCTTGCCGAAGTACCGGAACAGGAAAACGGAGAAGATGAACAGCGGGATGGAGATGAGCAGGCCGTAGATGATGTACATGCCCAGGTCAAGGTTCAGCCCGTTGTTGTTGAAGGTGCCCACCACGGCCAGAGGGCCGGGGGTGGGGGGGACCATGAAGTGGGTGATGTACAGCCCCATGCCCAGGATGCCCCCCAGCCAGACCATGGATTTCTTGGTCAGGCGGGAGAACTCCTTGGCCAGGGAGGAGAGGATGACGAAGCCGGAATCACAGAACACCGGGATGGAGACCACGAAGCCGGTGAGGCCCAGGACCACATCGCAGTTCTTGACGCCGATCAGCTTCAGGATGGTCAGCGCCATCTGTTTGGCGGCGCCGCTCTTTTCCAGGAAGATGCCCATGATGCAGCCGAAGCCGATGACCACGCCGATGCTGGCCATGGTGTTGCCGAAGCCGCTGGTGACGGTGCTGACGCACTTGGTCAGGGTGTCAACGGGGCCGGTCTCCGGGCCGAAGGGCATCGCCAGCACGGCGATGAGGATGGCCGAGATGATGAGAGAGGGGAAGGGATGGAGCTTGTTGGAGATGATCAGCGCCATCATGACGATGATGCCGATAAACATCGCGATTACAGGATTCAGTCCCATGATACTACCTCCTTGATGTCGTTTCTGTTCTCTGGATGCCGCAAGGGATACCGCTTGGTACAGGAGCCGGTCAGATGACCGGGCCCAGGCAGTGGATGTCGATGGAGGTGAAGTACTTGATGGCCTCGTTTTTGGTCATCTCTCCTCCCAGGACGCGGAGCATCTTCTGGAACGCCTCCTCGCCCACCTCCTCGATGGTCTTGTCGCCGGTGATGATAAGGCCGGCGTTGATGTCCATGTCGTTTTTCATCCGCTCAAAGGTGTTGGGGTTGCCGCAGATCTTGATGACCGGCATGGAGGGGAAGCCCTGGGGGGCGCCCCGTCCGGTGGAGAACATCATGAACTGGGCCCCGGTGGCGGCCATGCCGGTGAGGATCTCCGGCTCCCGGCCGGGGGTGTCCTTGATCCACAGACCCTTTTGGGTGGTCACCAGTTCCGGGTAGTCCAGCACCCCCTGGATGGGCCGGGTGCCGGATTTGACGATGGCCCCCAGCGTCTTTTCCTCGATGGAGGAAAGGCCGCCGGCGATGTTGCCGGGGGTGGGCTGCCCCTTTCTCATGTCGCAGCCCAGGGACTTGGCCCGGGTCTCCATGGCGTTCACGATATCGAATATCTTCTGCCCCACCTCCGGGGTCACCGCCCGGCGGGCCAGCAGGTGCTCGCCGCCGATGAACTCGGTGGTCTCCCCGAAGATGACGGTGGCCCCAAGGTCCACCATCCGGTCGGCGATGTAGCCGATGACGCAGTTGGAGGCCATGCCGCTGGTGGTGTCGGAGGCGCCGCACTTGATGGCCATCACCGCCTTATCAATGGGGGCGGGCTGGCGCTGCTTGCCGGATATCTCCATCACCAGTTCCCGGGCCAGGTCGATGCCCTTCTGGATGGCGTTGGAGACCCCGCCCAGTTCCTGGATGCCGATGATCCGCACCGGCTTGCCGCTGGCCTCGATGGTCTTGTACATCTGCTCAAAGTCGGTGCCCTCGCACCCCAGGCTGACGATGAGCACCGCCCCCAGGTTGGGGCTCTGCCCCAGGGAGGTGAGGGTGGCGGTGACCCGGTCCAGGTCGGGGGGCAGCTGGCAGCAGCCCTGGTGGTGGAAGTAACCCACGGTGCCCTGGACCTCGGTGACGATGGCCTGGGCCACGTCATTGGCGCAGGTGACGCTGGGGATGACCCCCACCAGGTTCCGGGCGCCTACCCGGCCGTCGGGCCGGTGGAACCCCATAAATTCATAGCCCATCTCACTCATCCTCCTTCTTCCAGTCGCCGCGGCCCCGCATGCTGTCCAGGTTGTGGACATGGACGTAGTCGCCGGGCTTGATCTCCTGGGTGGCGATGCCGATCTCCTCCCCGTATTTGGTGATCTGCTCCCCCACATGGATCTCCCGGATGGCGATCTTGTGGCCGTAGGGGACGTCCCCGTGGACGGTGAGGGTAAAGGACTCGCCCCGCTTGTCCCGCACCTCCACCCGGGTGCCGTCGGTGATGCCGTTTGCGAAGATGGTGGCCACGTTGTCCAGGTCGCTCACCTTCAGGGCCAGATTCAAAGCCATTTTTCCCAACTCCTTCCTCATTCCTTGACTGCCAGGACGGCGACGCCGTCGGGGATGACCACCACGCTGGCGTCCTTCCCCTTCATCCGGTAAGCGATCTCCAGCGCCTCGTCGGGGGTGGCGGCGGGGATCATGTTGGCCTGCTTCACCTGCTCCGGGGGGAGGTAGGTGGTGACCAAAATTACCGGGTGCTTCTTCAGGATGCGGGCGTATATCTGGGGGCACCACTGCTCCGGGATGGTCTCCTTGGGGGGTATCTTGGAAAGGTACTGGTCGATCTCCTCCACGGTGCCCATGGTGATGAGTTTTTCAAAGTGGGTGCCCCCCATGCCGTCGGCGCAGGAGCAGCACATGATGATGACCCCGTCCTCCCCGGCGCAGGCCTCGGCGGTGGCCACCGCCTTGGGGGACTGGTAGAGGTTCTGGTCCAGGGGGTAGCCGCCGTTGGAGGTGATGACGATATCCCCGGTGATGCTGGGGCACTGGGAAAGGCTGCGGATGAACTCCACCCCCTTCTCGTGGGACTGGACCAGGTCGCCGCAGAAGGCGGCGATGATCTTTTTCTCCCCGTCCAGGGCCACGTTGAAGGTGAACTGGACGTTCACCGCCCGGGCGGCGGCCACCATGTCCTCGTGGATGGGGTTCTTTTCCAGCACGCCGGCGGCGGCGTAGGGGCTGGCGATGGCCTTGTAGGAGTGGTTCTCGTTGACGGTGACCTGGGAGCAGATGCCGGGGAGGATGCTCTTGCGGCCGCCGGAGAAGCCGGCGAAGAAGTGGGGCTCGATGAACCCCTCGGTGACCAGCAGGTCGCAGCTGGCGGCCAGCTTGTTCACCTCAAAATCCGCCCCGGAGGGGAGGGTGCAGATGTGGACAAAGTCCTCCGGCGCGAAGGCGTCATTGACGGCGATCTTCTCGTGGTCCACGATGGCGTCGCCGAACATCCGCCGCTGTTCCTCGGGGGTGGGGGCCCGGTGGAGGCCGGTGGCGATGAGGATGGTGATCTCCGCCTCGGGGTTGCCCTTTCTGATCTCGGCCAGCAGGATGGGCAAAGTGATCTTGCTGGGCACCGCCCGGGTGTGGTCGCTGGTGACCAGGGTGACCGTCTTTTTGCCCTTGGCGATCTCGGACAGCCGGGGGGAGCCGATGGGGTTCTCCAGCGCCTCCTTTACCAGTTCCACCTCGCCTTTTTCGGCCTTGTAGTGGTGCATCTTGGCGGTGACCACGGCCTTCAGGTTCTCCTCCGCCACATGGAGGTCCAGGGTGCCGGTGTAATAGGGGATGGGGATAGTCTTCAAGGATGATTCCTCCAATCTTTGCAAGCCGGGGACATGATGCGATGTATGATGTATACACGCTTTTCCCTGATGATAAAAGAATAATACAAAAATCCCGGAAAGTCAACAAATCCCGAGAACTTTTTATACTTTTTTACCATCCTACACAAAAGATATATGAATAAATTATGAAAGTATGCGTGGGGGGGTGGATTTTTGGGGCTCGTTCCTTTAAACCGGAAAGGAAAACCTGCCCGTTCAAAAAACGCCCGCCCACCGTGCCGGTGAACGGGCGCTGTATTGAAGGAAAAAACCTGCAAAGGGAAAGAAAAACGTTTCTGCGGCCCGGAAACCCGGGCGGTGGGGGAGGGGCTTCCGCCCCGCAGAATCTTCCCCCTTACTCCCGTTTCAACAAAACAACACTAACATCGTTGACATTGGTGCCGGTCCCCCCGGTGATCACCAGCCCGTCTACCTTCTGCAAGGCGTGATAAGCGTCATTCTGCTGCAAGACATCGAAGATCTTTACCCCCTGCGCCGCCAGCCGGTCCCGGGTGGTGCTGTCCACATACCCCCCCGCAGCGTCGGTGGGACCATCCGTCCCGTCGGAGCCAACAGAGAACACCGCCGCCCCCCGCAGCCCCGCGATCCCCTGGGCCGCCGAAAGCGCCAGTTCCTGATTCCTGCCGCCCTTCCCCTTGCCGGTAAGGTGCACCACCGTCTCCCCCCCGGCGATAAACGCCACCGAGTGGTCCACGTCCCGGTGGTACCGCGCCACCGACGCCAGGAAACTGCCCGCCTCCCGGGCCTCACAGGTGAGGCAGTCGGACAGGATCACCGGCTCGTACCCCAGCTGCTTGGCGCTGGCGGCGGCGGCGGCGCACAACTCCCGGACGCTGCCGGTGATGTGGGTCTCCACGTTGTTCAGCGCCTTGGGGGTCTCCTGCCCCAGCAGTTCCATGGCCTGGCCCGACAGCTCCAGCCCGTACCGCTCCACGATCTCCAGCGCCTGGGCGCAGGTGGACTGATCCGGGTAGGCGGGGCCGGAGGCGATCATGTCCAGGGGGTCCCCGATGATGTCCGAAAGGACGATGGAAAAGACCCGCGCCGGGGCGCACAGTTCGGCGAAGCGGCCCCCCTTGACGGCGGAGAGGCGCTTCCTCACCGTGTTCATCTCCACGATATCCGCACCGCAGGCCAGCAGCTGCTTGGTCAGGTCGGTGAGTTCCTCCGGGGGGATAAGGGGTCTTTCAAACAGGGCGGAGCCGCCGCCGGAGAGGAGGAACAGCACCGTGTCCTTCGCCGACAGGTCCTTCACCAGTTCGATAGCCGCCTGGGTGGCGGAGAAGGAGTTCTCATCCGGCACCGGGTGCCCCGCCTCAAAGATGCGCAGCCCCCCGATGGGGCCCTTTGCGTGGTCATACTTGGTGATGACCACCCCGTCCTGGATCTGGTCCCCCAGCAGGTCGTAGGCGGCCTTGGCCATCTGCCAGCCCCCCTTGCCCGCCGCCACCAGCAGCAGCCGTCCCGGGCCGAAGCTGTGCCGCTCCAGCGCCCGGCGCACCGCCGAATCCGGCATGGCGGCCTGGATGGAATCTTGGATGATCCTGTTGGCGTCCTCCCGCAGCGTCATGATGAAAAACCTCCCTTGTCTGGTCCCCTCCGGCAGGATATCTCTTTCCCCCCAGGCGGGGCCTTGCTTTTTGTCCCTGCCTTTAATTATAGTCGGTTCCCCCCGCAAACACAATACAGGGGGGGAGGTTTTTGCCGGGGGCGGGCAAAAATATGGAAAAACAGCGGAAAGCCGCTAAAAACCTGGCTTTTTCCCTTGACTTTCCCGGACAGGTGTGTTATAGTAGGGCTACCTCTCGGAGAGGGTCCTTTTTTTGTGCGCCAAAAATTCCTGTTGTCCCAGGAGGACGGCCCGGGGAAGGGAAGTCCCTCTCACAGCAAAAAGAGGGAGGCAAGCAACTGATTTATAGGAGGTGCCGAAATGCGAGTAAAGATCGTTCTGGCTTGCACCGAGTGCAAGCAGCGCAACTACAACACCAAGAAGAACAAGAAGAACGACCCGGACAGGCTGGAGATGAAAAAGTACTGCCGCTTCTGCCGGAAGCACACTGTCCACAAGGAAACGAAGTAAGGGGGTAGGACCAGCATGGCAAACACCGAAAAGAAGCCCGGCTTCTTCGCCAGGATATCCCGCTCCCTTCGCGACATGCGGGGCGAGATGAAAAAGGTGGTCTGGCCCAGCAAAAAGCAGGTCATCAACAACACCCTGGTGGTGCTGGCCGCCGTGGCCATCTCCGCCATCTTTATCGGCGGGCTGGATTCCCTTCTGGGTCTCATCGTCCGCTTCGCCCTTCAGGGCTAAGGTCTAAGGAAAAGGGCATCATCCGCTGCCAGGAGGGAGTGTGAGGAATGGCAGACGAAGCAAAATGGTACGTGGTCCACACCTATTCCGGGTACGAGAACAAGGTGGCGGACAGCATCGTCAACGCGGTGGAAAACCGCCAGCTCCATGACCTCATCCATGAGGTCAAGATCCCCACCGAGATGGTCACCGAGATCAAGGACAACCAGAAGAGAGAGGTAGAGCGCAAACTTTTCCCCAGCTACGTCCTGGTGAAGATGATCATGACCGACGACAGCTGGTACGTGGTGCGGAACATCCGGGGCGTCACCGGCTTCGTAGGCCCCGGCTCCAAACCCATCCCCCTGACCGAGGCGGAGATCGCCCGCTTCGGGGTAGAGACCCGGGCCACCGAGGTGAACTACGCCGTGGGGGACAGCGTCATGGTCTCCGGCGGCTATATGGAGGGCTTCGTCGGGGTGGTGGACTCCATCGACCTGGACAAGGGTCTGGTGCGTGTCACCGTCTCGATGATGGGCAAGGAAGTCCCTGTGGAACTGGAACTGACCCAGGTGCAGACCGTGGGTTGACATTCCCCGCCCCCGTGGGGGCAAAACGCCCGGGCGCTTTCACGGCGCCCCTGTGGGAGGGGGCGGCAGCCCCCGCTAAGAATTACCACTTATTTGGAGGTGCATTTTTATGGCACAGAAAGTAGTTGGCTACATCAAACTTCAGATCCCCGCCGGCAAGGCGACCCCGGCCCCCCCGGTCGGTCCCGCCCTGGGCCAGCACGGCGTCAACATCATGTCCTTTACCAAGGAGTTCAACGAGCGGACCAAGAACGATGCGGGCCTCATCATCCCCGTGGTCATCACCGTCTACGCCGACCGCTCCTTTACCTTCATCACCAAGACCCCCCCTGCCGCCGTCCTCATCAAGAAGGCCCTGGGGCTGGAGAGTGCTTCCGGTGTCCCCAACAAGACCAAGGTTGGCAAGATCACCCGTGAGCAGATCCAGAAGATCGCCGAGACCAAGATGCCCGACCTCAACGCAGGCAGCCTGGAAGCCGCCATGAGCATGGTGGCCGGCACCTGCCGCAGCATGGGTGTGGAGGTCGTGGACTGAGGACGCTCTCCCGTGGGAGGAAAATGATCCGTTAATTACCACTTGGTAGGAGGAGAATGAAGTAATTATGAAACATGGTAAGAAGTATGTGGAGAGCCGCAAGCTCATCGACAGCTCCGCCCTTTATGACATCACCGAAGCTATCGAGCTTTGCACCAAGACCGGCAAGGCCAAATTTGACGAGACCGTAGAGGTCCATGTCCGCCTGGGCGTCGACAGCCGCCACGCCGACCAGCAGGTCCGTGGCGCCGTGGTCCTGCCCAACGGCACCGGCAAGAAGGTCCGTGTCATGGTATTCGCCAAGAACGACGCCGCCAAGGCCGCCGAGGCCGCCGGCGCCGAGTACGTGGGCGGCGAGGAGTACATGCAGAAGATCATGAACGAGAACTGGATGGACTTCGACGTCGTCATCGCCACCCCGGACATGATGGGCATCGTGGGCCGTCTTGGTAAGATCCTCGGCCCCCGTGGCCTGATGCCCAACCCCAAGGCCGGCACCGTCACCCCCGACGCCGCCAAAGCGGTCACCGAGGCCAAGGCCGGTAAGATCGAGTACCGCCTGGACAAGACCAACATCATCCACTGCCCCGTGGGCAAGGTCTCCTTCGGCGTGGAGAAACTCCAGGAGAACTTCGACACCCTGATGGGCGCCATCATCAAGGCGAAGCCCGCCGCCGCCAAGGGCCAGTATATCCGCTCCTGCACCCTGGCCACCACCATGGGCCCCGGCGTCAAGATCAACCCCGCCCGTTTCGTAACCGCCGCCACCCCCGCAAAGTAAAAACAAACCAAAACCCCCGGCCCGAGAAATCAGGCCGGGGGTTTTTTAACATCCAAGAGAAATGAAAAAGAAAGGAAAGAACAGACCCAGTCAATACCACACGTATAAGCAAATAGAATTATACAGCTACCCAACCAAACCCAAAAACCTTTCAACACCCCCCACCAAAACGGAGGAAAAAAGTATCACCAACAAGCATAACCACAACCATAACAAACCCCAGCCA
>CAJUFR010000060.1 GCA_910585525.1 uncultured Angelakisella sp.
CGGTGAAGCCGATGATGGCGTTCATGGGGGTGCGGATGTCGTGGGACATGTTGGAAAGGAAGGTGCTCTTGGCCTTGTTGGCCCGGTTGGCCTGGGAGAGGGCGTCCTCCAGCACCGCCTTCTTCTCCCGCTCATCCCGGGTCTCCTCGTCGATGCTGCGGAAGCCCAGCACGATCCCCCGGGCCTGGTCCCAGGCGCCGGCCCGCACCGTTTTCATCTGGAAGTACCGCACCTTGCCGCAGCAGGTGGTGCGGTAGTTGACGTAGGTCATCACCTTGGCGGAGAGTTCCTCCGCCAGCTTTTCCCGGCTGGCGGCCTGGCGCAGCGGCTCCTGGTCATCGGGGTAGACCCCTGTCTGGATATACTCCTCGATGCAGTCCTCCAGCAGCAGGTTGCCGCTGAAGATGGGCTCCAGCAGGCCCTTGTCGCACTGGCCCACCCGCAGGGCCCGGCCCTCGCCGGTGTCCAGGTCGAAGTAGCAGACCACATTATATTCCACGCCCAGGGCGTGGATCAGTTCCATCTGGCGGCGCTCCTGCTCCTCCCGCTCCTGCTCCTCCCGGCGCTTTTGGGCGGTGCAGTCCAGCAGCAGGCGCTGGCAGTACAGTTCCCCTTCCTCCTCCACCAGCTTGAAGCTGCCCATGATGTACAGCAGATCCCCGTCCGGCCGCCGGACACGGTACTCCACGTTGACGGTGTCTCCCACTTCTTTCAGCGACTGGATGCAGTCCCGCAGCTTCTCCTGGTCCTCCTCCAGCACCGATTGGGCGATCATGTGGAACCCGTCCCCCACCAGTTCCTCCTGGCTCTCGTACCCCAGGATCTGGAGGGCGGCCTGGTTGACGCTGATGATCCGGGAGCCGTCCAGGGAATGGCAGATGATGCCGCAGTCCATGGCGGTGAAGATGGCCTCCAGGGTCTGGGTCTTGCGCACCAGTTCCTGGGCGTAGGCACGCTCCAGGGTGACGTCGATGGCCACCCCCACCGTCCCCATGACGCCGCCATCCATGTCATAGAGGGGGGATTTGTAGGTGGTCAGTGTCTTTTCCTCGTTGCCGGTCTGGATATGCTCCTCCGAGATGCAGGTCTCCCGGCGCTCCATCACAATGCGCTCCGATTCGATGCAGGCGGGGTCGTCCTGCTCCACGTCCCATATGTAGGCGTGCCCCTGTCCCTGGACCTGGGCCTTGGTCTTGCCCACCGTCTGGCAGAAGCTGTCGTTGACCTTTTCGTGGATGCCGTCCTTGGTTTTGAACCAGATGAGGTTGGGGGAGCCGTTGATGGCCGCCTCCAGGTACTGGCTGGTCTGCCAGGCGTCCTTGGCGGCCTTCCACCCCTGGAGCCAGCGGCCCAGGCGGAAGCCCCACTCGGTATCGGACATGGGCAGGCCCCAGATATCGGTGACCCGGGCCAGGATGGCGGACAGTTCCTCCGGCAGGGCAGCGGCCTGGTCCCGGTCCCCCAGCAGGATCAGCTGGGCCCCCGCCCCCCGCCACCGTGCCAGCAGTTCCGCTGTGGCGGCGGCGTTGGTGCCCCGCAGGTCGGCAAAGATCACATCGGCCCGGGTGGCAAGTTCCTCCTCCGGCCGGTCACTTTCCAAAAACTCATAGGTGAAGCCCTCCAGGAGCGGCAGCTTTTTGACCTTCTCGAACAGCTGGCGCTGGCGGCCCATCAGATAGAATCGTGTGTGACAATGATACATAAGCGTCTCCTTCGGTCCGGGACATCCCAAAATAGAAAGCAGCCTTAATGAAATTCCCTAGTTATCAGGGGTCATACCTTATTTATTTTACCAACTTCACAAATCCCTGTCAATATTGAAGCTACCGCCTTGACAAAGGCTTTCGCGAACATTATAATAATCTGCGTGACACTGTGGGGAGGGTGGGCGTTCTGTCCCGTCTGCCCCGTGGTGTAGCGGCAGCGGCGGCAGGACCGCTTTGGACGCGAGAGGAGCAGGGATGAGATTCGATCTGAACAAGCTGCTGGACGGCGCGGGGTTTTCCGATGTGGTAACGGATGATGTGGACCTGAGCCAGTACAGCGCCGGCGGAGAACGCCCCCTCCGGGACCCCGTCCATATCACTGCCCAGGCCAAGAACCGGGTGGGAGTGGTTTCACTCGACTGCACCTACCGGTACACCCTGGCGCTGCGGTGTGACCGCTGCCTGGCCCCTGTTCTCAGGGAGGTGACCCTGACGGTCCCCCACACGGTGGTGCGTTCCCTCCAGAATTCGGAGGAGGACGACGAGTACCTGGTGGCCCCGGACGGCTTCGTGGAGCTCGGCGAGCTCGCTACCAACGATGTCATCCCGGAACTGCCCACCCGTACCCTCTGCCGGGAGGATTGCAAGGGGCTGTGTCCCGTCTGCGGCTGTGACCGCAACACCATCCGGTGCGAATGCCAGGAGAAGCAGACCGACCCGCGCCTGGCCGCCCTGGACAAGTTCTTTGAATAACGGGGCCCTCCGGCCCCATCCATCCCAGAAAAGGAGGTGCTGAACATGGCAGTACCCAAGAGAAAAAGTTCCCAGGCACGCAAGAACAAGCGGCGTTCCAACGTTTGGAAGCTGGCCGCCCCCGGCTTCTGCAAATGCCCCCAGTGCGGCGAGTTGAAGCTCCCCCACCAGGTGTGCGGCAGCTGCGGCTACTACAAGGGCCGGGAAGTCGTCAAGATGGCTGACTGATGACAAGATGAAAGGGAGGGGGAGTTTCCCCCTCCTTTTTCCATCGAGGAAAGGATCGGTTACAGAATGGCAAAGCAGACGGAGGACGGGATCCCCTTTGGACCCTGCGCTTTCAACGCGCTGAAGTTTTCGGTGCTGGGCCGGGACCGGAAAAACTTCCCCGACGGGGTCTTTGACAAAAAACTCCATGACTACCTGAAAAAGCATCTGCCCCGGGTCCACTATCTGTACTGCAACTACGACGGGGACCGCCGCTGAATCCAGGTGGAGGGGGTGGACGAGGCCCGGGAGGGGCTGGGCATCGCCGGGGTGATGATCTACGACGAACTGGCGCAGCACCATTGGCTCTACCAAAACCCCAGGTATCAGGGGGATGACAGCGACGTGGAGGCCGGCGGCGGCTGGATCCCCAAATGGGGGGTCTGCGACGACCCAGCGGTGCTGCTCGTCATCGTGGAGACCTTCCTCACCACCGGCAAAGCCTATGAGGGCTGCGTTTGGGTGGAAGCAGAGGGGAACTAAAATAAGGTAAGGAGGGCGGCGCCATGTCGGTCGTCATCAAAGGGGTGGAGCCGGGGAGCCCGGCGGCGAAAAAGGGGGTCCTGCCCGGGGACACCCTGGAGTCCATCAATAACAGCCCCATCCGGGACGTGCTGGATTACCGCTTTTATATGACCGACACCCGCTTGGCCCTTGCCCTCCGCCGGGGGGACGCCCCCTTTACCGTGACGGTGCGGAAAGGGGAGTACGACGACCTGGGGCTGGAGTTCGAGACCTACCTGATGGACCGGCAGCACACCTGCCGCAACAAGTGTATCTTCTGCTTCATCGACCAGCTGCCAAAGGGGCTGCGGGATTCCCTCTACGTCAAGGACGACGACAGCCGGATGTCCTTCCTCTTCGGCAGCTATGTCACCCTCACCAACCTTACCGAGGAGGACATCCGCCGCATCATCAAAATGCGGCTTTCCCCCATCAATATCTCGGTGCACGCCACCGACCCGGCGCTGCGGGTGGAGATGCTGAAAAACCCCAGGGCCGCCGAGACCCTCCGGTACATCCCCATGCTGGTGGAGGGGGGCATCCGGGTGAATGCCCAGCTGGTGCTCTGCCCCGGCGTCAACGACGGGGAGGCGCTGAAAAAGAGCCTTTCCGACCTGGCGGCCTACTGGCCCGGCCTGGGGAGCATCGCCCTGGTGCCGGTGGGGCTCACCGGCCACCGGGAGGGGCTCTACCCTCTGCGGCCCTACACCAGGGAGGAGGCCCGGGAGGTGCTGGCCATCGCCCGGGCGTTCCAGGAGGAGATGCTGGAGCGACACGGCAGCCGCGTCGCCTTCCCCGCCGATGAATTTTTCCTGCTGGCGGGATGCCCCATCCCCCGGGCGGAATACTATGAGGAGTTCGACCAGCTGGAGGACGGGGTGGGGCTGTGGGCGCTGCTGCGCCAGGAGTTTTTGGACGCCCTGGAGCAGGAGGAGAGCCGCCCGATGAAAAGGAGGGTCTCCATCGCCACCGGCACCGCCGCCGCCCCTTTGCTGTCCCAGCTGGCGGCGCTGGCCCAGGAGAAGTTCCCCGGCCTGACGGTGGCGGTCCACCCCATCCCCAACCGCCTCTTCGGCGGGGCGGTGAATGTGGCGGGGCTGCTCTGCGGCAGGGACATGGCGGCGGGCCTTGCCGGGAAGGAACTGGGGGAGGAACTGCTGATCCCCTCGGTGACCCTCCGCCACGAGACCGACCGCTTCCTGGACGACACCACCGTTCCCTGGCTCCGGGAGCGGACCGGTGTCCCGGTGCGCCCGGTGGACAACGACGGGGGGCAGCTGCTGGACGCCATCCGGGGCATCCCTTGAGGAAAAAGGAGGTAAAACGAAAGATGTCAAAACCTCTCATCGCCGTGGTGGGGCGGCCCAACGTGGGCAAATCCACCCTGTTCAATAAACTCATCGGCCAGCGCCTCTCCATCGTGGAGGACACCCCCGGCGTGACCCGGGACCGCATCTACGCCCAGGGGGAGTGGCTGAACCGGGAGTTCATGCTGGTGGACACCGGGGGCATCGAGCCCAAGACCGACGACATGCTGCTGAAGAAGATGCGCAGCCAGGCCCAGATCGCCATCGATTCGGCGGACGTGATCGTGCTGGTCACCGACCTTACCGCCGGGGTCACCGCCAACGACAACGACGTGGCCGCCCTGCTGCGGAAAAGCGGCAAGCCGGTGGTGCTCTGCGTCAACAAGTGCGACCGGGTGGGGGCCCCGCCCCCGGAACTGTACGAGTTCTACAACCTGGGGCTGGGGGACCCCATCCCCGTTTCCTCGGTCCACGGCCACGGCACCGGGGAACTGCTGGACGCCTGCTTTGACCTTATCGACTGGGAGGCGGTGGAGGAGGAGCCGGACGACGCCATCAAGGTGGCGGTCATCGGCAAGCCCAACGTGGGCAAGTCCTCCCTTGTCAACTACATCGCCGGGGAGGAGCGGGTCATCGTGGCGGATATGGCCGGGACCACCCGGGACAGCACCGACACCCCGGTGGAGAACCGGCACGGGAAGTTCATCTTCATCGACACGGCGGGCATCCGCCGCAAGTCCCGGGTGGAGGAGGCCATCGAGCGGTACAGCGTCCTCCGGGCCTATATGGCGGTGGACCGGTGCGACGTGGCGGTGATCCTCATCGACGCCACCGAGGGCTTCACCGAGCAGGACAGCAAGATCGCCGGCTACGCCCACGAGCAGGGGAAGGGGTGCATCATCGCCGTCAACAAGTGGGACGCCGTGGAGGACAAGACCGGCTCCACCATGGACGAGATGCGGAAAAAGCTGGAGACAGATTTCTCCTTCATGTCCTATGCCCCCTTCCTGTTCATCTCGGCCAAGACGGGGCAGCGGGTGGACAAGCTGTTCGGGCTCATCACCCAGGTGGCGGAAAAGAACGCCATGCGCATCCCCACCGGACGGCTCAACGACCTGCTGGCCTACGCCACCGCCCGGGTGCAGCCCCCCTCGGACAAGGGGAAGCGGCTGAAGATCTACTACATCACCCAGGCCTCCACCAAGCCCCCCACCTTTGTCTGCTTCTGCAACAGGGCGGAGCTGTTCCACTTCTCCTACCTGCGGTACCTGGAGAACCAGATCCGGGAGCAGTTCGAGATGACCGGAACCCCCATCCGCATGGTGGTGCGGGAGCGGGGCGGGGATACCAAGTAACGCCCCTGGCGGAAAGGATAAACGGATGGAAGAGAAGGGGACAGAACTGCGCAAGGCCGGGAAGTTCGCCGCCGTGGGGGCGGTGAACACCCTGGTGGACTTTTTGGTCTTTACCGTGCTGGCGCAGGCGCTCTCGGTGAATGTTTACCTGGCCCAGGTGGCGGGGTACAGCGCGGGGGTGCTGAACAGCTATGTCCTGAACCGCAGCTGGACGTTTCGGGCGCGGGGGCGGTTTTTCAGTCCCGCGCTGGTGAAGTTTTTGGTGCTCAGTGTTTGTATGCTGGGGCTTTCCACGGGGCTGCTGTATCTTTGCCACGGGGTGGCGGGGGTGCCGAAGCTGGCGGCGAAGGTGCTGGCCACCGGGGGGACCATGGTGGTGAGTTTTTTGGTGAATCGCTTTTGGGTGTTTGGGGAGGGATAGGTCGCTTCCCGGCTTTGGTTTCCCAAAATCGGGCCGATAATACTAAATATAAGACTGATTTACCGGCCCCGCGCCTTGCGGGGACTTCGCTGAACAAGAAAAGGAGGCGTTCGTTATGGCTGTAAACGCGGCAAGCAGTTCCTATGTGAACAACGCCAGCAGCAACAAGGGCTTCTCCGGCCTGGCTTCCGGTGTGGACACCGAGAGCATGGTGGAGCAGCTTCTTTCCGGCACCCAATCCAAGATCGACAAGCAGGAGGGGCTCAAGCAGCAGCTGCAGTGGAAGCAGGAGATCTACCGGGATATCATCTCCCAGATCAACTCCTTCCAAACCAAGTTCTTCAGCTTCTCCTCCTCCAGCAACCTGATGAGTGACGCCTTCTTCAACGCCATGAGCGCCATCTCCTCCTCCAGCGCGTTTAAGGCCACCGCCACCACCTCCGCCTCCACCGGCAGCAGCAGCATGGAGGTCCGCCGCCTGGCCACCAAGGCCAGCATCACCTCCGGCAGCACCATCAGCGGCAAGCTGGACGGCAAGCTGGACAGCGCCGCCCTGCAAAAACTCATCGACGGCCAGCTGGGCACCAAGGAGGATTACACCGTCAAGTTCAAGGTGGGGGACAAGAGCGTCAGCGTTGACCTGCGGGATGTTTTTGTCAACGATTCCACCGGCACCTTCACCAACTACACCGCCGCCGACCGTGACCGGCTCATCCAGGAAAAACTCACCGACGCCTTCAAGGATACCGGCGTCAAGGCCAGCGTCAGCGGCGGCACCATCAAGCTGGTCAGCGAGGGTGACAACCGCCAGACCATCACCGTCAGCGGGGATTCCGGCAAGCTGGGCCTCCAGAAGCTGGGCCTGACCGCCAACGCCACCTCGGTGAACAAGACCGCCAATAAGACCTCCACCCTCACCGGCAAGGTGGACGGCACCCCCAAAATGGAGTTCACCGTTACCCTGGACGACCTGAAAAAGACGGTGAGCATCGACCTGCGTGACCTGATGAACGCCGACGGCAGCCTGAAGAGCGACGCCGATATCCAGAAGGCCCTCCAGGCCGGGCTGGATATGGCCCACGGCAAGGGCCAGGTCACCGCCAGGTTCGGCGCCGACGGCTTTGAACTGGAGGTGGGCACCGGCCGCAAGGTGGATATCGGCGGCAGCGATGCCGCCATGGCGGTGCTGGGGATGAAGAACGGCGATTCCAACCGCATCACCCTGGGGAGCAAGCTGGGGGACCTGAACCTGGGCACCAAGCTCCAGGGGGGCAGCTTCCGCTTTACCATCAACGGGCAGGAGTTCCACTTTACAGAGGATACCGCCATCATCGACGTCATGGACGTCATCAACCGCAGCGACGCCGGGGTCCGCATGATCTACCGGGCCCAGGATGATAAATTCGTGATGGAGGCCAAGGAATCCGGCGCCGGCAAGCAGATCGTGATGAGCCAGGAGGAGGGCAACCTCATCAACGCCCTGTTTGGCTCGGGCATCCCCAGCGGCGGGCGGATGCGCTCCAAGGCGCTGGAGCCCTACGAGATCCCCTTCTCCACCGACGTGGCCTTCGACAGCAGCAAGCTGAACGCCACCACCCCCGGGGATACCACCCTCAAGGACCTGGGCCTTACCCTAAAGGACAAGGACGGCAAGGATATCCCGGAGGAGACCAAACTCAGCGACCTGTCCAAGGTCTCCGGCGGCATCTACAGCTTTGACGCCGACAACAAGACCATCACCCGCAAGGTGGACGGCAAGCTGACCCTGGCCGATATCGGCCTCACCCTCAACGACAAGGACGGCAACCCCATCGCCGGGACCACCACCCTGGCCGACCTGGCAAAGACCTCCGACGGGCTGTATACCTTCACCGGCGGCAAGATCATGCGCCAGGTGGACGGCAACACCACCCTGGGGGACCTGGGGCTGCGGTTCAAGGGGCTGGACGGCTCCACCAAACTCTCCGACCTTTCCACCCTTACCACCGAGTTCGACTACGAGGACGGGCACATCATCCTGAAGGAGACCTTTGAGCCCAAGGGCGACCGGGCCAAGGAGGCCATGCTGAAGCTGTTCGGCACCGACGGCAAGATCGAGGTGGGCACCGACGGCGGCGGCGACGCCTTCCAGCAGGTGGACGGCCAGAACGCCATCGTGGTGGTGGACGGCGCCCAGACCGAGCGCAGCAGCAACAACTTCACCATCAACGGCATCAACTACGACCTGAACGATATCACCGGGACCTATTCCGACGTGACCCTCAACGACGCCGACGGCAAGTATTACGACGCCGACGGCAACGTGGTGGAGGCCAAGGACCTGGTAGACGTGGGCGGGGTGATGAAAAAGTTCACCGGCACCGTGGCCAAGGTCACCGTCAGCCAGAACACCGACCAGATCATGGACGGCATCAAGGAGTTCATCGACGAGTACAACAAGCTGGTCAAGACCTTGAACGACCTCATCGACGAGGACACCACCTACCGGGAGTACCCCCCCCTTACCTCCGCCCAGAAGAAAGAGATGAGCGAGCGGGAGATCGAACTGTGGGAGGAGAAGTCCAAAGGCGGCCTGCTCTACCGGGACAGCAACATCGAGACCTTCCTGCAGCAGATGCGCACCGCCCTGTACCAGAAGCCCGCCGGGGCCGGGTACGCCCTGTACGAACTGGGCATCGAGACCGGCACCTGGGAGCAGAAGGGCCAGCTGACCTTTGGCACCGACGGCGAGGCCAAACTCCGCCAGCTGCTGGAGAACGACCCCACCGGCGTCATGAAGCTGTTCACCGACAAGACCGAGGGCCTGGGGACCAAGCTGAACGACATCCTGAACCAGACCGCCAAGGTCAGTTCCTCCAGCCCCGGCACTTTGGTGCAGATCGCCGGCGTCAAGGGGATGGGCACCGACAAGAACAACACCATGTATGACCAGATGAAGGCCATCGACGACAAGATCGCAGCCCTCAAACGGACCTACGAGGCGGAAAAGACCCGGTACTGGAAGCAGTTCAACACCATGGAGCAGCTGATCTCCAACATGAACACACAAAGTTCCTACCTGGCCCAGATGATGGGCGGCTGATAAGGAGAGGATAGAATGGTCCAAAACCCATACCAGAAGTACCAGCAGCAATCGGTGATGACCATGACCCCGGGGGAGATGCTCCTGAAGCTGTACGACGGGACCATCACCCAGCTGAACGCCGCCAAGCAGTTCCACGAGGAAAAGGACTACCAGCGATCCAACACGGCGCTGCAAAAGGCCCAGAAGATCCTGCGGTACCTGGACCAGACCCTGGACCCCCAGTACGAGATATCCGGCAGCCTTAGCGCCCTGTACGATTATTTCATCCGCCGCCTTGTGGAGGCCAACCTCCACAAGGACAACGGCCCCATCGACGAGGTGCTGCCCATGGTGGCGGAACTCCGGGACACCTTTGCCCAGGCGGACAAGGCCAGCCGCGCCGCCGCCGGGGCGGGCTAAAACAGCATAACCAAGCGCCGCCACCGGCAGCCTGTTCCAGGCGTGCCGTGTGGCGGTTTTGTGGCCATTAGGGGGGCGCAGGAAAATGCTGCCGCCGGGGGGCCGGGGGGCTTTAGTTTTAGGGGAAGCGGCCGAAAAATAAACAAGTGGAGGACTAGGGTTTTCTTCCCGGGTCCCCACCCAGGAACGACACAAACAAAGCCGGGGCGGCAGTCCCGGGAGTTTTCCATATCCCGGCAAAGCGGGAAGAAATGGGGGCGCCAAATGAAACGAGAGACCAAAGCAAGAATAAAGTCCGCCGCGCTGGCACTGATGATGGTGGTGGCGTCGGTGCCGATGAACACATATACAGGCCACGCCGCAACGGATAAGCCGGTGATCAGCTTTGTGGAGGGTGACCCCTACACCGGCTACGTGGTCACCGGGCGCAGCATCACCGTCAACGAGCAGGTCCCCAACGGCCTGGTCTCCGCCGGTCTTACCCTGACGCCTTCCACCACCGCCGGCACCGCTACCGGCGGCGAGGTGGAGAAGAAGCACGGTGTCACCATCGGCGAAAGGACCACCAGCGGCAGACGCTCCATCGTGGTGGACGGGAAGTTTAAGCCGGATGCGGCTCCACAACTTCCCTTTGGGTCTGTTGCGGAGGCGGAAAAGACTCCGTTGAAGCAGCTATATGTTGTCAATGGTATGTATAACGCCCTAAGTATGTCCGGTATTTTTAACCAAAGCTACACAATGGATGACCCGACAAAGAAAAAAACACTAAACGGGTCCGGGACAGCGACCTTCGACGTCAACGTGGCGGTTACCCGGTACAGCCGAATGATACTAAAGGCAGAAAGCGATGAAATGACTGGCAGTTTGCCAAGTTTCAGCATTGATTACGATGCGGCAACGCCAGAAGGTGTTTTTGCGGAGATTGTCGGAACAACTAAAGCACAGGGCGAGGACCTTAAGGTAAGAGTGACCGCCGAACAAGGGACAAACGCAAGAAATCTGACCATTCGCATTACAAATGTAAACAACCAAAATATCAGTATCAATCTGGTGCGGAGTATTAACTATCCTGCTGTTACCCACACTGAGCAAGACCCTGACGGGAAGGATGTTACTGTTGTAGATAAGCCCGCGGGCTACGAGATCCGGGAAAACACACAATTCGAACTCATTTACCAGATGCCTACTGTGGAACCCCGGTTCCTCACCATCATGACCCCCCAGGCGGCGGTGCAGGACGTGGAACAGCTGATCCGGGACAGCGACGGCAAGGACAAGGAGGCCGATTCCTTTATCTCTCTGAGCGAAGGGGATTCCCTGGACTATATCAGCGACGTCTTTGACCTGCGCCACCTGAGCACCAACTTCAACGCCCCCTTCCGGGTGGAATGGAGTTGGCAGGCCACCGATATACTGGACGCCGCCACCGGCACATGGAAGAAGATCGCCAACCCCAACAGCGCCGAATACAAGAACGTCGTCCAGATAGGCGGCAGCAACCAGGAGTGGCAGACCGTCACCCTGAACGCCCTGGAGGACGATGTCAAGGGACAGCTTTCCGCCAAGGTGTTCTACCAGCGGGACGACGGTACCTTTTATGAATCCTGCTCGGATACGATAGACGGGCAGTCCATCCCCACCAAGATCATCACCGTGCGCGGCACCGGCAAGCCGGTCAGCGTCACCGGCGTCAAAAAGATCACTGGCACCCGGCAGAACTCCACTGGCAAGGAGGAGACCATCAACGAGAAGCTGACCCCCGGCAGCACCCACATCATCAACATGGACGCCTACCGGGGCGGCATCAAGGAGTACAACAAGGACCCGGAAGGCCCCTTCCAGTACGAACTGGAAATGAACATGGGCATGAAGAACGGCGCCGCCCCCCATGTTACTGTGGAGATGACAGGGGACACCGACGCTGTCACCCTCAAAGCCAGGGACACCGGGGGCTTCAAGGAGTATTCCCCCGGGGCCCAGATCAAAAACCCCGTCTTTGGTCTGAACGGCAACACCACGGCAGGCATCACCGGATTGCAGATATCCGCCCGCCAACTCCCCCCGGACACCCCGCCGAAGTCGGTGACCCTCACCATCAAGTTCGCCGCCCAGGGTCCCAACAACACCGTGGTGGATAATCCCGAGGTTTACATCATCAAGATCAACGTCAAGGACAACACCCCCAGCCAGGACAGCAGCCTGAAGAGCCTGGTCATCCAGGACCAGGACGGGGACACCATCCCCTTCTCCAATTTCTCTCCTGACACGCTGTCCTACACCGGGGCGAACACCATCCATATCCCCTTCAAGGCGAATTCCATCACCATCACCCCCACCCTCAACGACCCCCGCGGGGCCAACAACCCCATGCGGTTCTACCTGAAGGATACCATGGGGAACGTTGTGCCCATCCCCGGCCACGACCTGGAGAGCGGTATCGGCTACCGGGTCCAGAACGGGCAGAAGAGTTTCCTCATCCCCTTCTACAAGGAAGGGGAAAGCCCCAACAAGACCGAGATGCTGGGCAAGGTGTACTCCCTCTTTGTGGTGGCCCCCAGCCAGGACCCCCGGAGCGACTTCTGGACCACCTACCAGCTGGACATCGTCCGGGACCCCCCCAGCACCGATAACACCCTTGGCTCTCTGGGCATCTACCTGGAGGACGCCGACCCCAACGACGCCAAAAACAACCTGATCCAGAACTTCGACCCCAAGCAGGAGGTCTATGAGATCTGGATCCCCTACTCCACCAAGATGCTGCGGGTCCGGGCCAACAAGAACGACAGCCAGGCCAAGATGGACGAGATGAAGGTCACCGACCTGCCCGACTACAAGCTGGAGGGCATCACCGCCGCCGACCGCAACCTGGAGTGGCTGAAGGACGTCAAGGGGCACTTTAAGCTGCTGCCGGTAAAGCCCTCCGACCCCACCCTGGAGGCGGGTGTCATGGAACTTACCTTTACCGTCACGTCGGAGGAAGGATGGGTGAACGAGGAAGGCGGGCAAAAGACCTACCGGGTCCGCATCCACCGGGAGGACCCCAAGGACGACGCCTTTATGAGCGCCTTTGAGGTCACCGACAGCGACGAGAACGTCCTGACCTACACCC
>CAJUFR010000061.1 GCA_910585525.1 uncultured Angelakisella sp.
AGCCGTTCCGAAAGGGGCGGCTGTTTTCCTGTGTCTCAAAAGGAGGAGATGCTTTCATTCCCTCTTCGCTGTCCTACGGATACAAAATGGAGAACGGCAAAATTGCCATCGACCCACCGGCGGCCAAAATTGTTCAGAGGATATTCGTGGATTATCTGGCAGGCTCCAGTATGGAGGAGATCGCGGCTAAACTGAAGCATCTCCAGCCAGAATATCCTGAATTGGGCAATGGAAAAACTGGACGCCGCTCTACTGAAAAGTACAGTATCCCACATCCAACTGGCCTATGGTGGGATCGCCAGCCTGCGGCTGAAAAACGGACAGCACATAGAAAGGAGATAGGCTATGATCGGGACTAATGTTATCGTCATCCCTGCAAAATCCCAAATGAGCCAGCAGGTCAAGCGGCAGCTTCGGGTGGCCGCCTACTGCCGGGTCTCTACCGACGACGAGGAGCAACTCACCAGCTACGAAGCCCAGCGGACCTTCTACACAAACAGAGGGGCCGAAGGGCCCCTCTGTTCACACTTTTCCCCCGCTTGGGTAAAAGCAGCTGCCACTGGCCCTTGTTCCCCTACAAGGTAAGCCCTCTCAGCACCCGCCTTGACCATACCCCTACCGCCATGATCACCACCCCGGTGGGGATCAGCACCAGCCAGGGCCGCCCGGCGGCCTGGTCAAAGAGGATGCCGTACACCAGCTGCCCCGCCGGTTGGGCGCAAAGGCCCAGGGTGGCGGCGCAGGCCATCACCTTGCCGGTCATATGGGCCGGGGTGCGCTGCTGCACCGCCGAGACCGCCAGGATGGAGTAGACGCTCACCGCCGCCTGCACCCCGCAGAAGCAGGCCGCTATCACGGCGAAGCTGGTGACATTTCCCGCCGGCAGCATCAGCACCACCCCCGCCGGGATCAGGAACGCCCCCATGGATGCCAGCACCCAGGAGAGGCGGCGGAAGGCCGTCCTGCCGGTGAACAGCCCGGCGGCGACGCTGCCCAGGATGGCCGCCACCGCCAGGGCGCTCTCCGCCCCGCCGTACCAGACGGCGTCCAGCCCCAGCACCGTTCGCACCAGGTAGGGCATCCCCACCACCGCCACCCCCATAACAAAGAAGCTGGAGAGAGCCGCCAACAGCAGCAGCCTCAAAATATCCGGCTGCTCCCGGACCAGGAACCGAAGGCTCTCCCCCAGGTCGCCAATGATGACCGCCACCGCCCCCTGTCTGGGGGGCGCTTTTTGCGGCTCCAGCCGGATGAAGCACTCCAGCAGCGCCGTCACCCAGAAGCACCCCACGCTGGCGTACATCACCGGTCCCAGGCCCAGGGCAGCGTAGAGGGCGCCTCCCAGCATCGGGGCCACCAGGGCCGAGACCGAGGCGATCTGGTTCACCACGGCGTTGCCCCGGATGATATCATCCCCCGCCAGCATGGCCGGGATGCAAGCCTGGACGGTGGGGGTCTCAAAGGCCCCCAGCACCGACAGGGCGATGAGCAGCCCGGTGGCCACCGCGATCCCCCCGCCACCGGCAGCAGCAGGGCGGCGGCAAGGACAAAGGCCCCGGTGAGGGCGTCCAGCAGCACCATCAGCCGCCGCCGGTCCACCCGGTCGGCCAGCACGCCCCCCAGGGGGGAGAGGATGATGGTGGGCAGGGCGGCGGCAGAGAGGATACCGGCGAACACCGCCGCCGAGCCGGTGACCTCCAGCAGGTACATGGAGAGGGCCAGCCGCAGGATGAGGTTGCCAAAGAGGGAACTGGCCTGTCCCAGTACCAGCAGGATAAAATTCCGGGTCCACAGCGTCCGTTTCATCGGCTCTCCTCCTCCCGTCCCGCCAGGTCCCGGATGATATCCTGGGTCTGGGCCAGCTGTTCCCCCTCCAGCAGCGGCAGCCCCGCCGCCGCCAGCACTGTCTGGACGAACCGGCACCGGTGCAGCAGTTCCTCCGGGGTGCCGGGGAACACCGACGGCGTCAGCCAGAAGTCGATCAGGGGCAGCAGCTGGGACAGTTCCTTGGCGTACTCGGTGGGGATGGAGCCGTCCCGCTGCCCCTCCTCCAGCAGCCGGAGCCACAGGGGGGAGAGGACACGCAGGTTCCCTTCCACCGCCGCCGCCAGAATACAGGGGTCCCGGAGCATCGACGCCGCCTGGAGGCGGAGCTCCAGCTGGTCCGGGTCGGCCCTGTCCTCCGCCACCACCGCCCGCAGCTTCTCCAGGGCGGTGAGGTCATCCCGGCCCTGCACCTTTTCAAAGGGGTCCTTCTCCAAAAACAGCTGCTGGCAAAGGGTCTCCATCACCTCCTCCTTGGACCGGAAGAAGTGGTAGAACAGCCCCTTGGCCCCTCCGGCGGCCTCCATGATATCCGCCACCGAGGTGTCCTGGAACCCTTTGGACAAAAACAGCCCCTTGGCCGCCTGGATGATGGCCCCCCGCCAAGCCTCCGGCGGTCTCTTTGCCGGTCGCGCCATGATGATTCCTCCTGTCCCGGTCATTAATGACCGTTGGTCAATATCAATATGATACCAGGGCCGGGCGCCGTTGTCAAGGGGGAGGCAGGAGACCAGGACCGTCGGGCCCGCCGCAGGCATGACAAAAAGGGAGCCCTTTGGCTCCCTTTTTTGTTTGGTATGATCTTCCTGTGCGATCCTTACTTCACCGCCACAGCCTCGATCTCCACCAGGGCATCCTTGGGGAGGCGGGCCACCTGGTAGCAGGCCCGGGCGGGGTAATCGCCGGTGAAGAAGCTGCCGTAGACCTCGTTCACCTCGCCGAAGCCGGCCAGGTCGGCCAGCAGGATGGTGGTCTTGACGATGTCCTTCATCTCCATCCCGGCTTCCGCCAGAATGGCCTGGATGTTCTTCATCGACTGGGTGGCCTGGGCGGCGATGCCCTCCGGCATGGCGCCGGTGGCGGGGTCGATGGGCAGCTGGCCGGAGACATAGACGGTGTTCCCCGCCTGGATGGCCTGGGAGTAGGGGCCGATGGCCGCCGGGGCGTTCTGGCTGTGGATGACGTTCTTCATGTTCGGTTCTCCTTTTCCTTTTTGGTGACGAGCCCCGTCAACGGGGTCTCTTCCTTTCTTATTATAAAGAAAAGGGCCGAGGTTTGCAACCGGGAACTTCCCCGGGGGACTTTACTTTTTCGGGGATTTTGTCTATCATAGTAGGGTCGATCAATCCAAATAAAGGAGTATCTTATGATCCGTCGCCTTACCGCCGCCCTGCTGGCGGCTGCCCTGTGTCTCCTTGCCGGGTGCTCCGGCCCGGCCCCTTCCTCCCCGGCCCCGGCCGCCCCCTCTGATCCCGCCCCGGAGGCCCCCGGGACAGCCTACACCTTCACCGACGCCCTGGGCAACACCGTCACGGTGGACCGGCCCCAGCGGGTGGTGAGTTTCTACGGCTCCTTTGCCGAGATGTGGATGCTGGCCGGCGGGGAACTGGCCGGCACCACCGACGACGCCATCACCGAGCGGAAACTCCCCCTGGGGGAGGATGTGGCCATCATCGGCAGCACCAGAAACCCCAACCTGGAAATGGCCCTGGGGCTGGACGCCGACTTCGCCATCCTCTCCGCCGATACCACCGACCATGTCCAGGCCGCCGAAACGCTCCGGGCGGCGGGGGTGACCTGCGCCTTCTTCCGGGTGGACACCCTGGAGGACTATCTGGCCGCCATGGAGATCTGCACCTCCATCACCGGCCGGGCCGACCTCTACGAGCAGAACGCCCTGGCGGTGCAGCGCCAGGCCCAGGAGGTCATCCAAAGGGTCCGCCCTCTTTTGGAGAAAGAGCCGGTGACCGCCCTCCTGATCCGGGCCTACTCCACCGGGGCCAAGGCCAAGGGGATGGACAACCTGGCGGGGGTGATGCTCCACCAGCTGGGGGTCAAAAACCTGGTGGACCAGCACCCCAGCCTGCTGGAGGAACTGAGCATGGAGGAGATCATCGCCGCCGACCCCGACTACATCTTCGTCACCATCATGGGCAGCAGCCAGCAGAAGGCGCTGGACGCCCTGGCGGAGGGCATCCAGAAAAATCCCGCCTGGAGCAGCCTTTCCGCCGTCCAGAACGGCCGGTATGTCATCCTGCCCGGCGACCTGTTCCACTACAAGCCCAATGCCAGATGGGGGGAAAGCTATGCCTACCTTGCCGACATCCTCTGCCCCGGGGCGCTGGAGGGATAGACCCCTCCCGCTCCTCTGCCTGGGGCTGCTGACGCTGCTGCTCCTTGTCCTGGCGGCGGTCTGCCTTGGCTCGGTGCCGGTGCCCCTCCGGGACGTGGTGGCGGCGGTGACCGGGGGGGAGGTCCCCCGGCAGTCCTACAACATCATCCATCACGTCCGGCTGCCCCGGGTGGCCGCCGCCCTGATGGCGGGGTCCGCCCTGGCGGTGAGCGGGGCGGTGCTCCAGGCGGTGCTGATGAACCCCCTGGCGGGGCCCAACATCATCGGGGTCAACGCCGGCAGCGGCCTTTTTGTCCTGGTGGCGGCGGTGCTGCTGCCGGGGCGGTGGGAGGTGATCCCCCTGGCCGCTTTCCTGGGGGCGCTGCTGGCCTGCGGCATCATCTACGGCCTGGCGGCGGCCACCGGGGCCTCCCGCATCACCATCGTGCTGGCGGGGGTGGCGGTAAGCGGCTTCTTCGGCGCCGGTTCGGACGCCATCACCACCCTGGTCCCCGACGCCTGGACCGGGGCCAGCACCTTTTTGGTGGGGGGCTTTTCCGGCGTCACCATCCAGAACATCCGCTTCTCCCTCTGGTACATCGCCGGGGGGCTGGTGCTGGCGCTGCTCCTCTGCCACGATATGAACATCCTGGCCCTGGGGGAGGAGACAGCCCAGAGCCTGGGGCTTTCGGTGCGGCTCTGCCGCCTGCTGTTTATCGTCACGGCGGCGGTGCTGGCCGGTGGGGCGGTGAGCATTGGGGGGCTGATGGGCTTTGTGGGCCTTATCGTCCCCCACGCCGCCCGCTTTCTGGCGGGGGAGGACAACCGGCGGCTGATCCCGGCCTCGGCGCTGCTGGGGGCCTCCTTCGTGCTGGGGTGCGACCTGCTGGCCCGGGTGCTCTTCGCCCCCTACGAGCTGCCGGTGGGTATCCTCCTCAACTTCCTGGGGGGACCATTCTTCCTGTGGCTGCTGCTGCGGCAAAGGAGGCACCGGCGATGAGCGGAGAGGCGATGTTATCCATCCGGGGCCTCTGGGGGGGGTATCATAAGGCGGCCCCGGTGATCCGGGACCTGACCATGGACCTGCCCCGGGGACAGGTCACCGCCCTGCTGGGGCCCAACGGCTGCGGCAAATCCACCCTGCTGCGGCTCTGCGCCCGGCTGCTGGAGCCCGCCGCAGGGGAGGTCCTTCTGGACGGCCGCCCCCTGGCCGCCATCCCCCGTAAGGAACTGGCCCGGCTGGTGTCGGTGCTGCCCCAGGGGCGGCCGGTGAGCGCCATGCCGGTCTACACCCTGGTGAGCCACGGGCGGTTCCCCTACCTGGGCTACCCCCGGCGGATGGGACGGGAGGACAGGGAGAAGGTGGAGGAGGCGCTGGCCCTCACCGATACCGCCCGGTACCGCCACCGCAGCGTGGCGGAGCTTTCCGGCGGCCAGCGGCAGAAGGTGTACTTCGCCATGGCCCTGGCCCAGGACACCCCCCTGGTGCTGCTGGACGAGCCCGCCACCTACCTGGACCTGCGGCACCAGCTGGAACTGATGGAACTGATCCGGCTGCTCCAAAGCCGGGGCAAGACGGTGGCGGCGGTGCTCCACGACCTGCCCCAGGCCCTGGAGTGGGCCGACCGGGTGGCGGTGCTGGAGGATGGAAAGATCGCGGACCAGGGCCCCCCGGCCGAGGTCTTTGACCGGGGCACCCTGGACCGGGTGTTCGGCCTTGCCTCCCACCGGCTGACGGTGGAGGGGAAGGAGAGATACTTTTTCACCAAAGCGGGAGGTGCTGTGTAATGCTGTATCTGGAGGAACGCATCCGAAAAGACGGCCAGGTCCGGGCGGGGAACATCCTGAAGGTGGACAGCTTCCTGAACCACCAGATGGACCCGGAGGTGTACCGGGAGATGGGGAAGGAGTTCTACCGTCTCTTCGGCGGGGAAGGGGTCACAAAGATCCTCACCATCGAGGCGTCGGGCATCGGCATCGCCTGCGTGGCGGCGCAGTTTTTCGGCTGCCCGGCTATCTTCGCCAAAAAGAGCCGCACCAAGAACATCGACGGCCAGGTGCTCACCAGCCAGGTGGAAAGCTACACCCACGGGGGCAGCTACACCGTGATGGTGGCCAAGCGGTTTTTGGGGCCGGGGGACCGGGTGCTGATCCTGGATGATTTCCTGGCACGGGGCAGCGCCCTCCGGGGGCTGATCCAGATCGTGGAACAATCGGGGGCGTCGCTGGCAGGCTGCGGCGTCGCCATCGAGAAGGGGTTCCAGGAGGGCGGGGCACAGCTGCGCCGGCAGGGCATCCGGGTGGAATCCCTGGCCATCGTGGAGGAGATGGGGGAGGACGGCATCACCTTCCGGCGGTAGGTTTTCTCAAAAAACGCCCGCCCGCCATACCGGCGGGCGGGCTTACTGCTCAGAACAGGTCCTCAGTGATCCAACATGATGACGTTGCTCTTGCGGATGGACAGTCTCACCTTCTGCCCGATCTCCAGCAGATGGGACTTTTCGAACATGATGTCGGCGTTGATCTCCACCCCGTTGCAGAGGATGGTGTACCGCATCAGGTTGCCGTGGGACAGGCTGTCGATGACCTTGCCCTCCATGTGGTACCGGGTGCTCTCGTCCGCCACCTCCAGGTTGATGCGCACGATCTCCGGCCGGATGGCCACGTCGCTGCTGTCCACCGCCTCCCCGCTGGCCTTCTGGAACTCCGCCGCCGTCAGGATGTTGTAGTTGCCGATGAAGCTGGCGGCGAATTTGGACACCGGCTGGGTGTACATGTCGGTGGGGCTGCCCGACTGCTCGATGTTCCCCTGGTAGAACAGGTGGATGACATCGGACATCACCATGGCCTCGTCCTGGTCGTGGGTGACGAAGATGGTGGTCATGCCGAAGTCCTGTTGGATGCGCCGGATCTCCACCTGGAGGTTGCGGCGCAGCTTTGCGTCGATGGCGCTGAGGGGCTCATCCAGCAGCAGCACCTTGGGTTCGGTGACGATAGCCCGGGCCAGGGCCACCCGCTGCTGCTGCCCGCCGGAAAGCTGGCTGGGGTACTGGTCCGCCTTGTCGTCCAGGCCAACGATGGTCAGCATCTCCCCCACCTTGCGGGTGACGATGTCCTTGGGCACCTTCTTCATGTTCAGGCCGAAGGCCACGTTCTGGGCCACGCTCATGTTGGGGAAAAGGCTGTACTGCTGGAACACCATGCCGATGCCCCGGTCCCGGGGGTTGACATGGGTGATATCCTTGCCGTCCAGGCTGATGGTGCCGCTGGTCACCTCCTCCAGGCCGGCCAGGCACCGCAGCAGGGTGCTTTTGCCGCAGCCGGAGGGCCCCAGCAGCGTCACCAGGTGCCCCTTCTCGATGTCCAGGGTGATGCCCTTCAGCACCTTGTTCTGTCCAAAGTCCTTGTGGATGTCTTGAAAGTGGATATATCCCATGATCCCTTACTCCTTTACTTGTTGCTGGCGGCGTTTGGTGTCCCTGCTTTGCAGCAGCAGCACCAGCAGGGTGATGATAAAGGTGGTCAGCATGATGATGACGAAAACGGCGCTGGCCATGGTGCTGTCGTGCTTCATGGTCTGGTAAAGGTAGATCTGCATGTTGGGGGCGGAGGTGCCTGCCAGGTTGCGGATCAGCACGTAGTCGCCGAAGATGATGCCCACCGCCAGCAGCGAGGAGATGATGATGGCGGAAAGGATGTTGGGCACCACCACCCGGAAGAAGGCGTACAGCTTGGAGGCCCCCAGCATCTCGGCGGCCTCGATGAGGGTGGGCATATGCACCGCCCGCATGCCGTTGCGGATGCCCTGGTAGATGTAGGGCAGGATGACCACGCAGTAGGCCCCCATCAGCATCAGCAGCCGGTTGGAAAGGAAGGTGGGGGAGCCCACGTAGAGGGAAAGGATACTCACCGACAGGATGACGCCCTGGATGGTGTAGGGGATCATGCAGATGATCTGCACGTATTTTTCCAGCTTGGGGAAGTAGATGGTGGTGACGAACAGCGCCAGCAGCACGATGACGATGGTGGCGGCGATGGGGACGATGCACATGGCGATGGACCGGCCCACCGACGCCATGAACTCCCCGTCGGTAAAGAGGGAGACATAGTTATCCAGCCGGAAGCCCTCGGGCAGGACCCCCGTCCACTTGCGGAACAGGGAGTAAACGATGGAGACGGCCAGGGGGATGAGCAGGTAGATCATCACGATCAGCATGACTGCCACAGGGGCGGCGCGTTTCTCTTTCATCTTCTGGCCCCTCCCTTCTGGAACCGGCGGCTGATGGCGTTGGTCAGCAGGATCATCAGCAGCATCAGCACCATCATCACCACCGACAGGGCGCCGCCCAGCCCGGCCCGGATGCGCACCTCGCCGGTGAAGCAGCCGGCGATCTGTACCGGCAGCAGGGCGATGTTGTCCATCATCAGGGCGTAGATGGTGGCGTAGGCCGCCAGAGCGTTGGCGAAAAGGACGCTGAAGGTGGCCAGGATGCTGGGCATCAGCACCGGTATGGCGATCCGGCGCCAAAAGACCCCGGGGCTGCCCCCCAGCAGGGTGCAGGCCTCCTTCCACTGCTTGTGGACCCCGTCAAAGGCGGGGATGAGCAGCAGGGTGGAAAGGGGGATCTGGAAGTAGATGTAGATGAGGCTCATGCCGTTCATGGTGTACAACTCGTAGTTGGCCAGGGCGGAGATGCCCAGTTCCTTGCCGATGTTCACCACCAGGCCGGTGTTGCCCAGCAGGATCATGTAGGCGAAGGCCAGGGGGATGCCGGCAAAGTTGGAGACCATGTTCAGGATGGCGGTAAAGGCCCGGTTCAGCTTGCCGGGGCGCTCGTGGGCCGCCCGGGCGCCAAAAAAGGCGATGATGATCCCCGCAAAGGCGGAGGTGATGGAGATCTTGAGGCTGTTGGTGATGGCCTTGCGGTAGAGGAGTTTGCTGGCGATGGTCTGGTAATTTTCCAGCGTGAAGGCCCCGCCGGTGTCGGGCAGGAAACTCTTGTAGACCACCGTCGCCAGGGGCAGGATCTCGTAAAGCAGGGCCACCACCAAAAAGGGCAGCAGCGCCAGCAGGTAAAGATACTTGCTGCTACGTTGTTTTGTCACATTGTCACCCCATTTGTTACAGATCGGTCAGTTTTACCTCCAGCCCCTCCCGCATCCCGGGGGCGGGAGGGAGCCCCAGCAGGCGGCAGAGCAGGGGGGCCAGGTTCAGCTGGGAGATCTCCTCCTCCTGGAACCGGCCCGGCACCGCCGCGGCGCTGAAGATATACAGAGGGATGGTACGCTGTTCTTCGGTGGGGCCGCCGTGGATGCCGAACCGGTCCATGCCGTGGTCGGCGGTGACCACCACCTGCCAGCCCTCCTCCTGCCAGCGGGGGAGCAGCTGGGCGATCTGCTCCATCACCAGCGCCACCGCCTGGGCGTACTCCGGGCTGTCGCTGCCCTTCTGGTGCCCCCAGTAGTCGATGTTCATGGAATGGAGCAGGAGGAAGTCCGGCTGGTACCGCTCCCTCAAAAACTCCCCGTCCCCAAGCAGGTGGGAATCGGGATACTGGTCTTCGTAGTAAAAGATGCCGTGGCAGATGTCCCCCTCCCCCTGCAGCTGGTACCGGTCCCGCATGGGGTCGAACCGCCCGGGTCGGGAGTAGAGCTCGCTGATCCACTGGTAGGCCGCCGCCGCCGTCACCAGCCCCTTTTCCCGGCAAAGGGAGAAGATGTTGGGGAAGCGGCTGGGGCGGTAGATCTGGTTGCCGGTGATGCCGTGGACGGAGGAGGGAAGGCCGGTAAAGGAGGTCTCGTACATGGGGCGGGACATGGAGGGGAGTTCCCCCCGCACCCGGTACTTGGCCCCTTTCCGCTCGTCGATGAGATGCTCCAGGTATCCCGCGTTCTCGGTGCCGGTGTCGAACCGGCAGGCGTCCAAAAGGACCAAAATGGTCTTGCCCAAGATAACACCTTTTTCTCTTTCTTTTTCCTCTGGCAAAAGCGGCGCCGGGAAGGGCCTCCCCGCCAGCCAGGGCGGGATGCCGCTCCCCCACACCGCCGGGAACTGGCGGCCGGGCGGGTCGAAGCCGTACATATCCGGGGTCTGCCTCCTGCTTGTTCAGCAGGGGACTGCCCGCCTGCCGCTGATAGCCTGCGCCCCGCCCCCGTGTTCACCGGGGCCGGGGCTGCTGCTTCTTCCAGACGTGGGGTGTGCCATAGCGCACACCCCACGTCATCAGTGGAACTTCATTGGGGAAGGGGGCCGCTTACTGGATCAGCAGCGGGGCGATCTCTTCCTCCCAGCGGGTCTTGGCGGTCTCGCAGGCGGTGGAGTAGGCGGCGGAATCGGTGATGACCACAGAGTTGGCCACGGAGTTCTTGTCGATGACCTGATCGGCGTACTCGGCGGCGATCTGGAAGTCCTGACGGGTGGGGATAGCGCCGGCCAGCGCCAGGTAGGTCTGGCCCTCGTCGCTGAACATCACCTCGCGGGTGAGGGCGGCGGCGTGGGGGTGGGGGGCGTACTTGTTGATGACCGAGGCGTAGCCGTTCTGGAGGGCGCCGTCAGAGGGCACCACGGCGGTCATGTTGTACTGGGAGATGTTCTTGCTGTAGGGGATGCCCTGGAAGCTCCAGACCACGCCCACGGCGATCTCGCCGGATTCAAAGTTGGCCTGGGTGATGTCCAGGGTGTTGATGCGGCCGGCGTTGGCCATCTCGGTCCAGAAGTCGATGCCGGGCTGGATGTTGGTCATGTCGCCGCCAAAGGCGTAGGTGGAGGCGATGAAGGCGCCCTGGGCGTTGCCGCCGCTGAGGGGCCCAAGGGCGACTTTGTAGTCGCCGTCACGGATATCCTGCCAGGAGGTGGGAACCTTGGAGACCTGGTCGGTGTTCACCAGGAAGGTGGTGACGCCGGTGTAGGCCACCATCCACTTGCCGTCCTCGCCCTTGGCCCAATCGGGGACCGCGTCCCAGTAGGAGGTCTTGTAGCCCTGGACCAGGTCCTCGGAGACCGCCTGGCCAACGAAGGCGTAGCCCACGTCGCCCATGTCCTTGGTGCCGTTCTTGCCCTCGGTGGCGAACATCTGCAGTTCCTCGGAGGAACTCATGTCGGTGTCGTTATGGCTCAGGCCGTAGTTGGTGGTCATGGAATTCCAAAGGGAGCCCCAGTCGGCCCACTCGTCGGGCATGCCCACCGACACCACCTGGCCCTCGGCCTTGGCGCCTTCGATCAGCTGGTCCACGGTCAGGGTGTTCAGGTCCAGGGCGCCGTCACCGGCGGGGGCCGGGGCGGGGGTGCTGCTGCCGCCGCTGGCGGGGGGAGGGGTGGTGCTGCTGCCGCCGTTGTTGCCGCCGCAGCCGGCGGCCGCCAGGACCATCACCAGGGAGAGGGACAGGGCCAGAAACTTCGCTGTACGGAATTTCTTCATAATGTTTCCTCTTTTCTTTCGATTTGGTCGTGTTCTCGTTCTCTTCCTCGGGTGTTCTATTTGTTTTATCCGCCCCCGGTAAACGGGGCCGGGAAAAACCATTTTTCTGGAAACCGCTCTTTTAGCAATGTAAATATAGCATAAAAAACCGATTCTGTAAAGCCGGGTTTTATCAAAAACATAAAAACCGAAAAAGTCTATTCATATTGCTCAATTATTTCCCCGCTTTGCTCAATATTTCCCCGCTATTTTCTCCATCGGTTTTGGCGGAGCGGTACCACGAACAGGCCCGCCCCCTTTGGGGGGTAGGCGAAGGGGCCGCCGGGTCAGTCCGGCAGGGAATCCAGGTAGGCGGTGAGGGCCTCCACCCCCTCCCCGGTGCGGGAGGAGATGGCAAAAACGGGGTCCGCCCCGGCCAGTTCCAGCAGCGTCCTGGCGTCCTCCAGGGCCTGGGGGCCGGGGGCCAGGTCGGTCTTGGTCACCACCCCCACCACCGGGCGGCCGTACATCGCCGCCTGGCCGGGGGAGAAGCGGCACTCCGGGTCGGTGCAGTCCTGCAAAAACAGCACCGCGTCGGCGTCCACCGCCGTAACGGTGAGGCCCCGCATCAGCGCCCGGTTCTCCACGTACTCCCCGGGGGTGTCGATTGCGTCCCCCACCAGCTGGACCGTCTGGGTCTTTTGGTACCGCAGTTCCATCCCCGCCAGGCACTGGCAGAGGGTGGTCTTGCCGCAGGACACCCGGCCCATCAGCATGATCTTTTTCACGGGGGGCCTCCTTATGTCCTGGTGATGGCGGTAGGGGTGAAGCGGAGGGTGTTCTCCAGCACCTCCAGCACCGCCCGAAGGGAGGATTCCACGCTGGCCACGTCGCCGGTGATGATGAGGGAGCCGGAGAACCGGTCCACGAACACCAACTCCACCTCTGCGGCCTTGGTGGCCACGTCGGCGCCGATGATGGCGGCCTCGCTGGGTGTGATGGTCATGATCCCCAGCGCCTCCCGGATCCCCCCCACCACCCCCAGCTTCTTGTAAAGGTCCTTGTCGGGGTTGGCGATGAGGTGCGCTAAAGTGACCTGCTTGCCGGGAACGAATTCCTGGATGATGCGCTGCTTGTTTTCAAACATAGGGGCTCCTTTAATTTGTTGGTTTTTGGGGGAGCGGCCGCACCCAACCCCCCGCAGGGAACTAAAAATCCGCCGGAGGCACCTTATCAGGCCAACTTCAAG
>CAJUFR010000062.1 GCA_910585525.1 uncultured Angelakisella sp.
GCCGGGGGCGCTTCTCTGTTCTTTTATTCTTCCCAGTTGTGCCAGACGCTTTGGACGTCGTCGTTGTCCTCCAGCAGTTCCAGCAGCTTTGCCATCTTGTCGGCCTGCTCCTGGTCGGGGATGGCGGTGTAGGTGGTGGGGATAAAGGCGGCCTCGGCGGAGGAGAGGGTGTAGCCCTTGGCCTCCAGGCCCTCCCGGACGGCGCGGACGTCGGCCACGGCGCAGAGCACCTCGACGCACTCCTCCTCGAAGTTCACGTCCTCGGCCCCCACGTCGAAGCAGTCCTCCATCACCTTCTCCTCGTCCAGTTCCTCGTCGGGGTTGTCGATGATGACCAGGCCGCTTTGGGTGAAGAGGAAGGAGACGCAGCCGTTCTGGCCCAGGTTTCCGCCGCACTTATCGAAGTAGTGGCGCAGATCCCCGGCGGTGCGGTTGCGGTTGTCGGTCAGGGTCTCCACGATGACCGCCACGCCGCAGGGGCCGTAGCCCTCATAGGTGATCTCCTCGTAGGAATCCTTGTTATCGCTCCCCGCCGCCTTCTTGATGCAGCGGTCGATGTTGTCGTTGGGCATATTACAGGCCTTGGCCTTGGCGATGCAGTCCCGGAGTTTGCCGTTGGTGGAGGGGTCGGGCCCTCCCTCCTTTACCGCCACCGAGATCTCCCGGGCCACCTTGGTGAACACCTTGGCCCTGGCGGCGTCGGATGCCCCCTTCTTCCGCTTGATGTTGTTCCACTTGGAATGTCCTGACATCGAAAATACATCCTTTCTTGCTGGCTCTTACCGCAAAAATGCTCTGCCAGATGAACAGGGCAGAGCATTTTTGAAAATCGTTTGGAGGCGCCACCCGGATTTGAACCGGGGGTGAAGGTTTTGCAGACCTCTGCCTTACCACTTGGCTATGGCGCCAAATGAACCTGTACTGACAGTGGGGGAATGACGAATGGACGGAGATTTTTCTGGCTGGCAAGGAAAAAAGCACAGGAATACTTTGTGTATTCCGAGCATTTTTGACGTAGCCAGACGGGAAAAGCGCCGTTCAGGCGGCGTTTCACCACTGTCAGTGCAGGTTCCTGCATGGAGCGGGTTACGAGGCTCGAACTCGCTACCTCCACCTTGGCAAGGTGGCGCTCTACCAGATGAGCTAAACCCGCAAATGGCGACCCGGATGGGGCTCGAACCCACGACCTCTAGCGTGACAGGCTAGCGTTCTAACCAACTGAACTACCGGGCCATACTCCCCGTTGCCTTGCTGCCAAGGCCCCAAGGAACGTTATCTATTGTACTATATATCTGCCCCGCTGTCAACTGTTTTTTTGCCGTCCCGGACATCAAATTGAAAAGAAAACTATTCTGCATCTATGGTATAATCTATGTAACGGACGACCCAGACATTCCCTTTCCATCCAACAGGAAGGAGACATCACATGAACAGCTACACCGTCTACCCCTTCCCCTTTGGCCAGCTGAAGATCGAGTACCAGGGGGACACCGTCACCCTCCTGACCCGGACCGGGGAACCTGTCCGGGAGGAGGGGCGGAACCATCTCACCCACCGGGTGTTCCTCCAGGTCACCCAGTACCTGGAGGGCCAGCGCCAGACCTTCGACTTCCCCTACCTTCTCCGGGGCACCCCGTTCCAGCAGCGGGTGTGGCAGGCCCTCTGCGCCATCCCCTACGGGGAGACCCGGACCTACGGGGAGGTGGCCGCCATGGTGGGCAGCCCCAAGGCCTGCCGGGCGGTGGGGATGGCCAACCACCATAACCCCATCCTCATCGCCGTGCCCTGCCACCGGGTCATCGGCGCCAGCGGCAAGCTGGTGGGCTACGGCAGCGGCTTGGACATGAAGGAGGCGCTGCTCCGGCTGGAAAAACAGGTCATGGCTGCCGGGGCTGGCTCTCCTCCTTCCGGCTGGCCATCTCCAGCAGTTCCTCCCGGGGGAAGGTGAAGCGATCACGGCAGAAGTGGCAGCACAGTTCCGCCTGGCCGTCCTCCTCCGCCATGGCCCGGAGTTCCCCGGCCCCCAGGGATGCCAGGGCGGCGGCCATCCGCTGCCGGGTGCAATCGCAGCGGTACTCCACGGTGCGGGCGTCCAGGACACGGGGCTCCATCCCCGCCAGGGCCCGCAGCGCCAATTCCTCCGGGGTAAGGCCGTCGCAGATCAGCTGGGTCACCGGGGGCATGGCCAGGGTGTTTTGCTCCACCTGGCTGATCTCCTCCTCCCCCGCCCCGGGGAGCAGCTGGAGGAGGTACCCCCCTGCCGCCTTCACCGTCAGGTCGGTGTCCACCAGCACCCCCAGGGCGCAGACGGTGGGCACCTGCTCGCTGGTGGCGAAGTAGCTGGTGATGTCCTCGGCGATCTCCCCGGAGACCAGGGGCACCAGCCCCACATAGGGCTCCCCCCGCCCCTGGTCACGGATGACGTAGAGTTTCCCCTCCCTGCCCACCGCACCGGAGACATCCAGCTTGCCCCGGGGGTTGAGTGGTATCTCCACCACCGGGTTGGTGGCGTAGGCCTTGGCGTTGCCGGCGGCGTCGGCCACAGCGATCACCGAACCGGCGGGACCGCCGCCGCTGACCCCCAAGGTGATGGAATGACCCTCCCCCTTGAGCATCGAGCCCATGATGGAGGCGGCGGTGAGCAGCCGCCCGGTGGCCGCGGTGACCACGGCGCTGCTCCGGTGGATCCGCTCCAGTTCCCCCACCATGTCGGTGGAATCCAACGCGTAACAGACGGCCATCCCGTTGCCGGAGATGGCCCGGATGAGTTTGCCCATTTTTATATCCTCCTGGCGATATAGACGATGCGCTGCTCCTGGGGGCCGGGGGCGGCGTCGGCGTAGTCCCCCCGCAGCCCCAGCAGCCGGAAGCCCTCCTGCTCCAGCAGGGCCTGGATCTTTTCGGCGGGGTAGGCCCGCTCCCAAAAGGTCTCGTGGTACCGGGTGTACCGGCCCTTCTCCCCCTTGGCGAAAAAGTCCAGTTCGATCTCCACCCGGTCATCCCGGGGGTCCAGGGTGTTCTGCCAGACGCAGTAGACCTCCTCCGTCTCCCGGACGAAGGTGGAGCCCCCCAGCACCTCCCGGTGCTTGTAGGGGGTATTCATGTCAAAGAGGAACAGCCCCCCGGGCTCGGTGAAGAGCCAGACCCGGTGGAACACCTGCCGTAGGCTCTCCGGCCCCGGAAGGTGGTTGAGACTGTCCAGGGTGCAGAGGGTGGTATCCACCGTGCCGTACAGGTCCAATTCCTCCATCCTCTGGCAGAGGTACAGGACGGGAGGTTCCAGCCCGGCGCTTTTTGCCATGGCCTGGGCCAGCATCTCCTGGGAGCCGTCCACCCCGATGACCTCCGCCCCCAGCCGGGCCAACTCCACCGCCAGGGAGCCGGTGCCGCACGCCAAATCGAGGACAAGCCGAAACCTGCCCCCGTATATTTCCGCCAGCTTCTTGAGGTACGCCCCGTGGCCCCGGTAATCCACATCCGCCGTCAGGGCGTCGTAGTACCGGGCGAAGGCCATCTCATAACCGGCCATCTTCTTTGTCGAGCCTTTCAAAGATGATATCGTAGCCATCGGCGCCGTAGTTCAGGGAACGGTTCACCCGGCTGATGGTGGCGGTGCTGGCCCCGGTGGCCTGGACGATATCACTGTACACCCGGTGATCACTGAGCATCTTGGCCACCTGGAGCCGCTGGGACAGCGCCTTCAGTTCCGGCACGGTGCACAGGTCGTCGAAGAAGCGGTCGCACTCCTCCATGCTTTGCAGCGAGAGCACCGCCCGGTAAAGATACTCCACATTGGAATCCTTCAATTTGGGATTCATGAGAAACACCCCCTTGCCCTACAAGTTTACCATTTCAGCGTGTAAAAGTAAAGATGCTATTGGAAAAAAACTGACAGCATTTTGATATTTTCCCCGTTCCCGGCGGGGAAATATAGAAAATCTGCCGAAAAGCTGTTCAGTCCAGGTCGTTGCGGACAAGGTCCTCCAGGGTCTCCCGGCGGATGATGAGCCGGTGGCCCTTTTCCCCCACCAGCACCATGGCGGGGCGGGGGATGCGGTTGTAGTTGCTGGCCATGGAGTAGTGGTAGGCCCCGGTGGAGAGCATCGCCACCAGGTCCCCGGGGGCCACCGGCTGGAGGGGGACGTTCTCCCCCAGCAGGTCGCCGCTTTCGCAGCATTTGCCCGCCACCGTCACCACCCGGGCGGGGGGCTGCCCGGCCCGGGCCGCCGCCAGGAAGGTGTAGTCCGCCTGGTAGAGGGCGTGGCGGGGGGCGTCGGCCATACTGCCGTCCACCGAAACGTAGGTGCGCACCCCGGGTATCTCCTTCACCCCGCCCACCCGGTAGAGGGTGACCCCCGCCGTCCCCACGATGGACCGCCCCGGCTCGATGATGACAAAGGGCATGGGGAAGTCCCGCTCCCCACAGAACTCCTTCACCGTCCGGGAGACCTCCTCCATGTACCGGCTGTAGGGCACCGGGTCGTTGTCCGGTATGTAGGGGATGCCGAAGCCGCCCCCCAGGTCCAGTTCCGGCAGCGCCGTCCCGGTCGCCCGGCGGATGCTGTCCATCAGTTCCAGCATCACCCGGGCGGCGTGGCAGAAGGGCTGGATGTCGAATATCTGGGAGCCGATGTGGCAGTGGAGTCCCCGCAGTTCCAGTTCCTTGGCCGCCAGCGCCTCCTTCACCGCCGCCATGGCCTCCCCGGTCTCCAGGGCGAAGCCGAACTTGCTGTCGATCTGGCCGGTGCGGATGAAGCTGTGGGTGTGGGCGTCGATGCCCGGCTTGACCCGGAGCAGGATGCCGGGGCGCTTGCCGGTGGCGGCGGCCATGGTGTCCAGCAGCCGCAGTTCGGTGAGGTTATCCACCACGATCCGACCCACCCCGTAGTCCAGGGCCATAGCCAGTTCGTCGGGGGTCTTGTTGTTGCCGTGGAGGATGAGCCTTTTCCCGGGGACCCCCGCCGCCCGGGCGGTGTACAGTTCCCCGGCCGAGACCACGTCCAGCCCCAGCCCCTCCTCCGCCACCAGGCGGCAGACCGCCTTGCAGCAGAGGGCCTTGCTGGCGTAGGCCACCAGCCCCCGGCCGCCGTAGAACTCCTCCATGGAGCGGCGGTACTGGCGGCAGTTGTCCCGCAGTTCCTCCTCGCTCATCAGGTAGAGGGGGGTGCCGTACCGCTCCGCCAGTTCCACGGTATCCTCCCCCCCTATGGTGAGGTGGCCCAGGCTGTTGATATCCAGATGGGGTGAAACGAACATTCCTTTACTCTCCTTCTTCCTCCCCCAGGAGGTCATTTTCCAACTGGTCCAGGATGGCCCGCAGTTCCTCCCGCCCCTCCCCGGTCTGGGCGGAGAAGGGGAGGATGGCCAGTTCCTCCCCCATGGGCAGTTCCTGGCGGAAGGCCGCCAGACGCTCCCGGCGCTCCCGGGGGGACAGCTTATCCACCTTGGTTAGCACCACCAAAAAGGGCAGTTCCTGGTCGATGAGGAAATCCAGCATCTGTAAGTCCTCCCGGGAAGGGGGGTGGCGGCTGTCCACCAGGGAGAGGACCAGGGCGATGTCCCGGTCCTGGGCAAAGTAGCCCTCCATCAGCCCGGCCCACCGCTGCTTCTCCCGCTGGCTCACCTTGGCGTAGCCATAGCCGGGCAGGTCCACAAAGGTCATGTTCTCCGCCTGGAAGAAGTTGATGGTGGCGGTTTTGCCGGGGGTGGCGCTGACCCGGGCCAGGCCCTTCTGCTGGAACAGGGCGTTGATGAGGGAGGACTTGCCCACGTTGGAGCGGCCGGCGAACACCACCTCCGGCGTTCCGGAGGGGGGCAGCTGCCCGGCGGTGCCAAAGGAGGTGAGGAAGGTCACCTTGTGATAATTCATGTCGTTATCCTTTTCTATCCTGTATGTTAGAGCCTGTTTTCCCCTCTGGTGTATCGGTGGAGGAGCACCGGCTTGCTGGGGAACAGCCGGGTCAGCTCCCGGAGGAAATTCAGGGCGTACTCCTCCGGCCGCTGCACCCCCATGTCATTCAGTATCCCCTGGGTCAGTTCACGGGCATAGGAAAAGTCGATGTACATCCCCCAGGTGATCCCCTCCTGGGGGAATTTGACCCGGCCGTTGCGCTCCATGTTGGGGTACAGCTGGATAAAGAGATGACAGCCCCTCCGCCCGCTGTTAAAGTTGTAGATATGGTCGTAGTCCGGCGGCTCCGCGTCGGGGGTAGAGCGGCCAAAGGGGCCGGTGTATTTTTTCAGCTTTTTCCGGTTTTTGGCCACGTGGAGGTCGCTGGTGGCTTTTGCGGCCCTGGTCAGGGCTTTTTCAAATAGTTTGACCATCTCCTCCTCGGTGAGGTCTCCGGTTTTCAGACCGTACTCCAGCCTTGGCATGGGGGATCGTCTCCTTTTTGATATTCTGTCTTGGGTGCCGCTGTTACTGCCGCAGCGGCGTGCTGGCTCCGGTGCTCTCCGGGGGGATGGTCAACTCCCGCTCGGCGGGGGTGGCGGAGTGCTTCTCCTGGGGGTAGCGGAGCAGGGCGGTGCGCAGCACCGTCTCCATCGTCTCGGCGGGGACGAACTGGATGGCTTCCTTCACCACCGGGTCCACCTCCGCCAGGTCGGGGAGGTTGGCCGCCGGGATGATCACCTGCTTCATGCCGTGCTTGTAGGCGGCCATGGTCTTTTCCCGCAGGCCGCCGATGGGCAGCACCCGGCCCCGGAGGGTGACCTCCCCGGTCATGGCCACGTCGTGGCGCACCGGGATGCCGGACAGGGCGGAGACCAGCGCCGTGCAGGTGGTGATGCCCGCCGAGGGGCCGTCCTTGGGGACCGCCCCCTCCGGGAAGTGGATGTGGATATCCCGGTCCTTGTAGAAGCTGTCGCTGATGCCGTACTGCCGGGCCACGGTACGGATGTAGGTGATGGCGGCCGCCACCGATTCCTTCATCACGTCACCCAGGCTGCCGGTGGACTGGTGCTTGCCGGTGCCCTCCATGATGGCGGTCTCCACCTGGAGCATCTCGCCCCCCACGGCGGTCCAGGCCAGGCCGTTGGCGATGCCCACCTGGTCCCCCCGGGAAAGCTGGTCGTCCCGGTACTTCCGGGGCCCCAGCAGTTCCTCCAGGGTGTCGGGGGCCACCTTGACACGGGTGTCCTCCCCGCCCTCCACCACCTTCATGGCCGCCTTGCGGCAGATGGAGGCGATGGTGCGCTCCAGGGTGCGGACCCCGGCCTCCCGGGTGTAGTGGTCGATGAGGGTGTACAGCGTCTTGTCCGGGATGGCCAGCTGCTTCTGGTCCAGGCCGTGGCGCTTCCGCTGCTTGCCCACCAGGTGGCGCTTGGCGATCTGCAGCTTCTCCTCCCGGGTGTAGCTGGCCAGCTCGATGACCTCCATCCGGTCCAGCAGGGGGGCGGGGATGGCGCCGCGGTCGTTGGCGGTGGCGATGAAGAACACCTGGGACAGGTCGTAGGGTATCTCCAGGAAGTGGTCCCGGAAGCTGCTGTTCTGCTCGGCGTCCAGCACCTCCAGCAGGGCGGAGGAGGGGTCGCCCCGGAAGTCGTGGCCCAGCTTATCCACCTCGTCCAGCAGCAGGAGGGGGTTGGAACTCCCCGCCTGCTTGATGGCGGCGATGATCCGCCCGGGCATCGACGCCACGTAGGTCTTGCGGTGGCCCCGGATATCCGATTCGTCCCGGACGCCCCCCAGGGACATCCGCACGTACTTGCGGCCCATGGACTTGGCGATGGACCGGGCGATGGAGGTCTTGCCCACCCCGGGGGGACCCACCAGGCAGAGGATCTGGCCCTTGATCTGGGGGGAGAGTTTCCGCACCGCCAGGGATTCCAGCACCCGCTCCTTCACCTTCTGGAGGCCGTAGTGCTCCCGGTCCAGCAGCCGCCGGGCCTTGTCGATGTCGATCTTGTCCCGGGTATAGACGTTCCAGGGCAGGTCCAGGACGGTGTCCAGGTAGACCCGGAGCACCGAGCCTTCCTGGGAACTGCCGGGCATCCGGCCCAGCCGCTCCAGTTCCTTGAGGAGTTTGGACTCCGATTCCGCCGGCAGCTTGAGGGAGAGTATCCTGGCCCGGTAGTTGTCCAGTTCCTCGTAGCTGTTCTCGCTCTCCCCCAGTTCCTCCGAGATGATCTTCATCTGCTCCCGGAGATAATACTCCCGCTGGTTTTTGTCCATCTGCTCCCGCACCCGCTCCTGGATGTTCTGCTCCAGGTTGAGTATCTCGTTCTCCTCCTCCAGCAGGCGGATGACCATCTCCAGGCGGCGGGTGACGCTGGATTCCTCCAGGATGCTCTGCTTGATGTCGTAATCGATGTTGATGTTGGCGGTGATGTACTCCGAAAGGTAGAGGGGGTCGGTGGAATCCACCACGCTGAGCACCAGCTCCTTGGGCATCTTGGGGGACAGGTCGCAGTAGTCCCGGAACAGGTCCTTGGCCGCCCGCATCAGGGCGTCGCACTGGGACCGGTTGGGCACCCGGGAGCGGGTGGGGTGGTCCACCACCAGCCCGGCCAGGAAGGGCTCCTGCTGGGTGATGGCCATCAGCTTGGCCCGGTGCTTGCCCTCCACCAGCACCCGCAGCGTCTCCGACTGGACCCGGATGATCTGGCGGACCTCCGCCACCACCCCCACCTGGTACAGCTGGGACTGGTCCGGGTCGTTGTCCTGGAAGTCCCGCTGGGTCACCAGGAATATCTTGCGGCTGCCGCCGATGGCCTCGTTCAGGGCCATCACCGACTTTTCCCGCCCCACGTCGAAGTGGAGTATCATGTTGGGGAACAGAACCAGTCCCCGCAGGGCCAGCACCGGCATCTCCTCCGTCATCTGCCCCTTGGGCCGGGCGGTGACCTTCTTTTTTGTTTTCTCGTTTTCGTCCATGGCTATGACCACCTTTCTGGTCCTATTTTCCGCGTAATCGTGAACAGACCGGACATAAGCCCAGTTCATCGATCTCCATGGGCTGGAAGTATTTGCGGATGTGATACGCCTTAAAATTTTCCCCCAGCTTCTCTGGAAGGTCGGGCCGGTACCCCTTGCGGTGGCAGGCAGGACACTCCCGGACCCATTTTCTCAACTCCGGGTAGCTTTTCAGGTATTCCTCGCCGGCACTTCGATATTCCACCTGTCCACCTCCTGTACAAATACTACCCCCGCAGGCTGATGCGGAGGTAGTTTTCTATCTTGGTCAGGCTTGCTCAGGAAACGGAATTGCGTTTCTGCCGGGCCGGGGCCGGTGCGGGGCCAAGGGTGAGCCGCACCGGCTTTTTCAGGGCGTTGTGGTGGAACTCCGGCTCCCCTTCCCCGGTGACGCAGCCCTCCCCCACCAGGATGCGGTCGATGGTGGCGTCGGAGGGGGTCTGGAACATCAATTCCCCCAGCACCCCTTCCAGGATGCCCCGGAGGCCCCGGGCGCCGGTCTTGCGCTGGATGGCCTTCTGGGCCACCGCACGCAGCGCCTCGGGGGTGAAGCTGATCTCCACCCCGTCCAGTTCGAACAGCCGCTGGTACTGCTTGACCAGGGAGTTTTTGGGCTCCACCAGTATCTTCACCAGTGCCTCCTCGTCCAGGGGGTCCAGGGTGGCGATGACCGGGATACGGCCCACCAACTCCGGGATGAGTCCGAACCGCACCAGGTCATGGGGCACCACCTTCTTCAGCAGCTTCTGGGTCCTGACCTCCTTGGATTCCCGCAGCTGGCCGCCGAAGCCCAGGGAGGAATTGTCGGTGCGCTTTTCGATGATGCTCTCCAGCCCCTCGAAGGCGCCGCCGCAGATAAAGAGGATGTTGCTGGTGTCGATCTGGATGAACTCCTGCTGGGGGTGCTTTCTGCCGCCGGTGGGGGGCACGTTGGAGACGGTGCCCTCCAGTATCTTCAGCAGCGCCTGCTGCACCCCTTCGCCGCTGACGTCCCGGGTGATGGAGGGGTTTTCCGACTTGCGGGATATCTTATCCAACTCGTCGATGTAGATGATGCCCTTCTCCGCCCGTTCCACGTCGTAATCCGCCGCCTGGATCAGGCGCAGCAGGATGTTTTCCACGTCCTCGCCCACGTACCCCGCCTCGGTGAGGGTGGTGGCGTCGGCGATGGCGAAGGGGACGCCCAGCGCCCTTGCCAGGGACTGGGCCAGCAGCGTTTTGCCCACGCCGGTGGGGCCCAGCAGCATGACGTTGCTCTTTTGCAGCTCCACGCCGCCGTCGCCGCCAAAGTAGATGCGCTTGTAATGGTTGTACACCGCCACCGAAAGGGCCTTTTTGGCGGCGTCCTGCCCCACCACGTATTCGTCCAAAAAGTGCTTGATCTCCCCGGGCTTGGGGATGGTGATCTCGATCTCCTCCTGGACGGGACGGCGCTGGGCCACAGTGGGTTCATCGTCCAGCACCGCCTGGCAAAGCTCCACGCACTCGTTGCAGATGCAGACCCCCGGCCCGGCGATCATCCGCTGGACCTTTTCCTGGGGCTTTCCGCAGAAGGAGCAGCGAAGCTGCTTTTTGTCTTCATTGTTTGGCATCGTGTAACAGTTCCCTTCTGGCTCCCACGTTCAGGACCTGTTTTCATGACCTGCCTGCATCAGACGGTCGTGAACACAAGTCTTTACTCGTGGTGCGTGATGATCTTGTCTACCAGCCCGTAGGCCACCGCCTCCTCCGCGGTCATGAAGTTGTCCCGCTCGGTGTCCTGCTGCACCTGCTCCAGCGGCTTGCCGGTGTTTTCCGCCAGCATCCGGTTCATCTTGTCCTTGGTGCGCTGGAGCCATTCGGACCGGATGCGGATATCGGTGGCCTGGCCCTGGAAGCCGCCGCCGCCGATGAGGGGCTGGTGGATCATGATCTCGCTGTTGGGCAGGGCAAAACGCTTGCCCTTGGCCCCGGAGGAGAGGAGGAAGGCCCCCATAGAGGCCGCCATCCCGATGCAGGTGGTGGCCACGTCGCACTTGACGAACTGCATGGTGTCGTAAATGGCCATCCCCGCCGAGATGGAGCCGCCGGGGCTGTTGATGTAGAAGTTGATGTCCTTTTCCGGGTCCTGGCCCTCCAGGTACAGCATCTGGGCCACCACCAGGCCGGCGGTGGTGTCGTTGACGTCCTCGCACAGGATGATGATGCGGTCGTTGAGCAGCCGGGAGAAGATATCGTAGGAACGCTCCCCCCGGTTGGTCTGTTCCACTACCATTGGTACCAAACTCATTGTAAAACCTCCGTATCGCTGTGCCTGGGTCCCCCCGGGGCACCAGCCAGATGATGGCCCGGCGGCCGGCCGGGGATGGCTCCCCCGCCGCCAGGCGTCCCACCCCAACCGGGATGCTCCCACTAGAACCTGTTCAGCATCTATCCGCACGCCGTTTGGCAGGTCTTTTTCCGCCATGCTTTGCCAAATTTTTTTGCAATACATACAGTATTGCTGCAAAAATCTGTCTGCGCCTGGCGAAAAAATCCCTTGCCATCCGCCGCGCGTCCAGATACTGAACAGGTCCTTATGGTCAGGGGGCGGGCTTATTCGTCCTTTCCGCCCTCGGTCTCCTCCGCGGCCTTGGCCTTGGTGGCGCGGCGCTTCCGGGGCGCCTTCTCCTTGGGGGCTTCCTCGGCCTTGGCCTCCTCCGCCTTGGGTTCCTCCTTGGGGGCGTCGGTGACCTTAGCGGTGCTCTTGATGAGGTCGATGGCCTTGTTCATCTTCAGGTTCATGGCGATGTTGTCCTCCGCCACCACCCCCCGGACCTTGTCGATGGTGAGGCCGTAGGCGTCGGCCATCTTCTGGTACTCCGCCTCGATGGCCTCCGGGTCAGCCTGGAGGTCCTCCGCCTTGACGATGGCCTCCAGGGTGAGGCTCACCCGCACCTGCTGCTGGGCCTGGGGGGCAAAGCCCTCCCGGAAGGCGGGCATCTCCATCCCGGCGTACTGGAGGTAGGTGGGCAGGTTCAGCCCCTGGCTCTGGAGACGGTACTCAAAATCCTGGACCATCTCGTCCACCTTCCGCTCCACCATAACCGGGGGGATCTCCATGGTGGCGTTGGCGGCGGCGGTGTCCACCAGGCCGTTTTCCAGCTGCTCGTCGGCAGCGGCGTCCTTGCGCTGCTGGAGTTTGCTCCGCAGGTCGCCCTTCAGTTCATCCAGGGTGTCGAACTCGCTGACATCCTTGGCGAACTCGTCGTCCAGGGCGGGGACCTCCTTCT
>CAJUFR010000063.1 GCA_910585525.1 uncultured Angelakisella sp.
CCCGCTGCGGCGGGCGACCAGGGCTTGCGCAGCCCTGGACCTGCGGCCCGGTGGCCCGGGCGGGCAGGGCGGGGCTGCGCCCCGGTTGGGCGTAGCCCACGTTCCCGAAGGGATCCCGGACGGGCATAGTGGCAGGTTCAACCTGCAGCAAGTTCCTCCAGCCATTCCACCACCGCAAAAGACAGCCGGTAATGCGGTTCCTGGTTCAGCGCCTCAATATCCTCCGCCGCCGCCTTGCTCTCCTGCCCCTCCACCGCCGTCTCAGCGGCCGGGACACAGAGCGGCGGGAACATGACACACCACCAGTTCCGCCCCCGGGCCTCCCCGATGCTCAGCCGCAGAGCCTGGTATTCCCCCGCGGGAAGGGTGGTGTCCTCCCCGTATTCCCGGGTGTTAAAGTACATCCGGGTCAACTCCGCCTTCACCGGAGCATCGCTCCCCGCCTCCGCCAGCGCCCGGCGGGCGGCGGCCTCGATGGCGGGCAGGTTCTCCAGGGCGGCGGCCTGGGCCTCCTCCAGCGTCCCGGCGGCGGCGAAAAGTCCGCCGGTCTCCTCCAGCACCGCGTCCCGGACCCGCAGCTTTAAGGCCTGGTCAGCCTCGCTGTCGGAGTTCGCCAGGATGTGCAGCCGCAGCACCTCCTGCCGCACCTGGGCACACCGTTGCCCGAATCCCGCCAGGGGGGTTATCAGCATCGCCAGCAGCAGCCCCGCCCCCAGGGCGGCATCCAGCCGGCGGATCGTTCCTTGCTTTTTCATCGTCCATCGTCCCTTTCCTTTGGTGATGTCCCCAGTATGGGCCGCCAAGGAGGGAATTATTCCCAGGGAACGAAAAAACAGGCCCCCGCCTGGGAGGGCCTGTCTCGTTATTCCTCGGTCTCGTCCCCCTGGATGCTTTCGATAAGCTGGTCCAGTTCCTCGTCGTCCGGGGCGGGGGGCTCCCGGCGGGGGGCGTGCTGCCGGGGCGGGCCGTCGGGGAGGCGCAGCGTTAGCGCCCCCAGGTAGAACACCACGTCAAAGAGGGTGCCGGTGATGAGAAGTTCGGTGTTCCCCAGGTCGTTCACCGGGTTCAGGAAGAGGATGAGCATATTGGCCAGGGCGCCGGCCGCCACCAGCATCAGCACGCTGTGGAGGGTGCGCCCTCGCAGCCGTCCCCGGTAATGGGCCACCGCCGCCCCGAAGCAGACCAGGCAGCAGGCGGAGGTGATGAGCAGCACCCAGGTGGGCAGCCCCTGGATATCGTAATAGAGGTAATAGGCGATGGCGGAGATCCTGGCCACCGAATAGAAGGTGAGGAGAAGGGTGATGATAGATTTGGTCATAGAGCCTCCTTATGTGTCCTGGAAGAGGTCGGGCTGGTGGGATACCAACTCCCCCACCGTCTGGGTATCCCCGGTGAGGAGGGCGAACACCCCTTTGTAGACCAGCATGGGGTCGTTGAGGAACCGGCGGCGGATGGCCTCGCACTCCTCCCGGGTGGGCATGAAGATGGAAAGGCTCAGCAGGTCGCTGCCGATATCCGGGATGGTAAGGGAGATGGTCCAGCCGTCCTCCGCCTGGCGGATATCCACCCGGTTCTCCCGCTGGCGGCGGACCAGGGTGAGGATGCGCTCCAGCGCCCGGGCCCCCCGCTCCCGCACCGCCGGGGGCAGCTTGTCCTCAAAGCTGCTGGAGATCTCCCGCCCCGAAGCGGCAAGGGCGTACCGGGGCTCCCCCTGGTGCTCCTGGGGGAGGATATGGCCGGAGCGGCGCAGCGTTTCCACCGCCTCCACCAGCTGGAAGTAGTTCACCAGTTCCTGGCCCTGGAGGGCGGCGCTCAGTTCCTGGAAGGAGACCGGCTGCCCCGCCTGGTCCATCAGGTAACAGATGAGGATCATCACCTCGTGGCTGGTGGTGACGCTGCCGGGGCGGACCCCCTGGGTAAAGGCGTTGTGTTCCATCGACGACCCCTCCTTCCTTTCCGGCCAAAAGATACACAGTTCGTTCATCATTTCTCTGTAGTTTTCCCCCGGGAAAAGTCGTATCATGAGAGAAAGAAGAAAACCACGCACCCTATTGTACACGAAAAATGTGACAAAATATAGGGGGGCGGATAAAAAAATCATGGAGGACAGATCATGAGCGAAAAAAAACAGCAGGGACCGGGGAAAGGGCGGCTGGCGCTGCTGGGGTTGGGGGCAGTGCTGCTGCTGGTCCTCTGCGCCGCCTGCCTCCCCCTGATCCGGTGGATGATGCAGCCGGAGTTCGGCGGCTGGCTCCGGGGACAGGTGGAGGCCCTGGGGGTGTGGGGGGTGCTGGCCCTTTTGGGGGTCCAGCTGCTCCAGGTGGTGGTGGCCATCATCCCCGGGGAGCCGGTGGAACTGGTGGCGGGGGCGATGTACGGGGCCTGGGGTGGCCTGGCCCTCTGTCTGCTGGGGTGCCTGCTGGGCAGCGCCGGGGTGTTCCTGGCGGTGCGGAAAAAGGGCCGCGCCGCCTTTGAGCGCACCTCCCTGGCTGCCCAGCTGCGGCAGTACCGTTTTTTGCAGGAGGAGTCCCGGCTGGAGGGGCTGGTGTTCCTCCTCTACTTCATCCCCGGCACCCCAAAGGATATCCTGGTCTATGTCTGCGCCCTCAGCCCCCTGCCCCTGGGGCGGTTTTTGGTCCTCTCCACCCTGGCCCGCATCCCCTCGGTGGTCACCTCCACCTGGGCGGGGGCCAGCTTCGCCGGCAACCAGCTGTGGCTCACCCTTGCCATCTTCGCCTGCACCGGCCTGCTGGGGCTGGGGGGCATCTGGTTCCACAAGCGGTTTTTGGCGGGGAAAAATCAGGAATGACCCGCCCCCGGGAAAAACACCCTGGCCTGTCACAGGCCAGGGTGTTTTTCTGCCCAAAGGGCCTCTGCCGACAGCAGAAACAAGATTTCACTTTTTTCAAAAATTTTCCAGTAAAATGAAATAATCATTTCAAAAAGATGAAATAATATCGGAAGAAATAAAAGTTATGTTTTATCTTCATATATTCTGCGAATGGAATCGCCTGCCGGGATGGGCTACAATAGGACCATCAAAGACGGCAAAGGAGAGATGACCGGCGGTGGAAAGTATCGTCAGCGGGCTGCTGGAAGCGGTCCCCATTCCCCGGGTGGCGCGGGTGCGGCAGCGGTTCCCGGATGAGCACATCCCGGCGGACCGGCTGCCGGAACATATCCTGGCGTTGCTGGCCAAAAAAGGGGTGGCGGCCGGCATCCGGCCGGGGATGAAGATCGCCATCACGGCGGGGAGCCGGGGCATCCGCAACATCCCCCTGATCCTGGGGACGCTGGTGCGGTTCGTCCGTGACTGCGGCGGGGAACCCTACCTGGTGGCGGCCATGGGCAGCCACGGGGGCGCCACCTCCCAGGGACAGCGGGAGGTGCTGGCGGGACTGGGCATCACCGAGGAGACGGTGGGCTGCCCCATCCGCTCCGGCATGGAGGTGGTCCCCGCCGGGCGCAACGCCGAGGGGGCCCAGGTCTACATGAGCCGGGACGCCGCCCAGGCGGACGGGGTCATCGTCTGCAACCGGATCAAGCCCCACACCTGCTTCCGGGGTCCCTGCGAGAGCGGTCTGATGAAGATGATGGCCATCGGCCTGGGCAAGCAGGTGGGGGCCGACTGGTGCCACAAGGAGGGCTTCCAGAACATGGCCAAAAACGTCCGGCTCTTCGGTTCCACCGTGCTGGAGGCGCTGCCGGTGCTGTTCGGGGTGGGCATCCTGGAAAACGCCTACGACCGGACGGCGGAGGTGGTGGTACTGGACCGGGAGGAGATCCCGGAAAAGGAACCGGACTACCTGAAAAAGGCCATGGGGCTGCTGCCCCGCATCCACGTCCCGGAATGCGAGGTGCTGGTGGTGGACACCATCGGCAAGAACTTTTCCGGCGGGGGGATGGACGCCAACATCACCGGCACCTTCGTCACACCCTACGCCAGCGGCGGCCTCCGGTCCCAGCGGGTGGCGGTGCTGGACCTCAGCCCCGAGAGCCACCACAACGGCACCGGCTGCGGCATGGCCCACGCCACCACCCGGCGGTTCTTTGACAAGATGGACTGGGAGCAGACCTATCCCAACGTCATCACCTCCACGGTGATCGAAAATGTCCGCATCCCCATGGTACTGAAAAACGACCGGGAGGCCATCCAGGTCTGCCTGCGCACCTGTACCGGCGTTGGCCCCCAGGGGCCCCGGCTGGTGCGGATCGCCAACTCCATGGAACTGACCCATATCTACCTTTCGGAAAACTACCTGCCCCAGATCGCCGGACACCCCTACCTGGAGCAGGAGACCGAGGTGATGGAACTGCCCTTTGACCAGGCCGGGAATCTTACCGACCTGGGGCGGTTTGGGTAAGGCGGCTATTTTACCAAAGTACGCGATAACCTCTTACATAAAAACAGCGCAAAGGAGTAAACGACCATGAAACTGAAAAAACTCATCTCCATCGCCCTGGCCGCCCTGATGGTGGCCACCATGGCGGCCTGTAACGGCGGCAGCGGCGGCAGCACCGCCCCGGCCCCCGCTCCCGCCCCCTCCACCAGCCCCAGTTCCGGCGACCCGGCCCCCGCCCCGGAAGTGGACCCCGCCGAGTACCTGAAGGGCAAGACCATCCGGGTGGTCATCGGCGCCACCTCGGTCACCGGTGACACCTACCTCACCGCCGACCTGGTGACCCGGATGATCAGCGAGAAGTACGGCTGCAACATCAAGGTGGACCCCATCGGCGCCGGCCGGGCCCTGGAGGAGATCGTCTCCACCAAGGGGGAGGACACCATCATGATGTTCCACGACATGACCTATCTGGGGGTGCTGTTCGGGGCCTATGACGCCGACGACTACTCCATGGATAAGATGATCGTGGGCGGCAGCTACGGCTACAACCCCGGCGACTGCTTCGCCGCCTCCGCCTCCGCCCCCTACACCACCATCGCCGAGATGGGCAAGTGGATGAGCGAGAACCCGAACGAGGTGGTCCGCCTGGCGGTAGAGGCCGGCGGCGTCTCCCAGCTGGGCTTTGACGCCATCTACATGTGGCTGGAGGAGACCTACGGCGAGGCGGTGGCCAAGAACCTCAAGGCTTTCGTCACCGGCTCCACCTCCGAGAAGCTGCAGGCCCTTTGGGACGGCAACTGCCAGGGCATCTACGCCGCCGCCTCCGCGGTGGAGGAGTACACCCTGGACGGGGTGGACGCCCAGCTGAAGGTGAATGTCATCGGCCTGATGGGCAGCAAGATCGAGGGCAAGGAGTGGCCCACCTTCGCCGACCAGGGCATCTCCATCGGCGGCGAGCCCTTCAACTTCTCTAAGGAATATTTCGCCTTCTACGGCACCGGGGCCTCCTCGGAGTTCGTCTCCGCCATGGACGCCGCTTTTGAGGCGGTCGCCACCAGCCCCGAGTACAAGACCGCCATCGAGGCGCTGGGCTACCGGGCGCAGTTCATGGACCACAACGCCGCCAAGGACCACATCTACCAGAAGCGGGACAAGATGAGTGCTGTCATCGCCGACTGCCCCGACTTTGACGCCCTGGTGGGCTAGACCTAGCTACCCTATCCTTTTCCTTTCGGGGCGCCCCGGCTGCCGGGAGGCGGCCGGGACGCCCCCCATTTCTCTAAGGAGGTCCTTGCTGTGGCCGAGTTCTACGCCTACAAATACTCCACCTCCCACCTGTTCTTTCCAAAGATCATCATCACCCTGCTGGTGGTGCTGGGGCTGGTCATCGCCGTCCCCAAGCTGCTGGCCGCCCTGAAGGAGCGGAAGAACGGCGGGAAGAAGTACCGCTTCTTTGTGGAGGGGTACGACAAGCTGAAGCTGTTCGGCACCGTCATCCTGATGATCCTCTACGTCCTGGCCCTGGACCTGGTGGGGTTTTTGCCCGCCAGCATCCTGTTCGTCCTGCTCTTTAACGTTCTGTTCTGCGGCACCCTGGAGAAAAATTCCCTGCTGGTGTCCGCGGTGATCGCTGTGGTATTCCCGGTGGCGGTGTGGCTTATCTTCGGTAAGCTGTTCAACGTCACCCTGCCCTAAGGAAGGAGGGACCGGCTATGATGGATATCCTTGCCAGCATCTTCACCCTCCAGAACCTTCTGATCGCGGTGCTGGGGGTCACCATGGGCATCGTCTTCGGGGCCATCCCCGGCATGACCGCCACCATGGCGGTGGCGGTGTTCCTGCCGCTGACCTACGCCTACGACCTCCAGACCTCCCTTATCCTGCTGCTGGGGCTGTACGTGGGGGGCATCTCCGGGGGGCTCATCCCCGCCGTCCTCATCAACATCCCCGGCACCCCGTCCTCCATCACCACCTGCTTTGACGGCTACCCCATGACCCTGAAGGGGGAGGGGGAGCGGGCCCTCAAGATCGGCATCACCGCCTCCCTGCTGGGGGGGATGTTCAGCCTGGTCTGCCTCTGGCTCTTCACCCCGCCCCTGGCCAAGCTGGCCATCCAGTTTTCCGCCGTGGAAAAATTCCTGGTCATCCTCTTCGCCCTCACCATCATCGCCGCCCTCTCCAAGGGGCAGATGCTCATGGGCATCTGGATGGGGCTTGCCGGGGTGCTGGTGGCGCTGATGGGCACCTTTGACGACAACAACAAGCTGCGGCTGGTGCCCCACCTGTTCCGCAAGGAACTGATCTACGGCTTCTCCCTGCTGCCGGTGCTCATCGGGCTGTTCGCCCTGGGCCAGATGCTGGAGGAAGCGGAAAAGGGGATGAAGAAGGAGCACATCGACAAGGGGCTGCTGGCCAAAAACGCCCGCAAGTTCTCCTTTGCCGACTTCAAGGGCCAGATCGTCAACGTCCTGCGCTCCTCCGCCCTGGGCACCTTTATGGGCATCCTCCCCGGGGTGGGCGGTTCCGCCGCCAGCCTCATGGCCTACACCCAGACCAAGAACTTCTCCAAGCACCCGGACGAACTGGGCAAGGGGGCTACCGAGGGCCTTATCGCCAGCGAATCGGCCAACAACGGCCTCACCGGCGGCGCCCTCATCCCGCTGCTCTCTATGGGCATCCCCGGGGATTCCACCACCGCCGTGCTGGTGGGGGCCTTCGCCCTCCAGGGGATGCAGATCGGGCCGCTGTTCATCAGCAACAACCAGGACCTGTGGTACAGTGTCCTCATCGGCCTTGCCCTCTGCAACGTCATCATGTTCGCGGTGATGTTCTTCCCCATCAAGCTCATCTCCCGGATCATCTACATCCCCAAGCAGCGGATGTACCCCATCATCCTGCTGATGTGCGTGGTGGGGGCCTACGCCGCCAACTACGGCGTCATGTTCGACGTCTGGTCCCTGATCGTCTTTGCCATCGTGGGTTACCTCTTTGTCAAGCTGAAGCTGCCCGCCACCCCCTTCCTCATCGGCTTCATCCTGGGGGGCGACCTGGAGCGGTACTTTGTGGACGCCCTCAAGGGGTCCGGCGGGGACCTGACGGTATTCTTCACCCGGGGGCCCATCTGCTGGGTGCTGTGGCTGTTCATCCTGGCCTCGGTGGCCTACGCCGTCGTCCAGGAGCGGAAAGACAAACTGAAGAAGGCCGCCTAGGATGGACACCTTCATCAAAATGGCCCAGACCCAGTCGGTGCTGTTCCTTTACATCCTGCTGGGGATCGCCTGCCGGAAAAGGGGGCTGTTTGACGACCACACCCGGGGCAAACTCACCGATTTCACCCTGATGGTCACCCTGCCCTGCATGGTGTTCGATTCCTTCCACATGCCCTTCGACCTGGCCGCCCTGTACCGGGGCGGGCTGGCGCTGGCCATCGCCTTTGTTATGGCGGGGGTTGCCCTGGCGGCGGGGAAGGTCCTCTACCGCCGGATGCCCCCGGGGGAACGGTGCGTCATGCAGTACGGCACCCTGGTGACCAATTCCGGCTTCGCCGGGCTGCCGGTGGTGGCGGGGGCCTACGGCGAGGAGGGGCTGTTCCTTGCTTCCCTCTTTGTCATCCCCACCCGCATCCTTATGTGGAGCGCCGGCATCTCCCTCTTTGAACAGGAGGGGGACCGGTGGCAGCGGGCAAAAAAGGTGCTGCTGAACCCCTCCATCATCGCCGTGGCGTTGGGCCTGGCCCGGATGGTGCTCCAGCTGCCCCTCCCCGCCTTTGTGGACACCGCCATCGGCCATGTGGGGGATTGCACCTCCCCCATCGCCATGGCCCTGGTGGGGGCCATCCTGGCCGACGTGGAGGTCCGGGACGTGGCGGAGCCCAAGGCGGGGTACCTGATCCTGGTGCGGCAGCTGGCGCTGCCGGCCCTCTGCCTGGCGGGGCTGAAGCTGCTGGGGGTGGACCCGCTGACCACCGGGGTCAGCGTCGCCCTCACCGGCATGCCCATCGGCTCCACCACCGCCATCCTGGCCCAGAAGTACGGGGCGGACGCCCGGTTCGCCTCCAAGTGCGTCTTTCTGTCCACCCTGTCGTCGCTGGTGACGGTGCCGTTATTGACCCTGCTTCTCTAAACCACTGTTACATCAGATCATATTATTTAGGAGGTTTTTACTTATGAAGATCGGACTGATCGGGCTTGGCATCATGGGCAAGCCCATGGCAAAGAATTTGATGAAGGGCGGCTACACTGACCTGCTGGTCAGCGACCTGAACCGGGATTCGGTGGCCGAGATCGTGGCCGCCGGGGCCAAGGCCGCCACCAACCGGGAGATCGGCGAAAGCTGCGACCTGGTGCTCACCATGCTGCCCAACTCCCCCCAGGTGGAGGCGGTGATGCTGGGGGAGGAAGGGGTCGGCGCCTACATGAAGCCCGGCTCCACCTTCATCGATATGAGTTCCATCAACCCGGTGAACGCCAAAAAGATCGCCGCTGAACTGGCCAAAAGAGGGGTGGAGATGCTGGATTCCCCTGTCTCCGGCGGCGAGCCCAAGGCCATCGACGGCACCCTCTCCTTTATGGTAGGGGGCAAGCAGGAGGTGTTCGACAAATTCAAGCCGGTGCTGGCGACCATGGGCGCCTCGGTGGTCCGGTGCGGCGACGTGGGGGCCGGCAACACCACCAAGCTGGCCAACCAGATCATCGTGGCCTGCAACATCCAGGCCCTGGCCGAGGCCCTGACCCTGGCCCGGAAGGCCGGCGTCGATCCCCAGCTGGTGTTCGAGGCTATCCGGGGGGGACTGGCCGGCTCCACCGTCATGAACGCCAAGGCCCCCATGATGATCGCCGCCAACGACAAGCCCGGCTTTATGGTGGACCTGCACATCAAGGACCTGAACAACGCCCTGGACTGCGCCCACACCGTGGGGGTGCCGCTGCCCATGACCGCCGAGGTGATGGAGGTCCTCCAGTGGCTCCACAACCGTGAGGGGGGCCGCAAGGACCACAGCGCCATGATCCAGTATTACGAGCACCTGACCGGGATCGAACTGGGACGATAGGAAAGAGGTGCCCCATATGGATACTGCTTTCATCAAGGGTGTCGTCGTCCCCATCCTCACCCCCATCGACGGGGAGGAGCGCATCGACGAGGCCCGGTTCCGCCGCCAGATCGACTATGTCATCGGCGGCGGCCTGGAGGGCATTCTGCTCTTTGGCTCCAACGGGGAGTTCTACCAGGTGGAGGAGGAGGAGATGGAGCGGGGCCTTGCCATCGCCCTGGACCAGGCGGCGGGCCGGGTGCCGGTCTACTTCGGCGTCGGGGCCATCAACACCAAAAAGTGCGTCCGGCTGGCCAAAATGGCGGCGGCCAAGGGGGCGGCGGCGGTGTCGGTGCTCCAGCCCATGTTCCTCAAGCCCAGCGAGGCGGAACTGTACCGCCACTTTGAGACCATCGCCGCCGCCATCCCGGAGACACCGGTGCTCATCTACAACAACCCCGGCCGGGTGGGGTACGGCCTTACCGCCGCCTTCATCTCCCGCCTGGCCCACCAGGTCCCCAACATCGTGGGGATGAAGGATACCTCCGGGGACATGACCCTTACCGAGGAGTGCGTCCGGCTGGGCCGGGACGTGGACTTCAAGGTGTTCGGGGGCAAGGACACCCTGCTCTACGCCAGCCTCTGCGTCGGCGCGGTGGGAGGGGTCTGCACCGCCGGCAACTTTATGCCGGAACTCATCGGCGACGTCTACCATAAATACATCGCCGGGGATATGAAGGGGGCGCTGGAAGCCCAGTTCAAGCTGAACCCGGTGCGGCTGTCCATGGACGGGGCCTCCTTCCCGGTGGCCGCCAAGGATATGGCGAAGCTCCGGGGGCTGGACGTGGGGGACCCCTACCTGCCCAACCTGCCCACCCCCGAGGGCCCGGTGCTGGAAAAGATACGGGCCGCCATGCGGGAGGCCGGGCTTATCTGAGACCAAATAGGAGTGACGAGACATGACGATACCGACCATCGCAAAGATGGAGATCTACCCCGTGGCCGGGCATGACTGTATGGAACTGAACCTCTCCGGCGCCCACGCCCCCTACTTCACCCGCAACGTGGTCATCCTCACCGATTCCAACGGCGCCGAGGGGGTGGGGGAGGTCCCCGGCGGGGAGAAGATCACCCAGGCCCTGGAGAGCGTCCGGGACCTGGTGGTGGGCACCCGGGTGGCCGATTATAAGCAGACGCTGAACAAGGTCCGGGCCTGGCTGGCCGCCAACGTCAAGGACGACGCCCGGGGGCTCCAGACCTTCGACCTGCGCACCGGCGTCCATGTGGTCACCGCCATCGAGGCCCCGCTGCTGGACCTGCTGGGCAAGCTGCTGGGGGTCCCCGCCGCCGCCCTCATGGGGGATGGCGTCCAGCGGGAGCGGGTGCGGTTCCTGTCCTACTTATTCTACATCGGGGACCGGAAAAAGACCGACCTGGAGTACGAGGAGGAGCCGGAGGCGGCCTGTGACTGGTACCGCCTCCGCCACGAGGAGGCCATGACCCCGGAGGCCATCGTGGCCCTGGCCAAGGCCACCCACGAGAAATACGGCTTCCAGGACTTCAAGCTGAAGGGCGGCGTCCTGGCCCCCCGGGAGGAACTAAAGGCGGTCCAGGCCATCAAGGCCGCCTTCCCCGACGCCCGGGTGGACCTGGACCCCAACGGCTGCTGGAGCCTCAAGGAGGCCCTGGAGATCGGCCCGGAACTGAAGGAGGTGCTGGCCTACTGCGAGGACCCGGTCGGCGCGGAGGACGGCTTCTCCGGCCGGGAGGTGATGGCGGAGTTCCGCAAGGCCACCATGATGCCCACCGCCACCAACATGATCAACACCGACTGGCGGCAGATGTGCCACACCATCGCCCTGCAAAGCGTGGATATCCCCCTGGCGGACCCTCACTTCTGGACCATGGAGGGATCGGTGCGGGTGGGTCAGCTGTGCAACGACTTCGGGCTGATGTGGGGCTGTCACTCCAACAACCACTTCGATATCTCCCTGGCCATGGTGGTGCAGTGCGCCGCCGCCATCCCCGGCAAGATGAACGGCATCGACACCCACTGGATCTGGCAGGAGGGCCGGGAGCGGCTCACCAAGCGGCCGCTGGAGATCGTGGGCGGGTGCATCGACCTGCCGGAGGCTCCGGGGCTTGGCATCGAGGTGGACCGGGAGCAGATCGAGAAGGCTCACCGGCTGTACCAGGAGAAGTGCCAGGGCCGGGGTGCCCGGAACGACGCTGTGGGGATGCAGTATCTCATCCCCGGGTGGAAGTTTGATAATAAGAGGCCCTGTATGGTTCGGTAGCGGGTGCTTGGGGACTTGGACAGCGGCTTTTGCGGGGCGTAAGCCCCGCCCTGCCCGCCCGGGCTTCCGGGCCGCCCATCCAAGGGCGCGTAGCCCTTGGTCGCCCGCCGCCGCGGG
>CAJUFR010000064.1 GCA_910585525.1 uncultured Angelakisella sp.
GGGGGGGGGGCCCGCCGTAGCGGGCCGCTCCTTCCCCCCGCAGGGAATCCAAATCCGCCGGAGGCACCCTACTGGCATCCGATATAGACCTACGTCTCATTTTGTCTATCCTCCTGATTTTTTGCAAGTATCGTTTTTTGTTTGCTCAAAAAAGCAAGGACGCACAATACTAAAGTAGAGATAAGATAGGTCCATAAGCTATTTGAGATCAAAAGATAACTTTTCCCTTCATAGTCCACAAGAAACCCCTGATCGGAAAGAAAAACCAGTATGGATGATAGGACGGTCATAAAATGGTGAAACAAAAGGAGATCACATTTTACTGCTTTGGAAAAGACAAGAAAAATGCCGGTCAAAAATAGGAGCCAGAGCATCCCCCGCAAAACATCATTTACAATGAAGCCTTTGTCGGGGTGGTCCCAGAACAGGATGGCGGTCAGCTCAAACAGGAATACAGAAAGTATCGTAAGGGACAGCAGCAAATGGAGACCCTTGTTTTTTGATATTCCTGCTGCCGGCTGCTCCAACAAAAAATATCCCGCCATGAAAAAGAGCAGCCGTAGTGGCAGCACGAACTGAAAATAGGGGATCTGCCGCCAATCACAGTAGGAGAACAGGGACCACTCGATCCCCATGTCGATGAACAGCAAAAATACCCAGGAAGCGACTCGAGAAACAGGGAAGGACAGAAGGACCTTTTGGATCAGATGCTCTACCGCATCCTGCTCCAGCTTTTCCCCGGTTTGTAAACGTCTGCCCTCCAGCAGTTCCGTCACGGTGACGCCCAAAATTTCTGCCAAGGGGATCAGCAGTTCAACATCCGGCAGGCTCTGCCCCCGCTCCCACTTGCTTACCGCTTGATTGGAGACATATAGCTGCTCCGCCAGATTTTTTTGTGTTAGTCCCAAGCGCCTTCGCTCTTCAAAGACAAACCTGCCAAAGCTGTCTTTGTCTATCGGCGGTCCCATACCGTCCTATCACCTCCTTGCGTTGCTTTCAAGCATAGCAGACACACAGGAAAAAAGCAATCAACCAATGGTTGAAAGATCATAAAGAAAGGCAGGCCCCCGCCCATGACCCCACGACAGACCGCCGCCTCCGCCCTCCTGGACGTGGAGCGGGACGGCAGCTACTCCAACCTGGTGCTGGAACCCTACTTCCAGCGGGAGGCCCTCTCCCCCCGGGACAGGGCCTTTTGCGCCGCCCTCTTTTATGGCGTGCTGGAGCGCCGCATCACCCTGGACTGGACCCTGGACCACTACTCCCGCACGCCGGTGGCCCGGCTGGAGCCGGAGGTCCGGGCGGCGCTGCGGCTGGGGGCCTACCAGCTGATGTTCTCCCCCGGCATCCCGCCCTCCGCCGCCGTGGACCAGACGGTGGACCTGGTGAAGGCCCTGAAGAAGGGCCGGGCCGCCGGGCTGGTCAACGGCGTCCTCCGGGCCATGGTCCGGGGGGGCTTTGCCGCCCCCGCCCCCAAGGACAAGCTCACCGCCCTTTCGGTGGAGTATTCGGTCCCCTCTCCCCTGATCCAGCGGTGGCGGAAGGCCTACGGCCACGACGCCGCCCTGGAGATATTGGAGGGGACCCGGGGACCCGCCCCCACCTTTATCCGGGTGAACACCCTTAGGACCACCCTCCCCGCTTTGCAGAGCCGCCTCTCCCGGGAGGGGGTGGAGAGCCTGCCGGTGGAGGGGGTGGAAAACGCCCTCCGCCTGGTGGAGCCGGGGAACATCGCCGCCCTGCCCTCCTTCCGGGAGGGGCTGTTCCATGTCCAGGATATCTCCAGCCAGCTTTGCGTCGCCGCCCTGGACCCCCGGCCGGGGATGGCGGTGCTGGACCTCTGCGCCGCCCCCGGGGGCAAGACCTTCACCGCCGCCCAGCGGATGGAGGACCGGGGCCTTCTCCTGGCCCGGGACCTCTACCCCCACCGCCTGGCCCTGGTGGCGGAGGGCGCCGCCCGGCTGGGGCTTTCTGTCCTGGAGACCGCCCCGGGGGACGCCGCCGCCCCGGACCCCGCCCTGGAGGGCCGGTTCCATCGGGTGCTCTGCGACGTGCCCTGCTCCGGCTTCGGGACGCTGCGGCGCAAGCCGGAAATACGCTATAAGCCCCTGGACGCCCTGGACGGGCTGCCCCGGGTGCAGTATAATATACTGGAGAACGCCGCCCGGTTCCTCCGCCCCGGGGGGAGGCTAGTCTACTCCACCTGTACCCTGGACCCCCGGGAAAACGACCAGGTGGTGGAGCGGTTCCTGGCGGGCCACCCGGGCTTTGCCGCCGCCGGGCCCTTTCGGACCTACATCCACGGCCGGGAGGGGCTGGACTGCGACGGCTTTTTCGTGGCGATACTCACCTGCAAGGAGGCGACCCCATGACCGATCTTCTCTCCCTCCCCCTGCCGGAACTGGCCCGCTGGGTGGTCCAGGACCTGGGGGAGCCCAAGTACCGGGCCAAGCAGTTATACACCTGGCTGCACAAAAAGCAGGTGACCACCCTGGAGGAGATGACCGACCTGCCCCTGGCCCTTCGGCAAAAACTGGCAGAGACGGCCTTCATCCCCCCGGTGCGGACCCGGCTGCGGCTGGAGTCCAAGCTGGACGGCACCCGGAAATTCCTGCTGGAGATGGCCGACGGCAACTGCGTGGAGGCGGTCTGGATGGAGTACCACCACGGCCCCAGCCTCTGCGTCTCCACCCAGGTGGGCTGCCGGATGGGTTGCCGGTTCTGCGCCTCCACCCTGGGGGGGCTGGTGCGGGACCTCACCGCCGGGGAGATGCTGGGGGAGGTCTACGAGGTCCAGCGGCAGATGGGCAGGCCGGTCTCCTCCCTGGTGCTCATGGGCATCGGGGAGCCTTTGGACAACCTCCAAAACGTCCTGGACTTTCTCACCATCCTCTGCTCCCCGGAGGGACAGGGGCTGGGGTACCGCCATATCTCCCTCAGCACCTGCGGCCTGGTGCCCGGCATCCGGGCGCTGATGGAAAAAAAGCTGGGGGTGACCCTCTCGGTCTCCCTCCACGCCCCCGACGATGCCGCCCGGGACGCCATCATGCCGGTGAACCGGAAGTATCCCATCGGGGAACTGATGGAGGCCTGCCGGGACTACTTCGCCGCCACCGGGCGGCGGATCTCCTACGAATACGCCCTCATCGACGGGGTCAACGACAGCCCGGCCCAGGCGGCGGCTCTGGCCCGGCTGCTGCGGGGCCAGACCTGCCACGTCAACCTCATCCCGGTGAACCCGGTGGCGGAGCGGGACACCCGGCGGAGCACCCGGGCCGCCGTGGAGCGGTTCGCCCGGCGGCTGGGGGAGTTGGGGGTCAACGCCACCATCCGGCGGGAGTTGGGGTCGGATATCGCGGCGGCCTGCGGCCAACTGCGGCGGCGTGCCGCCGCAGTCGAGCCCTGCACGGCGCGGCGTGCCGCCGCGGTCGGGCCCTGCACGGCGGCTGACGCCGCCTTACCTGGTGCGGGGCGATAGTGGGTGCCTGGAGACTGCGGCGTGCCGCCGCGGTCGGGCCCTGCACGGCGGCTGACGCCGCCTTGCCTGGCACAGGGCGATAGTGGGTGCCTGGAGACTGCGGCGTGCCGCCGCGGTCGGGCCCTGCACGGCGGCTGACGCCGCCTTGCCTGGTGCGGGGCGATAGTGGGTGCCTGGAGACTAAGACGGCGTGCGGGGAGATTTTGAATAGGCTCTTAGATCGGACCAGACCGATTTTTTCATAAAATCTTTGCCTTTCTCCCAAAAATTGGGTAAAATAGAAGCCAGACGAATTTTTGCGGGCGGGGCCCGTTTATGGAGGTGACTGCCATGCTTCGGATCATCGGCGCCACGGACAGGGGACTGGAACGGCGCATCAATGAGGACCGGTTCGCCGGGGAGGCCCTCTCCCCGGGCTTTGCCTACGGCGTGGTCTGCGACGGGCTGGGGGGGGAGAACGCCGGCGGGGTGGCCAGCGCCGTGGCCTGCGAGGAGATACGCCGGATGCTGGAGGGGGCCTACCGCCCCGGCATCGACCAGCGGTCAGTGTACATGCTGCTGGAGGGGGCCATCGCCAACGCCAACGCCATGGTCTTTGACAAGGCCGCCCAGGACCCCCAGAGCATGGGGGGGATGGGCACCACTGTCTGCCTGGCCATCGTCAGCGGGGAGACCGCCTATATCGCCAGCGTGGGGGACAGCCGGGCCTACCTGGTGCGGGGGCAGGAGCTGCGGCAGCTGACGGTGGACCACACCCAGGCCCAGCTGCTCTTTGACCGGGGGGAACTGAGCCGGGAGGAACTGGACCACCACCCCGCCCGCAACAGCCTCACCCGGGCGGTGGGGGTGGCGGCGGCGGTGGCCGCCGACTACACCCAGTGCCGCCTGGAGCCGGGGGACGCCCTGCTGCTCTGCTCCGACGGGCTGTACAGCATGGTGGACCCCACCACCCTGCGGGAGTGCGCCCGCCAGTCGGTGAGCCAGGAGGACAGCAAGTGCCTCATCGACGCAGCCAACAGCCGGGGCGGCCGGGACAACATCACCGCCGTCATCATTTGGTACGAGGAGAACAGGAATGGATAATGCAGTAGGCAAGATGCTGGAGGGCCGCTACCTCATCGAGGACCTGATCGGGGTGGGCGGGATGGCCAATGTCTACAAGGGCATCGACACGGTGGAGGACCGCTGGGTGGCCGTCAAGATGCTCCGGGACGAGTTCGCCGACAACGAGGAATCGCTGCGCCGGTTCCGCAACGAATCCAAGGCCATCTACTCCCTGGATCACCCCAACATCGTCAAAATTTACGACGTCCTGCTGGACCGGCGCAACCCGGTCATCATCATGGAACTGGTGGAGGGCATCACCCTCAAGGAGTATATCGAGCGCAGCCGGGTGCTGGCCCCGGATACCGCCGCCTCCCTCTGCGTCCAGCTGATGCAGGCGCTGCGCCACGCCCACGACAACGGCATCGTCCACCGGGACATCAAGCCCCAGAACATCATCGTCAAGGCCGACGGCAGCATCAAGGTGATGGACTTCGGCATCGCCCGCTTCGCCCTCTCCCAGTCCCGCACCATGACCGACAAGGCCATCGGCTCGGTGCACTACATCAGCCCGGAGCAGGCCCGGGGCGGGGTGGTGGACCAGCGCACCGACCTCTACTCCGCCGGGGTCATCCTCTTCGAGATGATCACCGGCCGCCTCCCCTTTGAGGCCGATTCCCCCATCAGCGTGGCCATCAAGCAGATCGAGGACCGCCCCCTGCGCCCCCGGGAGCTGAACCCGGATATCCCGGAAGGATTGGAGGACATCACCGTGAAGGCCATGTGCAAGGACCCCGACCGCCGCTACCAGACCGCCGGGGAGATGCTCCGGGACCTGCGGCGGTTCCTCCAGGAGCCGGGCGTCCTCTTCGGCTACGCCGAACTGGAGACCGCCATGGAGCGGGGCAGCGACATCCAGCGTTTCATCGACGACAACGACGGCGGCCCCCAGCGGGCCAGCCGGGAGGGGAGCCGACGGGACCGCGGCCCCTCCTCCGCCGGCAGAGGAAGCCGGGGCGGCTCCCGCCGCCGGGAGGAGCCGGAACCGGAGGAGGACCCGGACGACGGTCCCGCCCCCCGGCGCAGGAAAAAGAAGAAGAAGCGGATCACCTACCTCACCGTCCTCTTCGGCATCACCTGCGCCTTTGTGGTGGGGACCCTCATCTTCATGGGGGTGATGCTCCACATCAACAAGCCCTTCGAGAAGGTGCCGGACATGGCCTGCCCCGACCTGGTGGGCCAGGACTACGACGAGGCCCAGAAGAAGGGAAAGAACTACAAGCTGGAGGTGGAGAGCCAGGAGTTCAACGACCAGTACCCCACCGGCACCATCTTTGAGCAGAACCCCAGCTCCGGCAAGAACGTCAAGGAGGGCATCACCATCAAGGTGAAGGTGAGCACCGGCCGCCAGTCCTTCCAGCTGGACGACTATAAGGACCAGGAAGCCACCCTGGTGTTCGCCAAGCTGCTGGAGAAGGGGCTGGACTACGTCATCGCCGAGGAGACCAGCCCCACCATCCCGGAGGGCAACGTCACCCAGACCATCCCCGGCATGAACGAGGAGGTGGTCAGCGGCGACACCATCACCGTCTTTGTCAGCACCGGCACCGGCAAGCCCAAGGCGGTGGTGCCGGACGTGATGACCTACGACCTGGCCATCGCCCAGGACGAGATCACCGCCCGGGGCTTCAAGGTCAGTGTCAGCTACGAGACCAGCACCATGGACTACGGCACCGTCATCAACCAGCACCCCAAGTCCCCGGCCCGCCTCGACGTGGGCAGCACCGTCTACCTGACGGTGGCCAGTGACGAGGTCATCCCCACCGCCAACTACAAGATGCGTGTTTTCTTCACCGAAAAGATGCAGTCCTCCGGCGATACTTACCAGATCGTGGTCCAGCTGGACGGCAGGGAGGTCTACTCCTCCATCATCGACCCCGCCGAGCAGCGAGCCGTCACCGTCCCCCTGAACGGCGAAGGCCAGTCGGTGGCCGACGTCTACATTAACGAAAGCCTCTATCAAAGCATCCGAGTGGATTTCGACGACGGCACCTCCAGCATTATGGCAGATAGAAGCGACGCGTTTTAGCGGCAGTAGACCCCACCCCAACCCCCCGCAGGGAACTAAAAATCCGCCGGAGGCACCTTATCAGGCCAACTTCAAGGAGGGAGCGGGCGAAACCACCCACCATAGCGGCTGCTGAATCCATCCCACCCCGCAGCCAGCCGCCCGGCCAAGCATCGAGCCACCAAGGCAGACATCTATCATGGCGCCGGGGAGCACTCCAGCCCAAGCGGACTGGGCGGCGTTTGTGGGTCCGAACCTAAGCGACTGACGCCTTTGGCCGTCCGGGTCCAGGGCGCAGCCCTGGTCGCTCTTTGCCTTCTTTCTGTCGACACAGAAAGAAGGGCCCCGCCGGCGAGGCGGTCGAAGAGATGCCTCATAAAATAACAGAAAAAGGCATGGAACGGAACGAGACCAAAACCGAAAGCCCCCACGTTCAAGAAACGGCCTGCGGCCTGTCTTGAAGGAAAGAAGCTGCAAAGGGAAAAAACGCTCCTGCGGCCGGGTGTAGGCCACTCTCGTTCTGGCCGCCGTGCTTGTCACTTCGAGAAAACCGCCTAGAAAAGGAAACCTCTTCAGCCTTACTCAAAACCATTTTATTTTCCGGCGGCGGCCATCTAAAAGTCGTCTCACAGGGGGTTTCGCCCGCTGCGGCGGGCGACCAGGGCCTGCGCGGCCCTGGACCTGCGGCCCGGTGCCCGGGCGGTCATTTGGGGGCTCACGCCCCGCAAGAAAGGAGGTGCGCCCTTGGCACCATCACAAGACCCGCCGGGTCTCCCCGGCCTCATCCTCCGCTCCCAGGGCGGCTTCTATCTGGTCCGCACCCCCCGCCAGGACCTCCAATGCCGTGGCCGTGGCCGCTTCCGCAAGGATGCCACCCAACTCCTGGTGGGCGATGAGGTCACCGTCCAGCCCACCGGCCCCGACACCGGCTTCATCACCTGCCTGGAACCCAGAAAAAATTTCCTCATCCGCCCCCCCGTGGCCAACATCTCCCGCCTCGTCCTGGTGGTATCCTCCACCCAGCCCGCCCCCCACCTGCTGGTCATCGACAAACTCACCACCATCGCCGCCCGCCGGGGTATCCCCGTGGCCCTGGTGTTCACCAAATCCGACCTGGCCGACACCGCCCCCCTGGCCGCCCTCTACCGGAGGGCCGGTTACCCCGCCTATCAGGTGGACAGCCTCTCCGGCAGCGGTGTCGAGCCCCTCCGCCAGTACCTCTCCCAGGGCATCACCGCCTTCTGCGGCAACTCCGGCGCCGGCAAGTCCAGCCTTCTCAACGCCATCTTCCCCCAGCTGGCCCTGGCCACCGGGGAGATCAGCCGCAAGCTGGGCCGCGGGCGGCACACCACCCGCCACGTGGAACTGTTCCCCACCGGCCAGGGAGGGTACATCGCCGACACCCCCGGCTTCTCGGCGGTGGACCTCCTCCAGTTCGAGCGGATGCCCGCCGCCCAGCTGGCCGATTGCTTCCCCGACTTCGCCCCCTACACGGCGGATTGCCGCTTCACCGGGTGCAGCCACCAGGTGGAGAAGGGCTGTGCCGTCCTGGCGGCGGTGGAGGCGGGGGAGGTGGCCCAGAGCCGCCACCAAAACTACCGGGCCATCTACCAGGAACTCCTGTCGGTAAAGGACTGGGAGTTGAACAAGCCATAGACAGAAGGAGGGGGACACCATGGGACGGTGTATCTTATTTTGCGGCAGGCCGGTGGAGCACGCCGACCTGCTGGGCCTCACCCGCCAGCCGGATGATTTTATCATCGGGGCGGACGCGGGCTATCTCAACGCCCAGCGGCTGGGCTTCCCCCCGGACCTGATCCTGGGGGACTTCGATTCCGCCCCCATGCCGGAGCCGGGCCCCTTCCTGGAGGTCTACCCCTCCCAGAAGGACCAGACCGATTGCATCCTCGGCGTCGATGCCGGCCTGGAGCGGGGATGCACCCGGTTCATCATCCTGGGGGGGATGGGGGGCCGGCTGGACCACACCATCGCCAACATCCAGACCCTGGGCTACCTCATCGACCACGGCGCCCGCGGGGAACTGCGGGACCGGGACTGCTGGGCCAGCGTCATCCGCAACGAGACCATCACCCTGCCCAAGGGGGCCTGGCTGGGGGAGGACGCCTACCTCTCCCTCTTCGCTGTCGGCGGCAACTGCCGGGTCACCGAGACGGGGGTGGAATATCCCCTTACCAATCACCTGCTGACGGGGTTTTACCCGCTGGGGGTGAGCAATCACATTTTGGACACGGCAAAGATCACTGCCCGCGGGGGGACGCTGCTGGTGATGCTTTGCCGTGGGGCGTGATGGGGGCGTGAGCACGATCGGACTTTTCTTTAAAACAGCCTGTTCACTGGTATGGTGGGCGGGCTTTTTTGCGCTCCTTCCTTTCCATGCCTAAGAACCGGTATTCACATGGTTGGGGCACCATCTGGGGGAGCCTTTTTCCCTCACCCACAACCAACCACCACAACACTCCATCTTTTTCACCCCCCGATCCCATTTCTTCACAATTTCCCGTGGAATCCTTCACAACTTTGTGCTACAATATGGTAAAGGACAAAAGACTTTTTTGTCCCCCTGTGTGACAGGCGTAAAAAGGAGGTGGCCCAGATGGGCAGAGCAGGCAGAGGAGGGGGCGGGTTTTCCGGCGGGGGACGGAGTTCCGGCGGGTTCTCCGGCGGAGGACGCAGTTCAGGGGGCTTCTCCGGCGGAGGACGCAGCCGGGGCGGCTCCAGTTGGGGCGGCGGGTCCTCCCGAGGGGGCGGCTCCTCTTGGGGAGGAAGTTCCTACCGGTCCCCAAGAACACCGCCACCGCCAAGGCCCCATGTGGGCGGCTGGGGCTGGGGCGTCCCGCGGACACGCACCGTCTTTGTCCCGGTAGGGCGTGGAGGGGGAGGCGGAGGATACAGCCCCCCGCCTCCCGGGCCGGGAGGAAGGGACGTTGGCAACGGCTGCCTCTCGGTGGTGATGGGGGTCGCCATCCTGGTCCTGCTGCTGGGCATCTTTATCACCATCGCCGGCAGCTTTGGCGGGGCGGGGGGCTCGGTGGCCGCATCCACCGTCCAGCGGGAGCCCCTTCCGGCGGGCTCGGTGACCGAGACAGGGTACTACACCGACGAACTGGGCTGGATCGTGGACGAGACGATGCTGGTCCGTGGCATGCGGGACTTTTACAAGGCCACCGGGGTGCAGCCGTATCTCTACCTCACCGATAACGTGGACGGGAACACCGAGCCCAGCGCCAACGAGATGGGCGAATTCTCCGCCCGCCTCTACGACCAGCTGTTCCAGGACGAGGGGCATTTCCTGCTGGTCTACCAGGAGGCCTGGGGCAACTATATGGTGGGCTACACCGCGGGGACCCAGGCCAAGAGCATCATGGACGACGAGGCGGTGGGCATCCTCCGGGACTATCTGGACCGGTACAACACCTCCGACCTCAGCGACGAGGAATACTTTTCCACTGTATTCCAGAAAACCGGGGAACGTATCATGACGGTGACCAAGTCTCCCTGGCCGGTGGCAGCAGCCTTGCTGGGGGCGGCGGCTCTGGCGGCGGTGCTCTACCTGTGGTGGAAAAAATCCAAGGAGAAGAAGGAGAAGGAGCGGGAGCAGCTGCAAGAGATGCTGAACACCCCTCTCACCACCTTCGGCAACGACCAGGACGGCAACGGCAGGGATGACGCGGAGGACCTTGCGGAAAAATATCAGCAGCAGGAAGCGGCCAACCGGGAGGAAACCTCCGGGGGCGGCCAGAACCAGTAAAGAGTAAAAGGAGAAATGATCTATGGGTATCCTGGACAGATTCAGCACCATCGTGAAGGCGAATATCAACGCCCTGTTGGACAAGGCGGAGGACCCGGGGAAGATGATCGACCAGTACCTCACCGAGATGACCGAGAGCCTGGCGGAGGTGAAGCGTGAGACCGCCGGCGTGATGGCGGAGGAGACCCGGACCCGCAGCAAGGTGGAGGCCAACCGTGCCGAGGTGCAGAAGTACGCCGACCTGGCCAAGAAGGCCCTCCAGGCGGGGAACGAAGGGGACGCCCGGGTGTTCATCGCCAAGAAGCAGCAGCTGGAGACGGCGGGGCAGGGGCTGGAGGAGGCCTACGCCGTGGCCAAGGCAAACGCCCAGAAGATGCGTGAGATGCACGACAAGCTGGTAGGGGACATCGAGGAGCTGAAGCGCCGCCGGGAGACCATCAAGGCCAAGGTGGCGGTGGCCCGGACCCAGGGCAAGCTAAACGAGATCGGGGCGGCATCGGACAAGGCGGAGGACGCCATGAGCGCTTTCCAGCGGATGGAGGAGAAAGCGGACCGGATGCTGGACCGCGAGACGGCTATCGCCGAGTTGAACGCCGCCCCCAAGGACGAGGCAGCGGCGCTGGAGGAGAAGTACAGCGGCGCCGGTCCTGCGGCGGTGGATGACGAGTTGGCACGGCTGAAAGCGGAGTTGGGGATCTGAGGGGGCTGGCCCCCTTCCCCCCTACAGGGCGGAAACCCCGTCCCGCCCGCCTACCGATACGGTGGGCGGGCGTTTTTTTGAACGGACAGGCTTTCCTTATTTTGTTTTTTGGTTTTTTGGGGCTGGGTCCTTTCTAACCTTTTTCTGTTATTTTGAAGGGCGTCTCTTCGAGCGCCGGGCCGGCGGGGCCC
>CAJUFR010000065.1 GCA_910585525.1 uncultured Angelakisella sp.
TAAAAGCAGAAGAGACATTGTGGAATAGCGGTTTTGTTTAGAGAGGGTGCAAGAACGCCGGTCTTGTCCACCGACGAATCGTTTACCCGGCGAAAGGGCAGCTGCGGAGCCACCGGACGCGGTCCTCACCGGAGGCCCCGTTCTCTCACGCCCTATGCCAGCCCCGGGAAAAGATACAGCAGCAGCGTCACCACGCCGGCGGCGGCTGTGGTGGCCAGGGTGGTGGAGACGAAGATGGCCGGGTAGGCGTCCTTCATCCGCAGGTCGGCGTGGGAGAGGGTCATGAGGATGGTGCCGCTGTAGGGCAGGGAATCCAGGGTGGTGGCGGAAAAGGCGGCGATGCGGTGGATGAGGGCGGGGGCCATCCCCTTGGCCTGGAGGACCGGCCCCACGATGGGCAGCACAATGGACTGGCCGGTGGTGGAGCCGCCGGTGAGGGCGCAGAGCAGCGCCACCGCCAGCATGCACATCAGGAAGGGGTCCAGTTCCATCCCCAGGATGGCGTCCACGATCTCCTGGAAGGCGGGGACCCGCTGGACGCAGGAGGCGAAGCCGAACACCGCCCCGATGCTCCCCACCGGGGTGAGGGCGGAGGCAAAGCCCTGGTTGATCTCCTCCCGCAGCCCCGCCCGGTCCAGGTAGGGCAGGAAGAGGACCAGGGAGAGCAACGCCGCCGCCAGGGTGCAAAAGAGGATGCCCACCCCCAGGAGGTTGAAAAGGACAAAGAGCATCGCCAGGGGCAGCAGCGAGACAAGGAAGGGGGGCAGCTTCTGCTCCGGGGAGACGGCGGTGTCCCGGGGGCCGTAGGCGAACCGCTCCCCCTTGGCCTTGGCCCGGCTGATCATCCGCTGGAGCACCGCCACCATGACGGCGATCTCCACCGCCATCCCCACCAGCCCCGGGACCAGCCCGGCGGAGGGGGAGGTGCCCAGGATGGAGGCGGGGATCAGGTTGGTGGGCTGGGGGGTGCCGGGGCCGGAGAGGGAGAAGGTGACGCAGCCCCCCAGGATGACGCCGGGGGCGAACCGCTTGGGGATGTCGCACTTCTCAAAGACGGCCAGGGCGATGGGGTAGATGGTGATGATGACGATGGCGGCGTTGATGCCGCCGTAGCAGATGAGGGCGGAGGAGAGGATCACCATCAGCACCCCCATCAGCTGCCGCCGGGCGGGGGTATCCTCCTCCCGCAGCAGCGCGCCGCAGAGGGTGAGGGAGATGGAGGCCGCCGCCCCGCTGACGGCGTAGAGCCGGGCCATGACGGCGCTGAAAAGGAACATCCCCAAAAGGCTGGTGACGATGCCGCCGATGCCCCCGATGTAGCCGGTGGCCAGCGTCTCCTCCAGGGGCAGCCCCGCCAGCAGGATGACGGCGCAGGCCCCCAGGAAGCTGGCCAGGTAGACCGACCAGCCCTTGTAGGTCACCAGGATGAGGATGGCAAAACCCGCAATAATACCAAGAATTTCCAAAAAACCACTCCTTTGCCGATGGCCACGGCCGGCGGGCAGCATCGCCCTGCCGGCCGTGGCAGCGTAAGTTTGGGATGTGTCGTGGTTTACCAGCCCTTGACCTTCTTGATGCCGGTGAAGCCCAGCACGGCGCAGGCGATCATGGCGGGGATCATCACGATAAAGGCACCGCTGTAGGAGCCGGTCATATCGTAGACAGCGTTGAGGACCGGGCTGCCGATAAAGGCGCCGATGCAGATCATCGACTGGATCCAGCCGGTGAAGGTGGCGGAATCCCGGGGGCCGAAGGCGCTGTTCACCATGGCGCAGGAAAGCACCTTGGGGAACAGGTAGGCGATGCCCATCAGGACGCAGACCAGGTACATCATGCCGGGACCGGGCACCGTGAAGGCCATAACGGCCACACAGGCGATAAAGACACAGATCAGGGTGATCATGGTGACCCGGGAGCCCAGCCAGTCGGCCACCGCCCCGCCGGGGATCATGGTGATGGCGTTGACCAGGAAGATCATGCTGAATATCTTGCCCACCTGGGCGGCGTCAAACCCCAGGTCGGACATGTAGACCGACAGGTTGCTGTAGGTGGCGTAGAAGCACATGCCGAAGATCAGGAACACCCCCAGGATGGCGTAGAAGTTGTAGGTCTTTAACGCGTCCTTGAGCAGGATGCCGGGGAGTTCCTTTTTGGCGGAGGGGTCCACCGCCACCGTCTCCTCCGCAAAGCAGGGACGGATGCCCAGCTGGGCGGGGTCCTTGCGGAGCAGCAGCCGGATGACCACCGTCACCGCCACCATGCCGATGGCGATGTACCGCAGGGTGGCGGCGTAGCCGATGCTGCCGATGAGGCCGCCCACGATGGGGCTGCCCACCGTCCCGCCCAGGGCTCCCACCGTCATCGACACCGCCAGCAGGGTGGCCTGGCCCTTGGCGAACCACTTGTTCAGCAGGGTGATGGTGATGGCCGAGGAGAAGAAGGCCGCACACATCCCCACCAACAGGGCGCCGAAGTAGAACACATAGATGTTGGAGGTGGTGGAATAGATGAAGAAGCCAACGGCCAGGCCCAGGCCGCCGAGGACAGGGACGTTCTCGTTCCTCAGCAGCTGGTTCACCTTGCCGAACTGGGTCAGGTAGAGGGCGCTGGAAAGGGAATGGATGGAAAATACCAGGGAGAACTGGGTGCGGCTGATCTGGGGATAGGTGGCAAGGATGGGAGCCATGAACTGGCTCACCACGCTGTAGGAACAGGCGTAGTAGACGTTCATCAGAATGGTGGCCAGCAGGACCACGTATCCGTAGTGGAAGCCGGTCTTTTTCTCTTTCATGGGGTACGGTACCTCCTCTTTGTTGTGGGGGTCAGTCGGTGTAGCTGTCCCGCTCCAGGCGCAGGTAGCCCAACTCCGCCGGGGTCAGCCGCAGGTCCAGGGTCTTGATGCAGTCATCCAGTTCCCACAGGTTCTGGGGGCCGATCTGGGCGGCCAGGGGCAGGTCCTGGCTGAGGACATAGGACAGGGCGATATTGACGCCGCTGCACCCGTGGACCTTGGCCAGTTCCAGGGCGCGCTCCCGGCGCTTGAAGTTCTCCTGGGTCAGGAAGGATTCCTTGGTGGCCATGGGGGCCTTCTCCGGGTCGTAGGCGGGGAGCAGCGGGTCCACGAAGAAACCGGCGCCCTGGGCCGCCCAGGCGAAGAGGGCGATCTCGTTGTCCTTGTGCCACTGGGCAAAGGCGTCATCGGCGTACCAGGTGCCGGGCCAGCGGTTATATTTGGCGTGGACCAGGCTGTAGGAGGGGCTGGAGACAGAGGGGCCCCGGTAGTTCATCCGCTTGCAGTATTCCATGGCCTCCGCCACCCGGGAGGGCTGCCAGCTGCTGACGCCGTAGGCCTTGAAGTACCCGGCGATGCGCAGTTCCTCCAGCTTGTCCATCAGCTCCGGCACCGGCACATGGGGGTCGTCCCGGTGGATGAGGTAGAGGTCGAAGTAGTCCACCCCCACCCGGTCCAGGCTGTACATCAGGTCCTCCTGGATGAACTTGGCGCTGACCCGGACGAACTCCTCGTGGAGCACCCCCTTGCGGTCGATGAGGCAGTTGCAGCACTTGTCGGAGATCATGATGTCCTCCCGCTTGACGCCGGAGGAACGGAGCCAGCGGTCCAGGATCTCCTCGCTTTTGGCGATGCCGTTGCCCTTGCCGTAGTAGCGGCCGGTGTCGATCATGGTGCCGCCCCGCTCTACATACAGGTCCATCATCTTGTGGGCCTCCGCCTCGGCGTCCAGGCTGAACCAGGCGGTGCCGAAGATCAGGCGGGGGACCGGCTTGTCCAGTCCTCGTACATTCAAATACTCCATCCTAACAGATCTCCTTTACATTGAAATTTTTGGGGGAGGTCTTACGGGACCTCTCGATAGTTAATATCATAACGATCTTTATTTTAAAATCAATAGAATTTCAAAAATTTCAGAAAAAATCGTCAATTTACGTCTAATTATACGAAATGCTCTTGTTTTTACAGGATATATCCGGCATTTATTTGAAATTTGTGAAATTTTAATCCAGCTTTTATAAATCGTTAAATCAATAACTTAGAAATTTTTGAAACAAAAGCGGCTGTCATTTGACAGCCGTTACAGCCGGTGCTATACTGGTGGCAAATCGTAGACGGGAGGAAACGTATGGCTATCACCCAGAAGGAGATCGCGGCCCGGGCGGGGGTCTCCTGCGCCACCGTTTCCCGGGTCATCCGGGAGCCCCAGGCGGTCCGCCCCCACCTGGCCAACAGGGTCCTGGCCGCCATGCGGGAACTGGGGCTGGAGATCAAGGGGACCGAACTGGTCCCGGAGCGATCCATCCACATCCTGGTGGTGGTCAACGACCTCACCTATTCCCTCTACGGCGGGTTCATCGCCGGTATCTCGGAGGCCACCAACGAGCGGGGGCTCTCCCTGGTGCTCTGCAACAGCCAGGGGGACCTGGAGGTGGAGAAAAACGCCGTCTCCACCGCCTGCCGGGGCGGGTACATCGGCATCATCTTCGTCACCGCCGAGGACACCGCCGACTACCGCGAACTGCTTCGCCACATTTCCATCCCCATCGTCTTTCTCAACCGCAAGATCGAGGGGCTGGACCACGATTCGGTGCTCCTCTCCCACTTTGAGACCGCCCGCATCGCCACCCGGTACCTCCAGGACATGGGGCACCGGCGCATCGCCATGCTCTCCACCGATTCCGAATCCACCAACACCCGGGCGGAGAAGGCGGGGTTCATCGACGCCCTGCTGCAAAGCGGCGTCCCCTACTCGGTGGCCGAGGCCAGCATCTTCCACTACCCCAACACCTACCAGGGGGGCTTCCAGTTCGCCCGGCGCTTCTGCGGCGAGGAGATGGACTACACCGGCCTTTACGCCATCAGCAGCGAACAGACGGCGGGGTTCATCAGCAACGCCATGCGGCGGCAGAACCGCCAGCTGAAGCAGCTACAGATACTGGCCCTGAACCGCAGCCCCTCCATCGTGGAGAACGACCCCCGCCTCCTCACCATGGTGCAGCCGGTGAAGGAGATGGGCCGCAAGGCGGTGGAGGTGCTGCTGGAGCGGATGCGCCAGCCCCAGCGGGACCGGATGAACGTGCAGTATAACGCCCTTATCACCGCCCCCCTGCCGGACCGGGAGTGGTAGACCTCCCTCCTCACCCCGCCGAAGCCACCGCCAGCAGCGCCACCCCCTTGGCCCCCGCCTGCCGCAGCTGGCCGGCGCAGGCGCCCAGGGTGCCGCCGGTGGTGACCACGTCATCCACCAGCAGGACACGTTTCCCCGGGACCTGGTCCTCCCCCTCCGGCAGCAGCCGGTAGGCTTTGCGGACCCCCTTCCGCCTGGCCCCCGCCGACAGGTGGTGCTGCATCATCACCCCTTCCCGCCGGAGCAGCGGCAGCACCGGCAGTTCCAGTTCCTCCCCCACCCACTGGGCCAGCAGCCGGGCCTGGTTGTACCCCCGCTGCCGCTCCCGTTCCGGGGGCATGGGGACAAAGGTGACGCAGTCCGGCCGGGTGCGGGGCCCCAACTCCCGCCAGGCTGCCGCCATCAGGCGGGCCATCCCCCGCCCGGCGTCCTTGTCCCCGTGGAACTTGAACCGGCCGATCGCCTCGGGGACCCGCCCCTGGTACCGCCAGACCGCCACCACCGGGATCTCCCCCAGCCGGAAGGGCTCCTCCAAAAAGGGGGCCTCCCGGCGGCACCGGGGACAGCAGCACGCCTGGTAGGCCACCACGTCATCGCAGAGGACACACCGCTCCGGCCAGAATAAGGCGGCGGCGCGCTGAAGAAATTCCATGGGGGGAGACCTCCTTTTTTTGTTTTTGGGGACATTATAACATACCTCACCCCTTGTCTCCACCCCTCTTTTGGTGTATCATAGAGATCGTGGGCAAAGCCCGCCAAATCTGCCAGGAAAAGGAGCATATCATCATGGATCATTATGATATTACCGTAGCCGGTGTCAAGCGCAGCCTTCCGGTGGTACCCATCAGCGACACCCTGTCCATCGCTTCCTTCGTCATCTTCGGGGATACCGACGTGGTGGAGCCCTGCGCCCGGGAGTTGGCCTCCAAGCTGCCCCCCCTGGACTACCTTATCACCGCCGAGGCCAAGAGCATCCCCCTTATCTACGAGATGGCCAAGGTGATGAAGATGCCCCGGTACCTCATCGCCCGCAAGTCGGTGAAGGGCTACATGAAGAACCCCATCGTCACCGAGGTCCACTCCATCACCACCCAGAAGCAGCAGATCCTCTGCCTGGACGAGGACGACATCAAACTCATCCAGGGGGCCCGCATCGGCATCATCGACGACGTCATCTCCACCGGCAGTTCCCTGGCCGCGGTGGAGCACCTGGTGGAGATCGCCGGGGGCACCGTGGTGGCCCGGGCCGCCATCCTGGCCGAGGGGGACGCCGCCAAGCGGGAGGACATCATCTACCTGGGCACCATCCCCCTGTTCCTTAAGGAATAAAACGAGAAGAAAGGATGAAAAAGATGGATCACAAACGCCGTGTATTCCTCATCGTTCTGGACAGCGTGGGCATCGGGGAGATGCCCGATTCCGCCCAGTACGGCGACGAGGGCAGCAACACCCTGGCCGCCTGCACCCGGTCCGACAAGCTGGATATCCCCAACCTGCGGCAGCTGGGTATCTTCAACATCCAGGGGGTGGGCTGCGGCACCCCGGTGGAGCATCCCACCGGGGCGGTGGCCCGGCTGGCCGAGGCCTCCAAGGGCAAGGACACCACCATCGGCCACTGGGAGATCTCCGGGGTCATCTCCCCTAAGCCCCTGCCCACCTACCCCGACGGCTTCCCCATGGAACTGCTGGAGGAGTTCAGCCGCCGCACCGGCCGGGGCTGGCTCTGCAACAAGCCCTATTCCGGCACCCAGCTGCTCACCGACTACGGCCGGGAGCATGTGGAGACCGGCAAACTCATCGTCTACACCTCCGCCGACAGCGTGTTCCAGATCGCCGCCCACGAGGATATCGTCCCGGTGCCGGAACTGTACCGCTGCTGCGAGATCGCCCGGGAACTGCTTTGCGGCGAGCACGGGGTGGGGCGGGTCATCGCCCGGCCCTTTGTGGGGACCTACCCTGACTACACCCGCACCCCCAACCGCCACGACTACTCCCTCCAGCCCCCCGGCGATACCGTCCTGGACGCCATCAAGGCCGCCGGGCTGGACTGCATCGGGGTGGGCAAGATCAATGATATCTTCGCCGGCCGGGGCATCACCGAGTTCGTCCGCACCAAGTCCAACGCCGACGGGATGGAAAAGACCTTCGGCTACGCCCAGAAGGACTTCCACGGCCTCTGCTTCGTGAACCTGGTGGACTTCGACATGGTCTACGGCCACCGCAACGACGTGGAGGGGTATGCGGGCGCCCTTACCCAGTTCGACCGCCAGCTGGGGCAGCTGCTGCCCATGCTGCGGGAGGATGACCTGCTGATCATCACCGCCGACCACGGCTGCGACCCCAGCACCCCCAGCACCGACCACTCCCGGGAGCACGTCCCCATGGTGGCCTGGAGCAAGGGCATCAAGGCCGGGGCCAACCTGGGCACCCGGGACACCTACGCCCACATCGCCGCCACGGTGGCGGACTACCTGGGGGTGAAGGGGAACTTCAGCGGCAGCAGCTTCCTCCCCGACATCCTTGGATAAACACTTTTCACCATATCCACGCCCCCGCTTTTGTGGCATCTGCCCAAGGCGGGGGCCGGTTTTTTAATGGAATGTTAATTTTGCCGGTTTTTGGCGGAAGATCGTTCTTCTTCCCTTGTGTCCGGGGCGGGGAAGGGATATAATAGAACAGAATCTGGAAAACTGCGCCCCGGGGCCCCGGCCCCGTTGGCATTTGATAGGGAGGTCATTTGGATGGAACCCATGGAGCCTATGGAGCCGGTGGTCCCGGCGGAGGAGACAGCGGAGGAGCAGAAGCCCATGACCCGGGAGGAACGGGTGAAGAGCTTCGTCAAGGGGTGGGTCATCCCCTTTGGCGCCGAGATACTGGTGCTGCTCTTTGTCATCAAGTTCCTGTTCTTCTTCGTGGTGGTCCCCAGCGGCTCAATGATCCCCACCATTGACCCCGCCAGCCTTCTCTTCGCCACCCGGGTGCGGGACCCGGAGACCCTCCGGCGGGGGGACATCGTGGTGTTCGATTCCGACGAGTTGGGCATCACCCTGGTGAAGCGCCTGGTGGGGCTGCCCGGGGACCATGTGGTACTGGACCAGAAGGGGAAGATGACCCTCAACGGCCAACCGGTGGAGGAGCCCTATGTCTTTTACCGGGACAGCACCGAGGCCGACTTCACGGTGCCAGAGGGGCACTACCTTTTCCTGGGGGACAACCGCGGCGGCTCCAACGACGCCCGGATGTGGGAGCAGCCCTATATCCCCGGGGATAAGATCTGCGGCAAAGCCCGGTTCACCCTGTGGCCGGTGGCCAACTTCGGGGTGCTGGAGTAAGAACCTGTATTCATAGCCGGATGATACAGGCAGGGCAAGGGATTTTTCTGCCCTGCAAGGCAAAAAACCGCCGGAATACTTGGTGTATTCGGCATGGCCGACGTGCCCGTAAGGGCTCAAGGTTTTTTAACGCAGCAGGACAGAAAAAGACCTTGCCTGACTGTGTCAGACGACTGTGAATACAGGTTCTAAGAGCTTGTAATAAAAGGGGGGATACCGCCTATGGCGAAAAAGAGGGGGAGCACCGCTTCCTACACGGTCATCCTCATCTTCACCACCGCCCTTGCTAAGGCCCTGGGCTTCGGCCGGGAGATGTCCCTGGCCTACGTCTACGGCGCCAGCCCGGTGAGCGACGCCTACATCGTCGCCTTCTCCATCCCCACCATCATCTTCGCCGGCATCGGCTCGGCGATGCTTACCAGCTACATCTCCAGCTACGCCCGCATCCGGCAGCAGAACCCCCGGCGGCTGCGGCGGTTCACCGACACCGTCATCACCATGGTCATCCTCATCTCCCTGGTGATCATGGGGGTGTTCTGGCTCTTTAAGGAGCCCATCGTCAAGCTGTTCGCTATGGGCTTTGAAGGGGAGGTGCTGGAGATCGCCGTCTCCCTGGCCCAGGTGATCATCGTCTCGCTGCTGCCCATCGGGGTCTACTTCATCCTCCAGGGGTATTTGCAGATACACGGCAGCTACTTCGCCGTGGGGATGGTGAGCGCCCCCCTGAATATCTGTGTCATCTCCTCCATGTTCCTGTCCCAGTACTACGGCCAGGGGGTGCTGGGGTGGGGGGTGGTGGCGGGGTACTTCTCCTCCTACCTGATGCTTTACATCGCCGCCAAGCAGCACCGGTTCTCCTACCGGTTCAACTTCCAGTTCAACACCCCGGAGATCCGCCGCCTGCTGGTGGTGGTCATCCCCATCTTCCTGGGCAAGGCCATCACCGAGCTGAACACCATGATCGACCGGACCATCGCCTCGGTGCTGCCCAGCGGCAGCGTCTCCGCCCTCAGCTACGGCAACCGGGTGGTGGGGTTCGTGACGGCGGTGTTCGTCATCTCGGTGACCACCGCCGCCTTCCCCCAGATGTCCCAGCTTTCCGCCATGAAGAACCACCGGAAGCTGAAGCGCACCTTCGCCCGCAGCGTGGGCCTCATGTCGCTGATGGTGCTGCCCATCAGCGCCGGGGTCATCCTCTTCGCCAACGAGATCGTGGCCATGCTGTTCCAGCGGGGGGCCTTCACCGCCTTTGACACCCAGCGCACCGCCGAGGTGGTGACCTTCTACTCCATCGGTCTCATCTTCTTCAGCATCAAGGAGGTGGCGCTGAACATGTTCTACGCCATTGAGGACACGGTGACCCCCACCATCAATTCCATCCTGGCCATCGTCATCAACATCGTCCTCAACCTGCTGCTCATCAAGTCCATGGCCCACAAGGGCCTGGCCCTGGCCACCACCATCTCCGGCGGTCTCACCCTGGTGATGCTGCTGGTGGTGCTCCGCCACCGCATCGGCCCCCTGGGGCTGGGCCGGGTGTTTGCCAGCCTGGTGAAGATGGCTGTGGCCACCGCCGGGATGTGCCTGGCGGCCCGCCCCCTCTACGACCTGCTGTACGGGGCCACCGAGATGATGCTCCTCTGCTTCATCCTGGCCGCCCTGGCCGGGGCGCTGGTCTACGCCCTGCTCAACGTCCTGCTGCGCACCCGGGAGATGGGCGTGCTGGTGGTGGGGCTGCTGGAACGGTTCTTCCCATCCTGACGAAAGAAGGCTTTTGTTATGTTCTTTTCCAAAGCGCCCTCCATGACCCTGGGCATCGCCGCCCTTGCCGCCCCGGGGAGGGGGCCCAGGGATGACCTTTGGATGGGTTCCGCCGCCGGGGAGCCTATCCCCTGGCGGGTGTTGTCCCGGGAGGGCAACGGCGGGCGGTACCGGAACGCCGCCGGGGAGGAGGTCTCCGGCCCCGCTCTGCTGCTGGTGACCTCCTGCCTGCTGGGGAACCACTTCCAGGACGGGATCAAAAAGGATTCCGACCTGCGCTTTTACCAGGAGGGCACCGAGCCGGACACCGAGGACCCGGCCCTCCTCTGGCGGCAGAGCGCCGCCCGGGCCTGGTGCGGCGATTTTTTTGCAAGCTGCCTTTCCCCCCTGGAGCAGGAGGCGGTGCTGGCGGTCTGGAAGGATGACCCGGAATATTCCCCAGTGGGCTGGTCCTCCCGGCCTGTCCCCGGGGCTTCCGGCATTTTGGATGGAGACCGGGTGTTCTTCCTCTCCGCCCAGGAGGTAGAGAACGAGGAGTATGGCTTCAAAAACAAGCAAAGAATCGTGGAACATCTGTGGTGGACCCGTTCCTACCGAGGCACCCGGAACTACCGGGGCCGGGGGGAGTACGGGGCAGGCATCACCATCAACGGCGGTTTGCAGCAGGCTACCTGCGACAGCCGGCAATTTGCCCGTCCGGCGGTGGTGCTGGACCCGGCGGCGGTGCTGTTCACCACCCCTGCCCCCCAGGGCTGGCGGCTGACCCTCCGGGACAGGACCCGGGAGACCTTCTCCCTGGGCCAGCCTGTCCGGGAGGGCCAGACTTTGGTTCTCCCCTACCGGAACGCCTTTCCGGCGGACGCCCCGGATCCCGCCGGGGAGCGTGTCTCGGTCATCGTCGCCGCCCCCGACGGAACAGCGCGGGACTACCGGGCCATCGCCCGGCCGGCGGCCTCTGACGGGGTGGCCCGCCTGGAACTGTCCGGGCTGAAGCGGAAAAAGGGGGACCG
>CAJUFR010000066.1 GCA_910585525.1 uncultured Angelakisella sp.
TTGCTTCTTCTCATATCTTTTATTTTACCTTAATCTTCGTCTTTTGTCCACTCCCCAGGGAAAAAGGCCGAAAAAGGCGGCTTTCCCCTTGCCCCGGCGCCCGGTTTATGGTATCATTAGACGGCTAACGCAGTTTATATCATATCACCATCATCGGAGGACGCCAAAATTGATCACAGTTTCCAACGTCAGTCTCACCTTTGGGGGGCAAAAACTTTTTGCGGGGGCCTCCCTCAAGTTCACCCCCGGCAACTGCTACGGCATCATCGGGGCCAACGGCGCCGGCAAATCCACCTTCCTGAAGATACTCTCCGGGGAGTTGGAGCCCACCACCGGGGAGGTGGTCATCCCCAAGGACCTGCGGATGTCGGTCCTGAAGCAGAACCAGTTCCAGTACGATGACAAGCAGGTGCTGGAGACGGTGATCCTGGGCAACCCCCGGCTCCACGATATCTCGGTGGAGAAGGACGCCCTTTACGCCAAGGAGGATTTCTCCGACGAGGACGGCATCCGGGCCAGCGAACTGGAGGCGGAGTTCGCCGAACTGGGGGGCTGGGACGCCGAGAGCGACGCCGCCAAGCTGCTCCAGGGGCTGGGCATCCCGGAGGACTGCCACTCCCTGATGATGGCGGAACTGTCCGGCGGCGACAAGGTGAAGGTGCTGCTGGCCCAGGCGCTGTTCGGCAACCCGGACATCGTGCTGCTGGACGAGCCCACCAACAACCTGGATATCCCCTCCATCAGCTGGCTGGAGGACTTCCTGCTGGAGTTCCCCGGCACCCTCATCGTGGTCTCCCACGACCGCCACTTCCTCAACACCATCTGCACCCACATCGTGGACATCGACTTTAACCAGATACGGATGTATGTGGGCAACTACGACTTCTGGTACGAATCCAGCAAGCTGATGCAGCGGGTGCTGGGGGACCAGAAGAAGAAGCGGGAGGACAAGATCAAGGAACTGCAAAACTTCATCCAACGCTTCTCCGCCAACAAGTCCAAGTCCAAGCAGGCCACCAGCCGCCGGAAGCTGCTGGAAAAACTCTCCATCGAGGAGATGCCCGCCTCCTCCCGCCGCTACCCCTGGGTCAGCTTCAAGCCGGACCGGGAGGTGGGCAAAGATATCCTGGGGGTGGAGGGCCTCACCAAGACCATCGACGGGGTGCGGGTGCTGAACAACGTCACCTTCCGGGTGAACCGGGGGGACAAGATCGCCTTTATCGGCGAAAACGAAGCCGCCCAGACCACCCTTTTCCGTATCCTCATGGAGGAACTGGAGCCGGACGAGGGCAGCTTCCGCTGGGGCACCACCACCAGCCAAAGCTACTTCCCCAAGGACAACACCGCCTTCTTCGAGGGGTGCGATCTGACCATGATCCAGTGGTTCGCCCAGTTCTCCCAGGACGAGACCGAAAGCTACATGCGGGGCTTTTTGGGGCGGATGCTCTTTTCCGGCGACGATGTCTACAAGCCGGTGAAGGTGCTCTCCGGCGGGGAGAAGGTGCGGTGCATGCTCTCCCGGATGATGCTCTCCGGGGCAAACGTCCTGTTGCTGGACCAGCCCACCAACCACCTGGACCTGGAATCCATCACCGCCGTCAACAACGGCCTGATGGACTTCCCCGGCAACGTCCTGTTCACCAGCCAGGACCACCAGTTCATCCAGACGGTGGCCAACCGCATCATCGAATTTACCGAGGACGGCTGCATCGACCGGACCTGTACCTTTGACGAGTACCTGGAATGGAAGAAGGAGACCTTCCCCAGCAGCAAGTAAAGACCGGCAGCGCCCGGCTCATCGACTAGCTTCGACGAGCCGGGCGCTGTTTTTTGCCCTTTTGCCCCTCTTAAAAATTTTACCGCCGCCGCCAGCTGCCGGAAAAACGGGAGAAGCCTGGGCTAGAAAACCGGTGGGATGTGGCAAAACCAGCGGTTTTCCGCCATTCGCTGGCAGCAGTGCCATTTGGTGGTTACAGTATGGTTACAAGTCCCATTGATTAAAGTTACATTCTGTAATATACTGTGGACACAGGAGTTCGGGCAGCAGAGAAAACAACCACTTGGAAGCTCCTGGAACAAATCAGATAAAGGAGAATCCCCAGATGAAAAAGATATTCGCACTGGTCATGGCCGCGGTCATCCTGACCACCACCGCCATGGCGGCTGACTTCATCCCCGGGCAGAAGATCCGCTTCAACGGCAACGAGGACCGTTGGGAAGGGGAACTGAAGAGCATCAACAGCGACAACTACTCCGTTTCCAGCGTCAAGTGGGAGCAGGGCAAGGACCTGGTGTCCTCTGTGACCATCGACAACGACGACGAGGTGCTGGTGCTGTCCCTGAAGCATGACTATAAGAGCACCAAGGAAAAGACTCTGCAAGGCACCATCAAACTCCGTGAAAAAGGCAAGACCCGGTACGCCACCCTCTCCATCGACTGCACCGTGGGCTACGACGTGGTGGACCTGTCTGTTGACGCCAACGGCGATGTTGAGGTCCCCACCATCGATTCCAGCAGCATCTACCGCATCAAGGACAACGACCGCGGCTACGGCACCATGAACTTCTCCGCCGGTGACACCGACGTCAGCGTCCGCGTCTACGACGGCGAGGTCTACTACCTGCATCACAACAACGACGCCATCAAGAGCGTCCTGACCGCCAACACCGACACCGACGCCACCATCGACTTCCTGACCTTTGAGGGCACCCCTTCCTTTAACGCCACCGCCACTGTCAACTTCTACGGCGTGGAGGAGGACATGTTCATCTACGAACTGCGTAACGGCCGCCTGGTGCGTTCCGCCGCCAAGTGGAGCGACGATAACGACACCTGGGAGCTCAAGACCCGCACCCTGGGCAGCTACGTCATCTCTGACAAGACGCTGAAGAGCCCCGCCGGCAACTCCACCAACGACACGGGCACCGGCACCGGCGGTGACAACAACCCCGACACCGGCGCCAACGACGTGGTTGGGGTGGCCTCCGCCCTGGCCCTGGCCGCCCTGGTCTCCGGCGCCGCCGTCTCGCTGAAGAAGCAGCGGTAAGCCCGGCCCGGCTACCCTGGTATCCCCATGCCCCGGTGTAAAAACCGGGGCTTTTTGCCGCTTTGCTGGCAACATCATCCGTGTTTTTTTGGGCCGGAAATCCGCATAATGAAGGATGGAGAGGGAGTATTACCCCCGCCAAAAAACACAGGAGGAACGAAAGCATTATGAAAAAGCTACGATCCCTGGGCCTGGCAGTCCTGGTGTTCCTCGCCACGGCGCTGCCCGCCTTCGGGGCGGATATGATGATGGAAGTCAGCATCGGCCTTACCGCCGATGGCGTGGACTACAACGACCAGAGCCTCCAGCCCGGCCGGGAGTACCGCTTCCCGCTGCTGGTGCGGTACGAGGACGAGGTGCCCAGCCACCTGCGGGAGGAGGAGATGGAGGGCAAGCGCCTCACCGCCAGCCTGCGCCAGGGCAACGCCGCCTCCAGCCCCTCCATCGACCTGGAGGGTGGCCGGTACTACCTGGTGCTGAAAACCAAAGCCGACTACGGCACCAAGGCCAGCCAGCTGGAGGTCCAGGTAAAACTCCAGGACCGGGGCAGCGGCCGGGAGATCTCCCGGGCGTCGGTGCAGCTGACGGTGGGCTCCTCCCGGATGCCGGATGAGGCGGTGGGAGAGGTCCAGGAGGGGGAAGCCTTCCGGGTGGACAACAATTACCCCGTCATCACCAAAAAGCAGTTCCAGAAGCTGGCGGAGGCCAACGGCTACCGCTCGGTGACCCTGGCCGGGGACGGCTGGGAGTACACGGTGAACGTCACCGACCTGGGGGACCGGAACCTGTACAGCACCAGCGCCATCAGCCAGGAGGTGCTGGATAAGTACCCGGCCCAAAACTTCCGCTTCCTGTCCTTCCCCGCCGGACCGGACTTCGGCGGCGCCGGCACCATGGTGCTGGACGTGGAGGACCTGCCCGAGTTCGACGGGGAATTTTACCTTTACCGGCGGCTGGGGAACCGGCTGTACTACCTGAAGAGCCAGTACGACCCCCAGGAGCAGACCCTTACCTTCCGCCCCAGCCAGCTGGGCAATTACCTGATCACCGACCGCAAGCTGGGTGACGTGGAACTGGGGGATGTGGTGACCGGGGCCGGCGACAACGGCTACGCCCCCAACCCGGACACCGGCGGGCAGCGGGCGATCGCCCCCGCCGCGCTGCTGGGGCTGGCGGCGCTGGTGACAGGCATGGTGGTGACCTTTCAGCGGCGATAAAAAAACGGGGCCACGGCCCCCAAAAACAACCGCCCCCCGGGAAGCGCGAAAGCCTTCCGGGGGGCGCTGTCATATCGGTCGGATCAGAAGGGGGACTTGGGGGAGGGATTGACCTCCACCTTGACGGGGGTGGTCAGGGACGCCCCGGCGGGGAGCAGCTTGGCCTGGACCACGTAGCGGTAGTTGCTGCGGTTGGTGGTCTCCTTGTAGGTGCAGGTGGACAGGGTGAGGATGGTGTCGGTAGCGGACACATCCACATCAAAGACGAACTGGCTGCGCTGCTTCATCTCGCTGACCATGTTGGTGAACTTGGCGGCGTCGGGGTTGGGGTCGATGTAGTCAAAGTTGATGTCGGTGTAGTAGACGGCGAAGATCTGCCAGGTGAGTTCCGCCTCCGGGGTGGAGAAGTAGAGATAGGGGTTCTGCTTGCAGTACTCGATATCCAGGTACTTCTTCAGCTGGGAGAACCGGGCGCCGTCCGGGTTGTCGTCCATGCTGTGGCCGTAGATGACGACGTTTTTGGACAGGTCCTTCCGGGCCCCCAGGTTGGTGCGGTAGTCGGCGTAGTAGCAGCCGTTAAAGTCGCTCTGCTTCATGTTGTTGCGCCGCAGGTAATAGTCGTTGTCCGGGGCCTGGACCACCACCTCGTCGATGGTGGTGCCGGGGACGGTGAGCCAGCCCACGGTGTCCTCGTTCTTCTGGGCGAAGGCGGCCATCTTGGTCAGCATATCCTTCTGGACGTTGCCGGTGCTGGCGGTACCCTCGGAGTTGGAGGAGTCGGAGCCGGAAGTGCTGCCGGAGCCGGAGGAACTGCTGGTCTTGCTGGAACTGCCCGAGGAGATGAGGCTGCCGCCGTCATCGCTGGAGGGGGACTCCGCGGGATCGCCGCCGCAGGCGGCAACGGCCAGGGTCAGGGCGACTGCCAGTACAAGGCAGACCAGGGTACGCAGGGAAGAATGATTTTTCATGGATGAACACCTCTGAAAAAGTTTTGTCGGCTGTCTTTTTTCTTATTCCTAAAGTGTAAGTAAAACACTACACTTTCAGCGGGGTGATGATGCCCTTGGCGGCGGAAAGTTCCACCGTTTCCCCGGTGCGCAGCAGCCGGGTGCAGTCCCGGACCCCCACGATGACGGGGACGTTCAGCTGGCCCTTGATGGATTCCAGCAGCTGGTCGCTCTCCGGGTCGCTTTCCTCGGTGATGACGGCGGCGGCGGAGAACATCTGCTTGAGCAGCGCCAGTTCCGCCCGGCGGCAGACCAGGATATCCCCAAAGGCGAAGTTGCCCTGGACCTCCTGGGTGGTGTGGCCCACACAGACCGGACCGGCGGCGGAAAGGGCGTTGAGCCCTCTGCCCCGGAGGAAGGTGCTGCCCACCGTCTGCACCTTCAGCAGGTTGGTGGTGCCGGACACCCCCAGGGGCAGCCCGGCGGTGAGCACCACCAGGTCCCCGTCCTGGAGGATATGGCTCTGCTCCAGGGCGGACTGGACGGCGGCGGTGAAGAGGGTGTCGGTGTCCGGCTGCTCGGGGCACATCACCGGGATGACGCCCCAGGTAATGGCCAGCTGCCGGTAGGTGACCTCGTCGGTGGTGCAGCCGATGATGGGGATGCTGCACCGGTACTTGCTCACCATCCGGGCGGTGCGGCCGGATTTGGAGATAGGGATGATGGCCGCCGCCCCGATGTCCAACGCGGTGGTGCAGGTGGCGTGGCTGATGGCGTCGGTGATGTTGCTGGTAACAGGGCCGGAATCCCGGCGGCGGAACCGCGCCTGGTAGTTGATGTCCCGCTCGGTGCGTTCCGCCACGGTGGCCATGGTCTTCAGCGCCTCCAGGGGGTACTGCCCGGCGGCGGTCTCCCCGGAGAGCATGATGGCGCTGGTGCCGTCATAGATGGCGTTGGCCACGTCGTTCACCTCCGCCCGGGTGGGACGGGGATGGGTGCTCATGCTCTCCAGCATCTGGGTGGCGGTGATGACCACCTTGCCGGCGGTGTAGCACTTGCGGATCATCATCTTTTGCAGGACGGGGATCTCCTGCATATCCACCTCGACCCCCAGGTCGCCCCGGGCCACCATGATCCCCCCGGAGACCGCCAGGATCTCGTCCAGGTTCTGGACCCCTTCGGCGTTCTCGATCTTGGAGATGATCTTGATGTGGCGCCCGCCGTTCTCCCCCAAAAAGTCCTTGATGGCAAGGACATCCTGGGCGCTGCGGACAAAGGACGCGGCCACAAAATCGAACCCCTCCCGGATGCCGAAGAGCAGGTCGGCCTTGTCGGCCTCGCTGAGGTAAGGGATGGACAGGGAGACCCCGGGAACGTTGATGCCCTTGTGGTTGGATATCTTCCCGCCGTTTTTGACGGTGCAGTGGATATCGGTATCCTGGATGCTCTCCACCACCAGTTCCACCAGGCCGTCGTCGATGAGGATACGGCTGCCGGCGGTGACGTCGCCGGGCAGCCCGGCGTAGGTGATGGAGCCGATGGAGGCGTCCCCCATCACCTCCCGGGTGGTGATGGTGAAGCGTTCCCCGGCGGCAAGGACCACCGAGCCGCCTTCAAAATCCCGGAGCCGTATCTCCGGGCCCTTGGTATCCAGCAGGGTGGCGACGGGAAGTTTTAACTCTTCCCGCAGGCGCTTCACGGTAGATAGTTTTTCCCGGTGCTCTTCATGGGTACCGTGGGAAAAATTGAAGCGGCAGACATTCATCCCCAGCCGCATCATCTCCCGCAGGGTGCTTTCGTCGCTGGAGGAAGGGCCAAGGGTGCAGATGATCTTTGTTTTTCTCATAGAAACAGGACGCTCCTCATTCCGGGCCTTTGGCGACCCTCACATAATTTGGCGTGTTCTGTCGATGCGCTATCGTTATAATTTTACTATGGGTTGCGGGCGATGTCAAACCTTTTGGCAAGTTGTAACTTAATATTCATAAGTTCCCAGCGGCGTGTCGCCGCTGACACGCCCTACACGGCCTGCGGCCTTACCGTGTGCGGGGCTTTCAGTGGGTGCCTGGCGTCTTGGGCTGGTTTTTTTATTTCTATCAATAAGAACGCTATGGGGGCGGGTTTTATTTCAGTTGGCCCTATGAAAAAATTTTCTTTGGCCTTGACAGGGGGCGGCGGGTGTGGTATCGTTGTACTGTACTAATCGATATAATACACTTCATACAGCAAACTGTCAAGGAGGGATGCCCATGCTGTCCTTGGACCTCCAAAGCCGGGTGCCCATCTACCGGCAGGTGGAAAACGGCATCATCGAACTGATCCTGGCGGGGGTCTGCCCGGAGGGGACCAAGCTGCCCTCGGTGCGGAGCCTGGCCATGGAGTTGGGCGCCAACCCCAACACCATCCAAAAGGCCTACCAGGAACTGGAAAGTCAGGGGGTCATCTGCTCGGTGGGGGGCAAAGGCAGCTTTGTCCAGGGCAAGGCCGCCGCCCAGGCGGTGCTCCGGGGACAGGCGGTCCAGGCCCTGGCGGAGGCCGCCCGCCAGGGGGTACTGGCGGGGCTGCCCCGGGAGGAAGCGGCCGCCATCCTGGCGGCGGCCTATGATAAGAAGGAAGGAGTGATGGAAGGATGATAGAAGCCATCGGGATCACCAAACGGTTCGGCAGTCTCACCGCCCTGGACGGGCTTTCCACCCGGGTGCCGGAGGGCAGCATCTACGGCCTGGTGGGGCCCAACGGCAGCGGAAAATCCACCCTGCTGCGGCTGATGGCCGGGGTCTACCGCCCCGACGCCGGGCAGCTGCTACTGGGGAAGGAGCCAATATTCGGGGATCCCGCCGCCAAGGGGAGGGTGTTTTTCCTCCCCGACGACCTGTGGGCGCCCCAGGGGGCCACCCTGGAGGAGATGGCCCGGTTCTACGCCGGGGTCTACCCCGCTTTCCACTGGGAGGAGTACCGGCGGCTGCTGGAACTGTTCCAGGCCGACCCCAAAAAGCGGCTCTCCGCCCTCAGCAAGGGGCTGCGGCGCCAGGCGGCGATGCTGCTGGCCCTCAGCTGCCGCACCCCCTGCCTGCTGCTGGACGAGGTGTTCGACGGCCTGGATCCGGTGGCCAGGCGGAAGGTGAAAAAGCTGCTCTACCAGGAGATCGACGCCCGGGGCGTCACGGTGGTCATCTCCAGCCACGACCTGCGGGAACTGGAGGACCTTTGCGACCGTGTCGCCCTGCTGCACCGGGGACAGATACGGCTGGAGCGGGGGCTGGACGAACTGAAGCAGGGCTTCTGCAAGGTCCAGGCGGCCTTCCGGCAGCCGGTGGACTGGGGGGAGACCGGCCTGGACATCCTGGAGCGGCAGCAGCAGGGGGACCTCGCCAGCCTGCTGGTCCGGGGCGGCGTCGAGGAGACGCTGGCGGCGCTGGAGCGTCACCAGCCCCTCTTTGCCCAGGCGGTGCCCATGACCCTGGAGGAGATATTCATCGGAGAAATGGAGGCGGCGGGCTATGACTGCAACGATATCCTCTCTTAAAAAAGAGTGTTGGCCGCTGACGCGGTACTACCTGCGGAGGAACATTCCGGCGGCGCTGGTGTTCTTTGCGGCCAGCTTTCTCATCTTTCCGCTCCAGTATATTCTGGAGGTGTTCCAGCGTTTCCCGGAGGACCTGGCGGTGTTTTACGAACTCTACGGGCCGGCTCACATCCATACCCCCCTTGCCCATGTGGCCTTCCCCGGCATGATGGTCGTTTTGCCGGTGCTCCTCACCCTGGTCCAGGTGCATTGGCTCCACAGCCGCCAGGGGACCGACCTTTACCACAGCCTGCCGGTGAGCCGGGAAAGCCTGCTGCTGGCCAACGCCGGGGTGGTGTTCCTCACCATCGCCATCCCGGTGACGGCGGACTATTTCATCATCGCCGTGGCCGGGTCCATCCGCCGGGGGATGATGACCCCGGGGGACCCCTTCTTCTTCCCCCGGGTGGAGATGGCGCTGGACTACCTGGGGTGGATGGTCACCACCCTGGCCCTCATCGCCGTCACCCTGGTGGTAGCCACCCAGGTGGGCAGCGTCTTTGAGAACCTTGTCTTTACCGTGGAACTGCTTTGCGCCCCCGCTGGCATTTACATGATGTTCTTCGTCTACTGCTCCCAGTACCTGGCGGGATACGGTGCCTACGGCGGCTTTAACGAGGTGCTGCTCTCCAGCCCCGCCACCGTGATGATCGTAAGGTACCTGCTGTACCGGCGCAACAGCCCACCCCAGAACTGGGTCATCCTGCTGTGGGGGGTGCTGGCGGCGCTGCTGCTGTGGGCGGCCTGCCGTCTCTACCGGCGGCGGCCCAGCGAGATGGCGGGGACCTCCGGCGCCCGGGAACCGCTGAACACCTTAGGGCCGCTGGCCCTGGTCTACATGGGGGGGCTGGGGCTTGCCTTTATCCTGTACTGGTTCGTCAACGAGAGCCACTTCCCCCTCTGGCTGGGGGTGCTGCTATGCAGCCTGCTGGTGGCGGCGGTCTGCCAGCTGGTCCTGGGCCGGGGGCTCCGGGGGCTCAAAAAGCGCCTCCCCGCCATGGCCGCCATGGTGGCGGTGACCACCTTCTTCGCCTTTGCGGTGAGCCACGGGGGACTGGGCTACTCCACCTACATCCCCAAGGACCCGGAAAGCGTCACCCTCACCTTCCGGGGGCGGTACGGGGTGCTGGCGGAACGAGTCATCGCCGACAGCGAATCGGTAAATGACAAAGGGGAATATTCCTACGACTCGGTGGGCGCCCCCACCTTCACCACCCCGGAGGGCATCGCCCTGGTCACCGACCTGCACCGGACCCTGGCGCAACAGTTGCTGGAACTGGACATAGGGAATTTCATCGCTGCCGGTGTCATGCGCTTTGGATACAGCGACGGGACGGTGCGGCACTTTAGCCAGCACACCGACAACAAAGCCTTCTTTTCCCCACGCCCCATCCAGCCCATCCTGGCCCTGGAGGAGAGCCGGGAACTGCGGGAGCAGACCGACCCCCGGTTCACCCTGACGGCGGAGGAGGTGAAGGCGGTGCGGGTCAGCGACGCCACCGGCCTTGTCACCGGCAACCCCGTCACCGACCCGGAGGCCATCCGGCGGCTGGTGGAGGCCATGCAGCAGGACGCCGAGGCCTTCGACCCCACCATCCTGCGGGACGGCAGCGCCCGGGCGGTGGCCTACCTCAACGTGGAGACGCTGCTGCCCAAGGATGGATACTGGAGCAACGCCCGCATCGACCGGGATTGCTGGCGGAGCTTCTCCCTGCCGGTCTACCCCGCCGACGCCAACACCTACCAGGCGCTGTGGACCGTCCTGGGCTGCGGGGAGTTCACCGGGCGTCTCTACGATGACAAGGTGGCGGCCCTGGATATCGAGTGGTGGGGCGCCCCCTGCTTCACCCGTGAGGCCTACTGGGTGGGCACCGGCCCCCAGAGCCTCTTCCCCACCCGCAGCCCCGGCGACCCCCTGCCCAGCCTGGACAACGACTTCGTCCACAAGCGCCTCCGGGTCACCGACCCCGGGGAGGTCCAGGGCATCCTGGACAGCTGCCTGGGCCGGGATTGCCACCTGGCCGACACCGAGGGTTACATCGTCACCGTCGAGGGGAAGGACCGCACCGGGAGCAGCTTCTGGCTCACGGTGGATGAGGTGCCGGACAGGGTCCGGGACCTGCTGGGGGAAAAATGGAGCAGGTCCTGAGAGTATAACAGCGTGCGGAAAGAGCCGGGCCCTATGGCCCAGCTCTCAGTTTGTCGAAAAAGTCTTTTCGACAAACTGAGAGCCCGCCGCTACGGCGGGGTTTATCCGCTC
>CAJUFR010000067.1 GCA_910585525.1 uncultured Angelakisella sp.
CCGGCGAGGCGGTCGAAGAGATGCCTTGAAAATCACAAGAAAGGGTAGGGGAGGAACGAGTACCCCAAACATCCCCACATCACATAAAAAGCCGCCTGCCTACCCCACGGTAGACAGGCGGCTTTCTGCCATTTAGATATCTGCTCTTACCCCACCGGGTCCCAGCCCATCTCCACGCCGGCCAGGACGTGGAAGTGCAGGTGGGGCACCGTCTGGCCGGCGTCGGGGCCGGCGTTGGTGATGATCCGGTAGCCTCCGGTCACCCCCTGCTCCTTCATGATGCCGGGGATGACGGTGAAGATGTGAGCCACCAGGGCGCTGTTCTCCGCCGTGACGGCGTCGGCGCTTTGGATGTGCTGCTTGGGGATGACCAGGATGTGGGTGGGCGCCTTGGGCTCCAGGTCCCGGAAGGCCAGGCAGCTTTCGTCCTCATAGACCTTGGTGGAGGGGATGCTCCCCGCCACGATCTTGCAGAATACACAGTCAGACATGTTACAGACCTCCCTTTATCCCAGCAGCGGCAGGAGAGTTTCCTCCGCCTTCTCCAGCACCAGGCCCAGCTTGCCGGCGTCCTTGGCGCTGCCCATGGCGCTGTCGGGGCGGCCGCCGCCGCTGCCGCCGGTGAGGGCGCAGAGGGCCTTCACCAGCTTGCCGGCGTTGACGCCCGCCGCCACCGCCTGGCTGCCGCAGGCCACGCAGACGGTGCCCTTGCCGTCGGTGACCGAGGTGAGCACCGCCACGGCGGCGGCGTCCTTGGCCCGGACGGCGTCACAGATGGTCCGCAGGGCATCCGGCTTCTGGCCGGTGAGGGCCGCTGTCAGCAGCTTCAGGCCCTTCACCTCCTTGGCCCCGGCAAAGAGCCCGTCCACCTGCATGGCGGCCAGCTTCTGCTCCTCCTCGGCGATCTTCCGGTCCTTGGCCTTTAACTCCGCCGCCAGCTGGGCGGTCTTTTCCGGCAGTTCGGCGGGGCTGCCCAGCTTCAGAGTCTGGGCGGCGGTGGCCAGGATGCCGGCGGTCTCGTCCATATACCCCAGCACCCCCCAGCCGGTGGTGGCCTCGATGCGGCGGATGCCGGCGGCCACCGACGATTCCTTGAGGATGCGGAACAGGCCCAGCTTGGCGGTGTTGTCCACATGGGTGCCGCCGCAGAACTCGATGGAGCGCTTGTTCATGTCCACCACCCGGACGGTGTCGCCGTATTTCTCGCCGAAGAGGGCCATGGCCCCCATCTTTTTGGCCTCCTCCAGGGGCATCTCGGTGGCGGTGACGGGGTTGGCCTCCAGGATCATCTGGTTCACCAGCCGCTCGGTCTGCTTCAGTTCCTCATCGGTCATGGCCGAGAAGTGGGAGAAGTCGAAGCGGCAGATCTTGTCGTCCACGTAGGAGCCAGCCTGGTGGACATGGGCCCCCAGCACCTGCTGGAGGGCCGCCTGGAGCAGGTGGCAGGAGGAGTGGTTGCGCATGATGGAGGCCCGGCGCTCTGTGTCCACCTTGGCCTCCACCGCCTCCCCCTTGGTGAGGACGCCGGAGCGCATGACACCCATATGGACGAAGTGGCCGGTGGGGCTCTTGCGGCAATCGGTGACGGCAAAGACCGAGTTGCCCAGCAGGATCACGCCGGTGTCCCCCACCTGGCCGCCCATCTCGGCGTAGAAGGGGGTCCGGTCCAGGACCACGGTGGCCTCCTCCCCCGCGCCGATGCTGTCGGCCAGTTCGCCCCCCGCCACCATGGCCAGGATGGTGGCGCCGCTCTCCATCTTATCATAGCCCACGAACCGGGTGGTGATATCCAGTTCCTTCAAGGCGTCCTCGGCCCAGCCCAGGTCCCCCAGGGCCTTCCGGGCCTCCCGGGCCCGGGTGCGCTGCTCCTCCATGTTGGCCTTGTAGCCCTCCTCGTCCACCATCAGGCCCTTTTCGGCGCAGATCTCCTTGGTGAGGTCGATGGGGAAGCCGCAGGTGTCGTACAGGCGGAAGGCGTCGGCGCCGGGGAACACCTTCTCCCCCTTCTCCACAAGGGCGCTGATGATGTCGTTCACCTGCTCCAGGCCGGCGTCGATGGTCTTGGCGAACCGGTCCTCCTCCATTCGGATCACCTTGACGATGTAATCCCGGTTCTGGACCAGTTCGGGGTAGGCGGTCTTGTTCTCACCGATGACGGTGTCCGCCACCTGGTAGAGGAAGGGCTTTTCGATGCCCAGCAGGCGGCCGTGGCGGGCGGCCCGGCGGAGGAGGCGGCGGAGGACGTAGCCCCGGCCCTCGTTCTGGGGCACCACGCCGTCCCCGATCATCATGACGGTGCTGCGGACGTGGTCGGTGATGACCCGGAGGGAGATATCCTTCTGGTGGTCCTGGTGGTACTCCACCCCGGCCACCCGGCTGATGTGCTTCATGATGTTCTGGACGGTGTCCACCTCAAAGAGGTTGTCCACCCCCTGCATGACGCAGGCCAGCCGCTCCAGCCCCATGCCGGTGTCGATGTTAGGGTGGGCCATGGGGGTGTAGTTCCCCGCCCCGTCGGAATCGAACTGGCTGAACACCAGGTTCCAGACCTCCATGAACCGGTCGCAGTCGCAGCCCACATGGCAATCGGGGTTGCCGCAGCCCTTGTCGGGGCCCCGGTCAAAGTAGATCTCGGAGCAGGGGCCGCAGGGGCCGGAGCCGATCTCCCAGAAGTTGTCCTCCCGGCCGAAGCGGACCATGTGGCCAGGGTCGATGCCCACCTCCTTCACCCAGATATCCCAGGCCTCGTCGTCGCTTTCAAAGACCGAGATATAGAGCTTTTCCTTGGGTATCTGGAGGACGCCGGTCAAAAACTCCCAGGCCCAGGCGGTGGCCTCGTGCTTAAAGTAGTTGCCGAAGGAGAAGTTGCCCAGCATCTCGAAGTAGGTGCCGTGGCGGGCGGTCTTGCCCACGTTTTCGATATCCGGGGTGCGGATGCACTTCTGGCAGGTGGTGACCCGCTGGTTGGGGGGGGTGGCCAGCCCCAGGAAGAATTTCTTCATAGGGGCCATGCCGGAGTTGATGAGCAGCAGGCTGGCGTCGTCCTGGGGCACCAGGGGGTAGGAGGCCAGCCGGGTGTGGGCCTTGCCCTCAAAAAAGCTGAGGAACTGTTCCCGTAGGTCGTTGAGTCCTGTCCATTCCATTGTTTTTACACTCGCTTTCGTTTTGCTTATTGATGATCTGCTTCCGGTGTGGTCAGCATCAGGTTCCACTGATGCAGATGGTACTGGTAAAAGCCCCGCTGTATGATGGGGTCGCCATCGGCGATCCGCCGGGCCTCCTCCATATCCTTGGCTTCAAAAAGGATCATCGCCCCGTCGATGGTCTCTGTGGCCGGGTCGCCAAATATCCCTGCCGCCAGGTAACGCTCCCGGGCGACCCCCTGGAGGTATCCCATCGAGTCCATGGCGTCCTGCTCCGTCTCCTGCTGGCTGCCGGTCTTGTAGTCGATCCTGGCAAATAACACGCTTCCTTCTGCTAGCTTCATAGGTGCTCCTCCTTATAAAAGTAGATAGTTGTTCTCCCTGTTTGCCGGTTGCAGCGCCTTCAGCTTGTAGGTGGCGAAGCCCTCGGTGACCAGGGGCTCGGCCTTGCACAGTTCCTCGGCCTCCTCGTAGCTTCCGGCCCGGAGGATGTACATCCCCGCCACCCCGGGGTAGCCCTTAAAAACACCGGCCAGTTCCAGGCAGCCCCTGTCGTCCAGGCTTTTCAGGTTGGCCACATGCCGCTCCACGGCGGCCTTGGTGAGGCGGTTGTAGCTTTTGGTCTTTTCGATAAACATCACGTAGAGCCATTTTTCCATCGCTGCTGCTCCTTTCATATTAGAAAAGATGATCTGTTGGGGATGACCGGTCTGCGCTGCCCCGCCCGGGGGGTGTGACGCCCCGCCGGGGGCGGTCATAGGATGGTGCAGGGCCACGGGGAGGTCTGACCGCCCCCCGGAAACAGCCCCGCCGCTGCCTTGACGCCAGCGGCGAACGGAAAGGAGAACCCATCCTATGGAGAGAATGAACTACCGGCAGCAGCCTGGCCGCCGGCCCGCTCCCGCTCCCCAGCCCAAGCCCCCGGCGCGTTCCGCCACCGTGGAACTTGCCAAGGCGGTGCTGGACAAAGAGGGGGCCTTCCACCAGTTCCAGGTGGCCATGACCTACACCCCCTGGCAGCGTTGGGGCGAGGTCTACAACGCGGAAAAGGGGCTGGAGCGGGGGACCATCTTCCCTGTGCTGGACCTGCCCTTTGCAGGAAGAAGGTGCTGACCCATGTGTAACGAGGAAATGAAGCTGTGGAAGGAACTGCAGAACGTCAGCTTCGCCATGACCGAACTGCAGCTTTACCTGGACACCCATTGTGAGGAGCCGGCCGCCATGGCCCTGTACCAGCAGTACCGGGCCCGGCGCCAAAACGCCATGGAGGCGCTGAACCTCCAGTACGGGCCGGTGACCCCCTATGACGTCACCAATCCGGTGAAGTGGACCTGGACCTGCGGGCCCTGGCCCTGGGAAGGGGAGGTGTGACCTATGTGGACCTATGAGAGAAGGCTGGAGTACCCGGTGAAGATCTGCAAGCCGGACCCTAATGCCGCCCAGCTGATCATCAGCCAGCTGGGGGGGCCCAACGGGGAGTTGGGGGCGTCGATGCGGTACCTGAACCAGCGGTACACCATGACCGACCGCAACGTGGCGGGCTGCCTCACCGACATCGGCACCGAGGAGTTGGCCCACATGGAGATCATCGGGGCCATCCTCCACCAGCTGACCCGGAACCTGACCATCGACCAGATCGAGAAGTCCCCTTTCGCCTCCTACTTTGTGGACCACACCGCCGGGGTGTGGCCGTCGGCGGCCAGCGGGATGCCGTTTTCCTCCGCCACCTTCCAGTGCCTGGGGGACCCCATCGCCGACCTCACCGAGGACATGGCGGCGGAGCAGAAGGCCCGGGTGACCTACGACAACATCCTCCGTCTGGTGGACGACCCGGAGGTCCGGGACCCCATCAAGTTCCTGCGGGAGCGGGAGATCGTCCACTTCCAGCGGTTCGGGGAGTGCCTGCGCAGGGTGACAGACTGTCTGGACAGCAAGAACTTCTACGCGGTGAACCCCTCCTTTGACAGGTGAAGCCGGGCGGCCCGGGTAGGCGTCGAGCCGGTTGAGCCGGTCCCCGGCAAAGGCAAAAAAGGAAAGACCTCCGCCCCTGCGATCCAGGGACGAAGGTCTTTTTGTTTACCAAAAGACACCCGCGGTACCACCCAACTTGCGCCAGGGGCTCCCCCGGCGCCGCTTAGAGAGGCGGTAACGGACCTGAACCGCCGGGCCTTGCATCGGCCCGGAGCTCCGGGGCGGCTCCCCCTGTGCCGGAAGCAGGAGACTTACAGCCTTGGTCTCCCTCTCTGTGGCGGGGCGCGGGGGTTGTTCCCTTCATCGCTTGTGCGTGTATCTGGTTTGTCGGTGATATTATACTATTTGGGCGGGGGGTTGTCAACTGGGGGGTGGGGCTTGGTCCTTTCCATACCTTTTATTGTCATTTGATGAGACATCTCTTCGAGCGCCCCGCCTCACTCCCCCTGGTTCAGCTTCATCTCATAATAGCGGTCCTTTGTCAGCAGTACCTGTCGTGGCTTGCTCCCCTCAAAGGGGCCCACGATCCCCCGCTGCTCCATCTCGTCCACCAAGCGGGCCGCCCGGGCGTACCCTACCTTCAGGCGGCGCTGGAGCAGGGAGGTGGAGGCCAGCCCTGCTTCGACGACCACCTCGATGGCATCGGACAGCAGTTCGTCCTCCCCTTCCCCGCCGTCGTCGGCGGGACCGGACTTGTCCCCGCCCTTCCCTCCGGCGGCGGCCTGGCGGTCGATCTCCTGGATGACGTCCTCGTCGTAGGAGGGCTTCTCCCCTTCCTTGACAAAGGTCACCACCCGCTCTACCTCCTGGTCGGTGACGAAGCACCCCTGGACCCGCATGGGCTTGGGCGCGCCCACCGGGGCAAACAGCATATCGCCGCGGCCCAGCAGCTTTTCCGCCCCGCCGCCGTCCAGGATGGTGCGGCTGTCCACCGCCGACGAGACGGCGAAGGAGATGCGGCTGGGGACGTTGGCCTTGATGAGGCCGGTGATGACGTCCACGCTGGGGCGCTGGGTGGCGATGACCAGGTGCATCCCGGCGGCCCGGGCCATCTGGGCCAGGCGGCAGACCGAGTCCTCCACGTCCTTGGGGGCGGCCATCATCAGGTCGGCCAACTCGTCGATGATGATGACGATCTGGGGCATGGGGCGGAGGTCGCCGTTTTCCTCCGCCAGGCGGTTGTAGCCCTTGATATCTCGGGCGCCGGTCTCGGCGAAGGACTTATACCGCTTCAGCATCTCCCCCACCGCCCAGGCCAGGGCGCCGGCGGCCTTCTTGGGGTCGGTGACCACCGGCACCAGCAGGTGGGGGATGCCGTTATAGACACCCAGCTCCACCACCTTGGGGTCGATCATCAGGAACTTCACCTGGTCCGGGGAGGACTTATACAGCAGGCTGATGATGATGGAATTGATACAGACCGATTTGCCGCTGCCGGTGGCGCCGGCGATGAGGACATGGGGCATTTTGGCGATATCCCCCACCGCCACCCCGCCAGTGATATCCTTGCCCAGGGCGATGGTCAGAGGGCTGGCGGCGTTCTGGAATACCGGGGAGTCCAGCATCTCCCGGATGCTGACGGTGGAGACCACCTTATTGGGCACCTCGATGCCGATGGCTGGCTTGCCGGGGATGGGGGCCTCGATGCGGACCCCGGCGGCGGAGAGGTTCAGGGCGATATCATCCGCCAGGTTGGTCACCTTGCTGATCTTCACCCCGGCGGCGGGCTGGAGTTCATACCGGGTCACCGCCGGTCCCCTGGAGACGTCGATGATCCGGGCCTGGACCCCGAAACTTTTGAGGGTGTTCTCCAGCAGTTCGGCATTGGAGCGCAGTTCCCGGGTGGCGTCGGTCTGGGAGACCTCCGGCGGCTCCTCCAGCAGGTCCAGGGGCGGGAAGGTGTACTCCACCGGCTCCGGGGCGGGCTGGTCCTCCATGGAGGGGGCCACCGTGTTGTCCGGGTGGGGGCCTTCGCCGTGGTGGCCGGTGGGCAGGGGGGCAGGCTCCGGCTGTTTTTCCGGGGCGGGCTTTGGCGGCTTGGGCAGACGGACAACGGCCTCCGGGGCGGGGTCCGGCTCGACCTTCGGGGCCTCCGGGACATAGGCCAGCTGGGTATCTCCGGTGACGGCGCTGGCGATCAGCTGGTCCAACTCCCGGGCCGGGTCGCCGGGGGGCGGCGTCTGGGCCGCCTGGGCCGCCGGGTCCTGGCGGTCGAAGTCGTAGGCGTCCTTCCGGGGCAGCTCCGCCGCCGCTTCGGCCAGCCTTCCCCGCTCCTCCGGGGGGAGGGGATCGGGGCGGATGGCGGTCTTGGGGGCGCGGCTGCCGTGCTGGGGCAGCGGCTCCTGGTCGATGGGGACGTTGATATCGGTGTGCTTGCGAAGCACGGCGGGGGGGAAGGTGAGGGGTGGCGGCAGGTCAGGGTAGACCGGCTCCGTCTCCCGAGGGGGCTCCTTGGGGGCCTTTGGCTCCCGGGGGGGCTTGGGTGTCCGGGCGGGGGCTCTGGGCCGCTCCTCCTCCCGGGCGGCGCGGGTCTCCACGGCGGAGGAATAGGCTTCCTCCAGCCTCTTCACCGGGGCGGAGGCGCCCCGGACCAGCCCCATCAGCGTCCCGCCGGAAAGGACCATCAAAAAGACGAAGATCAGCAGCAGGATGATGATGGCGGCGCCCAGGAAGCTGGCGAACTCCAGCAGCGGCACCCCGAAGAAGATGCCAAAGACCCCGCCGCCGTTAAGGGCCTGGCCCTCCTTGTACAGCCCCCCGATGAGTTCCAGCAGGTCCCCTTCCGGGTAGTCCTTTTGAAAGATCTGGAGGGCGCCGCAAAAGAGCAGCACCAGCACCCCGGCGGAGGTGAGTTTGGCCGCCAGGGGGTAGCCGCTTTGGTCGGTGGCGATCATCACCGCCGTGCAGACCACCAGCGGCCCGATGAGGTAGGCGCACCAGCTGAGGCAGCCCAGCAGGAAGTCGTGCACCGCCCGCCAGGCGCTCTCCCCGGGGATGATGGCAAAGCAGAACAGCAGGATGCCCAGGGCAAAGAGGACGATGGCGTAAAGCTGGGCCTTCGCCTGCTGCTCCTTTTTGGTGGGCTTCTTTTTGCGGCTCCCCCCCCGGCCGGAGGAGGAGGTCTTTCTGGTGGAGGAGGTTTTTTTCGTCGCCATATGTACTTCCTTTACTCTTGTTTTTCTTCTTGCGGTTGGAACAAGCGGCAGAGCCACTGGCGGTCGTCCACCATGGAGAAGCCGAACACCGTCTGGTCGTTGTAGTCCACGTTCATCCGCAGGTACCGGGGGGCGCCGTCCTCTGGGGGCAGTTCGTAAAAGTACCAGATGTTCACGGCGCAGGGTTCCCCGAACCGCTCCACAAAGTCATCGTAGGTCTTTTCCCCGCCGGCAAGGAAGGCCTCCACCTCGTCCAGGTCCAAAGGGGCCTGTGGCGGGGTGTACTTATAGGCTCTCCCCTCGATGGCCCGGACCTGGCAGTCCAGGGTCCGCTCCGCATAGACATCCAGCCCGTCGGTAGGGGGGATATCCCAGTCGTCGTAGTGGACGCCGCAGAACTCCTGGGCGGTAAAGAACCGGATACGGGTGACCCCCACCTTTTCCGGGTCGCTGTTCTGGTACATCAGGCCCAGCCAGCACCAGTAGTCCTCCCCGCCGGAAAAAGCGTGGATGGTGCAGTTGGCGGTGTTGGTATAGCTGCCGCCGACACGTTCCTTGTACCCGCCGTCGTCCTCCCAGTCATACCAGGTGGTGGGGCCGGGGTAGACCGCCATCAGTTTTTCGATCTGCTCCGGCAGGTCGGGGTCCCGCTCCAGGATATCGGGGGAAAAGAGGGCCCTTACCCCCTCCCCGTCCCGGGCGTCCAGGGCGGCAAAGAGGCCGTCCACCGCCTCCCCCAGGGCTTTCCGCTCCCCGGAGACATCCAGCACCCGCCCGCCCCCGGGGGCGCACCCCGCCAGGCAGAGGGCCAGGGCCAAAAGGAGAGCAGCGATTGTCCATCCCGTTCGCATCTTTGTTACCCCACTGTCACGATGACGGAAAAGAGGGTGTTTGCCAGGTAGTTCTGGATGGCGTGGCCGGTGAAGTGCTCGGCGATGCCGGTGCCCAGCACCAGCACCCCCAGGATGAGGGTGTACCAGGCGAAGATGCCGAACTTATCGGAACTGACGATATATTTCACCAGCTTGATGGAGAGGAGGCCGGACACCGCCGCCACCGCCATCCCCACCAAAGCGGGACCGATGGGGATGCCCAACTCCCCCGCCTGGATGACGTCCTTCAGGTCCAGCAGCCCCGCCGCCAGGATGGCGGGCAGCCCCAGGATGAAGGAGTAGGTGACGGCAAAACTCCGGTCCAGCCCCATCAGCAGCCCGGCGGAGACGGTGGAACCGGACCGGGAGATCCCCGGCAGGGTGGCAAAAAGCTGGGCTGTCCCGATGGCCGCCGCGTCCCCGGCGGTCATGCTGCGGGCGGTCTTGATCCCCTTCACTGCCTTGTCGGCCAGGGTGAGGAGCAGGGCGGTGATCAGGAAGAAGCAGCCCTCGGCGATGATGCTGTTGTCGGTGGAAAAGCCCTTGATGAGGTCCTGGACAAAGGGCACCACCAGCAGCGGCAGGCAGGAGAGGACCAGGAAATAGAGCATCCGCCGGTAGGGCCGGGGGTACCCCCGGAACAGCTTGCCGGTGAAGAGGTCGGTGAAGATGGAAAGGAACTCGATAAGCAGCTGCCAGACGGTGGGCCAGAAGGCGATGAGCACCGCCAGCAGGGTGCCGAAGTGGAGCATGACAGAAAAGAGCAGCGAGCCCTCGGAACTGGTGCCGGTGAAGTACTGGTAGAGGGAGAGGTGGCCGGAACTGGAGACCGGCAGGAACTCGGTGAACCCCTGGATGAGGCCCTGGATGACGGCGCTGAGATAGGACATAGTATGTATCCTCCTTGCTGCGCTCCCGTTTCCCCGGGAGGGCGGTGTATTAGGACGGGCGGGGGGCCCGTTTGTTAACAGATAAAACGAGGGGGGAGGGGGTGGGGCGTCAGGTTTTCCTTTTTTTGTCTCGTTTCTTTCTGGGCACGTTCCTTTCTGTTCCCTTTTTGGGGCTCGTTCCTTTCCTGCCTTTTTCTGTTATTTTATGAGGCATCTCTTCGAGCGCCTCGCCGGCGGGGCCCTTCTTTCTGTATCGACAGAAAGAAGGCAAAGAGCGACCAGGGCTGCGCCCTGGACCCGGACGGCCAAAGGCGTCGGTCGCTGTGTTTCGGACCCTTTGACGCCGCCCAGTCCGCTTGGACCAGAGTGCTACGTGGCGCCATGATAGATGTCAACCCAGCCACTCAATGCTTGGTTGGGCGGCTGCAAG
>CAJUFR010000068.1 GCA_910585525.1 uncultured Angelakisella sp.
TCGGTGACGCTCTTGTCGGTGAAGTCGATGTGGCCCTCGGCGTCCAGGGTGACGTTCTCCAGCAGGGCGTTGCGCTTGATGGCGCCGTAGATGTCGGGCTCGGATTCCTTGTCCAGGTTGATGACCTTGGCGTAGCAGCCGCCCTCAAAGTTAAAGACGCCGTTGTCGTCCCAGCCGTGCTCGTCGTCGCCGATGAGGAGACGCTTGGGATCGGTGGAAAGGGTGGTCTTGCCGGTGCCGGAAAGGCCGAAGAAGATGGCGGTGTTCTCCCCGTTCATATCGGTGTTGGCGGAGCAGTGCATGGAGGCGATGCCCCGGAGGGGGAGGTAGTAGTTCATCATGGAGAACATTCCCTTTTTCATCTCGCCGCCGTACCAGGTGTTGACGATGACCTGCTCCCGGCTGGTGATGTTGAACATAGCGGCGGTCTCGGAGTGGAGGCCCAGTTCCTGGTAGTTCTCCACCTTGGCCTTGGAGGCGTTGTAGACCACGAAGTCGGGCTCAAAGTTCTCCAGTTCCTCGGCGGTGGGACGGATGAACATGTTCTTGACAAAGTGAGCCTGCCAGGCCACCTCCATGATGAAGCGGATGGCCATGCGGGTGTCGGCGTTGGTGCCGCAGAAGGCGTCAACGACAAAGAGACGCTTGCCGGAAAGTTCCTTGATGGCGATGTCCTTGACCACTCTCCAGGCTTCCTCGCTGGCGGGGTGGTTGTCGTTCTTGTACTCGTCGCTGGTCCACCAGACGGTGTCCTTGGAGTTTTCGTCCATGACGATGAACTTGTCCTTGGGGGAACGGCCGGTGTAGATGCCGGTCATGACGTTGACAGCGCCCAGTTCGCTGAGCTGGCCGCGCTCAAAGCCTTCCAGCTCGGGCTTCAACTCCTCTTCAAACAGCTGCTCAAAGGAGGGGTTGTAGACGATCTCGGTGGTGCCGGTGATGCCGTACTTGGTCAGGTCCAGTTTTGCCATGTTCGATCAACCTCTTTCTTACCAATTTTGGGGACTGCAAGGGGATTTTTCTGGGGAAAAGAACCAAATTACCCCAGTTTTTTACCGTTACCCATTATAAACCATTTCCCTTGGGATTTCTATAGACGATTTGTTAAAAAATAGGCGACACCCCCGAAGAAATTCAGACTTTTTTCCGGGACGGCAAAAACAGTTGCCACCGGTGGCGTTTTGTACTATGATTGAGGTATATCACGGCGGCAGCCCCGCCGGAGGGAAGGAGCCCAAAGTTTATGAAACTGCTTTCCATCGAATCCTCCTGCGACGAGACCGCCGCCGCCGTGGTGGAGGACGGGCGGCGGGTGCTGTCCTCGGTCATCGATTCCCAGGTGCGGGAGCACCAGGTCTACGGCGGCGTGGTGCCGGAGATCGCCAGCCGACGCCACACCGAAAACATCGTGGGGACCACCCGCCTGGCCCTGGAGCAGGCGGGACTGGCCCTGCCGGAGGTGGACGCCATCGCCGTCACCGCCGCCCCGGGGCTTATCGGGGCGGTGCTGGTGGGGGTGAACTTCGCCAAGGGGCTGGCCCTGGCGGCGGGGAAGCCCCTGGTGCCGGTGCACCACATCCGGGGGCACGTGGCGGCCAACTACATCACCTGGCCCGGCCTGGAGCCCCCCTTCCTCTGCCTTATCGTCTCCGGGGGGCACAGCCACATCGTCCGGGTGGAGGACTACACCACCTACCGCATCCTGGGCCGCACCCAGGACGACGCCGCCGGGGAAGCCTTTGACAAGGCCGCCCGGAGCGTGGGCCTGCCCTACCCCGGCGGGGTGGCCCTGGACCGTGTCAGCCGGGGCGGCGACCCGGAGCGATATCCCCTGCCCACCCCCCACACGGCGGGGAAGTATGACTTCAGCTTCTCCGGGCTCAAGACCGCCGTCATCAACCTCAGCCACAACGCCGCCCAGAAGGGGGAGACCCTCTCCACGGAGGACCTGGCCGCCAGCTTCTGCCACAAGGTCAGCGGCATCCTGTGGGACAAGCTGGAGGCCGCCGCCCGGGACACCGGGGAGAGCCGTGTCGCCATCGCCGGGGGGGTCAGCGCCAACAGCTGGCTGCGGGAACGGGCGGAACAGGGCTGCCGGCAGAACGGCTGGCAGCTGTACATGCCGGAACTGCCCCTCTGCGGTGACAACGCCGCCATGATCGGGGCCCAGGGGTACTACGAGTTGTTGGCGGGGAACACCGCCGGCATGGACCTGAACGGCCGGCCTTATATGGAGATCGACAGTAAGTTCTAATTAAGGAGGAGTAAATATGGACCACCAGCAAGCCCTGGAACGGGCCCTGGCGGAGGCGATGAAAGGCTGTCTCCGCATCCAGTACCACCCGGGGGAGAAGCCCTCCCGGATAGGGGCCAGCAAGTTCGGCGGCAGGCCCCACCTTCCGGCGGGGTTCGCCTGGCCCTGGTACCATGGGGAGACGCTGTATTATGACGGGAAGAACTTCACCAAGGTCCCCGTCCACCGCCCCTTGTCCTTCCTCTGCCAGATCGACCTGGCGGAGGCGGCGCCCCTGGACAAGACGGGACTGCTGCCCAAAAGCGGGCTGCTCAGCTTCTTCTATGAGTTGGACAGCCAGCCCTGGGGATACGACCCTGGCCACAAGGGTGCCGCTAAGGTCTGCTGGACCCCGGCGGAGGAGACGCTGGTGGAGACAGACTTCCCCCCGGAGATGGAGGAGGATCTCCACCTGCCGGAGCAGACCATCACCCTGACGGCGGCTGCCAGCCTGCCCTCCTGGGACGACCTGGACGGCCAGGCCCCGGCCCTGGCGGAACTGCTGGGGAAGGACGATGACAGTTACCACCGCTACCAGGCGCTGGCCGAGGAACGGGGCTGCTGCTGGGAGTACGACAGCCATCTGCTGGGCTGGCCCGACCTGATCCAAAACCCCATGGGACCGGAGTGCGAGCAGGTGGCCCGGGGGTACTCCCTCGGCCACGGGCTGCCCCCCATCCCCCCGGAGGAGAAGGAGGAGATCGAAGCCGCCGCCGGCGACTGGGTGCTGCTGTTCCAGATGGGGACGGTGGAGGATGAGGATTTTGAACTGATGTGGGGGGACTGCGGCTGCATCTACTTCTGGATCAAAAAGCAGGACCTGGCGGCGGGGAATTTTGACAGGGTCTGGCTGATCTTACAATGTGGCTGAAAGCCCCTTGACTCTGACACGGTGGCAGGGTGTATCCTATGGGAAAACACCAGGGAGGGAACAAAGATGGCTTTTGATTTTAAGAAGGAATACCGGGAATTTTATCTGCCAAAGGATGCCCCGGAGCTGGTCACCATCCCCCGGATGAACTACGTCGCCGTCCGGGGGGAGGGGGACCCCAACCAGCCCGGCGGGGCCTACCAGCAGGCCATGGGCATCCTCTACGGGGTGGCCTTCACCCTCAAGATGAGCCCCAAAGCGGGACATGAGATCGCCGGTTTTTTCCAGTACGTGGTGCCGCCCTTGGAGGGCTTCTGGTGGCAGGAGGGCCGGGAGGGGATCGACCCCCGGGACAAGGCCGCCTTCCGGTGGATCTCCGTCATCCGGTTGCCGGATTTCATCGGCCCCAGTGACTTCGCCTGGGCGGTGGAGACCGCCACCCGGAAGAAGAAGCAGGACTTTTCCCCGGCGGAGTTCCTCACCCTGGAGGAGGGGCTCTGCGTCCAGATGATGCACCACGGCCCCTTCGACACCGAGGCGGCATCCCTGGCCCGGATGGACGCATTTATCCAGGAGCAGGGGTACGAAAACGACCTGGGCGGCGGGCGACTCCACCACGAGATATACCTCTCCGACGCCCGGAAGGTCCCCCCGGAGCGGTGGAGGACGGTGCTGCGGCACCCTGTTCGTTTGGCTTAAAAGGAGTTTTGGGAGATGGATAAACCACGGGTCTATGTCGATCTAAACGAAATGGTCACGGATGATATCGTGCTGTTATCAAAAGACGACACCAAGGCTGACAGCATGGGCAACAGCATCACGTTTTATGAAGGGATGCCGGTCAGCCTGTATTCCGATGACGAGTCTGACAGCGGGGAAACGGACAATTTGATCTTTGAAGGTACAGCCATAAAGTATGATCTGAGGACTTATCCCAGATGGGAGGATGTAAAATGGTGCGCTCGCTTTGATCGGGATAGCCTTTTGCATGGATCTGATATCAGGCAAAAGATGTTTTGATGGACCTTGTCGTCAGCTGATGTAAAGACCTCTTGACATCTTGGTCCTTTTTTGATATCCTAATGTCAAGAAATCTTTACATTAGGAGGGGATCATCATGCGCAAACCGGATGAGATGGAGCGGCAGATCATCGCCAGGGCCCAGCGGAACGGGTATCTTTTCCTGGTGGCTTCTCTGCTGGCCTGGAGCCTGTACGAAAGCTGGGCGGTCTACCGGTACCGTGACCCGCTGGACCTGCGGCCCTGCGCCCTGCTGGGGCTGGCGGTGCTGGTCCAGGGCTTCTCCCAGCTGGTACTGGCCCGGCGGGCGGTGACAGGGGACCCGGATTCCCACGAGACCGGCCCCCTGGTCAAGCTGGTGGTGATGGCCTGCGCCGTGGCGGCCGTTATCGCCACCGCCGTGGCGGCGCTGGTGATGCTGGGGGTCCCGGGATGAAAAACCGCATCCGGGAACTGCGCAAGGCCATGGGCAGCCGCCAGGAGGACCTGGCCACGGCGGTGGGGGTCTCCCGCCAGACCATCATCGCCATCGAAAACGACAAGTACGACCCCACCCTGGCCCTGGCCATGCGGCTGGCCCGCCACCTGGGGACCACCGTGGAGGAACTGTTCACACTGGAGGAGGACTGGCTATGAAAAGGAAACTTGGCCCCCTGTGGCCCTACATCGCTATGATGACCACCATTTTTTACCTGCTGCCCCTGCTGGCCCGGGACACCGGCAGCGGGATGCTGCTGATGCTCTGCGTCATGCCCCTGGCGGCGCTGCTCGCCGGGGTGGCTCACGGGGCGCGCCGCGGGTTCTCCCTCTGGCTGCCGGTGGCGGCGCTGCTGCTGTTTTTGCCCACCATCCCGCTTTTCTACAACTGGACCGCCTGGCCCTACGCCGTCGTCTATGCCCTGTTCGTGCTGGCAGGGATGGGGGTGGGGCGGTTGTTTTACGGGCGGAGGTAAGGAGGCCCCTTGACAAAACTCCACCTCCATGGTATACTATCCCCAGAACACACCCCCCGGGGGTGGGGTATCTGCCCCGCCGGGGACGACGGGAGAAAGGAGGGAGATCAATGCAGGCTGATCCCAACAAGATCGCCCGGTTGCTGCGCACCGCCCAGGGGCAGCTGGAGGGTATCCTAAAGATGGTGGAGGAGGACCGCTACTGCCTGGATATCTCGGGGCAGATCATGGCGGCGGACGCCATCCTCCGCCGGGCGAACCGGGAGGTCCTACAAGCCCACCTGGACCGCTGCGTCCTGGAGGCGGTGGAGAGCGGCGACCGGGAAATGGCCCGGGAGAAGCTGGCCGAACTGGCCGGCGTGCTGGAAAAGCTGATGAAATGACCGCAAAAGCGGGGATACCATCCCCAGACTTTGCCAATATTACAGAAAGAAGGTTTTTTAAGATGAATGTGACACTGAAGGTAGCCGGGATGCACTGCAACGGATGCTCCACCAACCTGGAGAAGATGCTGAACAAGCGGGAAGGGGTGCTCTCCGCCAAGGTGAGCCTGGAGGACGCCGCCGCCGTGGTGGAGTACGACGAGAGCAAGGTGGACCTGGCCGGGCTGCGGGAGGTCGTGGAGAACTGCGGGTTCGACGTGGCAGACTGACATCCTGGCAGTAGCCGCCATCAAGATAGAAAGGACCAACGCCCTATGACCACAAAACAACTCCGCATCGGCGGCATGTACTGCGCCGCCTGCTCCGCCAACCTGGAGCGGGTGCTGAACCGCCGGGAAGGCATCCTTTCCGCCACGGTGAACATCGCCACCGAGATGGCCAGCGTCCAGTACGACGAGGCGGTCATCGGCATGGAGGGCATCACCCAGGCGGTGGAGAACGCCGGCTTTGAGGTGGTGGCCGACGAGACCCCCGAGGAGACCGAGAAGCGCAAAAGCGGCCACTCCCACAGCCTGCGGGTCAGGCTCGTGGTGGCGATGGCCTTTGCGGTGCCGCTGTTTATCATCGCCATGGGTCCCATGATCTTCCCTGTCCCCATCGACCTCATGGCCCACAGCAAGGGGTACGCCCTGCTGCAATTCTTCCTCTGCCTGCCGGTGCTGGGGGCGGGGTACCAGTTCTACACCGTGGGCTACTCCCAGCTGCTGCGCCGCACCCCCAACATGGATAGCCTGGTGGCCATCGGCACCACCGCCGCCTTCGTCTCCAGCGTCTACGGCATGGTCCGGGTGCTGGGGGGGGACGCCCACGCTGTCCACAGCCTCTACTTTGAGAGCGCCTCTATGATCATCGCCCTGGTGCTGCTGGGCAAGACGATGGAGGACCGCTCCAAGGGCCGCACCGGCGAATCCATCAAGCGTCTGATGGCCCTCTCCCCCAAGACCGCCCTGGTGGAGCGGGACGGGGCGGAGCGGGAGATCCCCCTGGAGCAGGTGAAGGTGGGGGACATCCTGCTGGTGAAGCCCGGGGCCAAGGTCCCCACCGACGGGGTGGTCCTCTCCGGGGGATCCTCGGTGGACGAGAGCATGCTCACCGGGGAGAGCATGCCGGTGGATAAGGCCCCCGGGGACAAGGTCACCGGGGCCACCATCAACCAGGGGGGCTTCCTGCGGGTCCGGGCCGACCGGATCGGCCGGGACACCGCCCTGGCCCAGATCATCAAGCTAGTGGAGGACGCCCAGGGCTCCAAGGCCCCCATCGCCCGGCTGGCGGACAAGGTGGCGGGGGTGTTCGTCCCGGTGGTGATGGCCATCGCCGCCGTCGCCGCCCTCCTCTGGCTGCTGGCGGGGAAGGAGGCGGGCTTCGCCCTCCAGGTGTTCATCTCGGTGCTGGTCATCGCCTGCCCCTGCGCCCTGGGGCTGGCCACCCCCACCGCCATCATGGTGGGCACCGGCAAGGGGGCCCAGAACGGCGTCCTCTTTAAGGACGCCCAGGCGCTGGAGACCGCTAGCCACGTCACCACCGTCATCTTTGACAAGACCGGCACCATCACCCAGGGCAAGCCCCGGGTCACCGACCTGCTCCCTACCGAGGGGGTGGAGCAGAGCCAGCTGCTGCGGCTGGCCGCCTCCTGCGAGCGGGCCAGCGAGCACCCCCTGGGCCAGGCCATCGTCACCGCCGCCGTGGAAGGGGAACTGCCCCTGGCGGAGGTGGAGGGCTTCGCCTCGGTCACCGGCAAGGGGGTGATGGGCCGGGTGGAGGGCAAGGAGGTCAAGGTGGGCAGCGCCGCCTACCTGGGCCTGTCCAAGACCCAGGAGGCCGACCGCCTGGCCGCCGCCGGAAAGACCCCCATGCTGGTGACGGTGGACGGGGCCTACGCCGGGGTCATCGCCGTGGCGGACGTGGTGAAGGAGGACAGCAAGGCCGCCATCCGGGCCCTGGAGGAGATGGGGGTCCGCACCGCCATGATCACCGGGGACAACCAAAAGACCGCCGGGGCCATCGCCCGGGAGGTGGGCCTTTCCACCGTCTTTGCCGAGGTGCTGCCCCAGGACAAGGCCCGGTACGTCAAGGAGTTGATGGACAAGGGGGAGAAGGTGGCCATGGTAGGGGACGGCATCAACGACGCCCCCGCCCTGACCCAGGCGGATGTGGGCATCGCCATCGGCAGCGGCACCGACGTCGCCATCGAGGCCGCCGACGTGGTGCTGGTAAAGAGTTCCATCCAGGACGTGGTCACCGCCCTGAAGCTGGGCCGGGCCACCATCCGCAACGTCAAGCAGAACCTCTTTTGGGCCTTCTGCTACAACACCCTGGGCATCCCGGTGGCGGCGGGGCTGCTGTACCTCTTTGGCGGGCCGCTGCTGGACCCCATGCTGGGGGCCGCCGCCATGAGCCTTTCCAGTGTCTCGGTGGTCACAAACGCCCTTAGACTGAATGCCTTTGATCCGAACAAGTAAGGAGTGCCCATGCGATACGAAAAAGTCCAGATGGCCACCTTCCTGGAGCGGCCCAACCGGTTCATCGCCCGGTGCCGGATGTTTGACGGCAGCATCCAGGAGAGCCACGTCCCCAACACCGGCCGGTGCAGGGAACTGCTGGTCCCCGGCTGCCGGGTGTTCCTCCGGTTCCACGACGACCCCCGGCGCAAGACCCGCCACACCCTCATCGCCGTGGATAAAAACGGCCTGCTCATCAACATGGACAGCCAGGCCCCCAACCGGGTGGTGGAGGAGGCGCTGGCAAGCGGCGCCCTCTCCCTCACCCGCCAGCCCCCCACCCTGATCCGCCGGGAGGCCGCCTACCACGACAGCCGCCTGGACTTCTACCTGGAGGCCCCGGGGGAGCGGGTCTACGTGGAGGTGAAGGGGGTGACCCTGGAGGAAAACGGCGTGGTCCGCTTCCCCGACGCCCCCACCGCCCGGGGCCTGCGGCACATCCGGGAACTGGAGCGGGCGGCCCGGGAGGGCCACGGGGCGGCGGTGGTGTTCGTGGTGCAGATGGACCGGGCGGACTGGTTCGCCCCCAACGACGCCACCCAGCCGGAGTTCGGCCAGGCCCTGCGGGAGGCCCAGGCCGCCGGGGTGCGGCTCATCGCCCGCTGCTGCGACGTCACCCCGCTGAAGATCGAATTGGCGAAAGAAATTCCCGTCCGGCTGAAATAATTGGAACGTTTCTGTCGTTTATATAGAGGAAGAGGCTGTGAAGAAAAAGCCCTTCCTCTATTGCTTTTCCCCCGAAAAAATTCCAGGAAATTTCTGGACCGCGCAGGAAAAACGGGGAAAAACCGCACTATATGGTAGAGGCCCCCCGCCGGGACAGCATATGCGGGGGCTGGTCAAGAGGGAAAAGATTTGGTATAATAGACAGGCAGAAGGTCCACCCTCCGGGGTTTTTGGGAAAGGTGTACAAAGGAGGTATCGCGATGAAAGGGAAGAAAAAGCTGCTCTCCGTCCTGCTGGCCGCCGCGCTGGTCGGGCAGATGGGGGTCGTGGTGGGGATGGGGGAGGAAACTGCCCCATCGTGTAGTCATGAAAGACCTGCGAACAAGGTATGCCAGGATGGGGTACACTTTATAGCTGCTGGAGAGGGCGGCTTGCTTCAAGGTGCAGTAGGAACAAATTACTATTATCCCAAGGCAGGAAATATTGTCAACTGTGCTGGAAGTGCAAGCAACATTATTATTTTTGAAACGCTTCCAGATGCAAAAGATGATAAAGCGATAACAATAATCGACTTTAATGAAAACTGCACGATCTATATTCCCAAAGGGGTCACTTCCACAGATTTGATCGATGGTACAAATATAGATGAAATAGAAGATATTGCACAATTAGAGCCTGTTGATGAAGATGCCCGTAAACTGTCTATTGGCGGAAAATGCGAAGTAATTGTAAAAGATAATAACAGCGGTGCTTATTTGGGCGAAAAAATCGAGCCTAAGAATTTGCCGGGAAATTTGGCGGTATCTACTCCAAAAGAGGAAAACGGAAAAGTTAAGGTCAGCTTACAAAACGCCGCCGGAGCACAGGACAGCTATGTCTACAACTGGGAAGTAAAGAAAAATGGTGAAATTGTACCTGTTACCGAAAAGACAGACACGATAGAACTTTTTATTGAAGAAGGTAAATACGAATATAATTGCACCGTTATAGACGGAGCAGGCAGAAAAGCCGCTGCGGCAAAGCCATTTGTCAAAGAAATCGGCTGTGCATATAAACCCACATTCGCTGATAACATAAAAGCAACCGTTTCCAAAGCAGACAATACAAACATTGACTGGACCACCAGCGTGCCCTTTGAATTGGCTGCCGATGACACAGCAACCTATGTATTTACATTTAGCGACGCAGCAACCTATGCGGGCGAGTACTGCGACACAACAGACGGGGTCTATCACGGCTATACAACCGTGTGGGCTAAAAATGGGGACCTTCCGATTGGCGTTTCCCTGGAAAACAACCAGTTGACTGTAAAAGCTGGCGAGGTTGTGACCGGCGAACAGCAGGTGAAACTTACTGTTTCCGTGGGGAAAGTGGACAGTGAAGGTTTCAAAACCAGCATCACCAAGAATGATGTTGTCTTTACCATAATAAAGGCAGAACAGGAAAAGATCGACCCGCCCGAAAATCCAGACCCTGAGAACCCGGACCCCGAAAA
>CAJUFR010000069.1 GCA_910585525.1 uncultured Angelakisella sp.
GGGAACTTCCAATAGCTCCGCAGGAATAAGAGGGTCCGGGGCGTTTGCCCCGGCCTTTTTCAAGCGTTCTTTCGCTTCCTTTCTGGCAAGACAGAAAGGAAGGGCACCCCGCACCCACGAAAGATAGAATGACAATCTAAGTTGTCCTATCCAAGCATGAGGCACCCGCTACCGCAACCAAAATCTACCGCCTAGCACTCGTTAGCGATCCGCCGCTTGACGGCGGGCCCGCTGCATTACACACCGCAGGGGGGTGCCAAGGGGGGAACCCCCTTGGTCGCTCTTTGCCTTCTTTCTGTCGACACAGAAAGAAGGGCCCCGCCGGCCAGGCGCTCGAAGTGATAATCTTATAATTAGGAGAATCTAAGGAAAGGACCGAGCGCAGAAAAAGGATAGAAAGAAACGAGCCCCTCAATCCCGCCGCCGGTTCCCCCCCACCAGGATCAACAGCCGCAGCAGCTGCGCCAGGGATTGCACCAGGGCGGCGACGTAGGTGAGGGCGGCGGCGGTGAGAACGCTCCGGGCCCCCTGCATCTCCTGCTGGCTGAGGATGTCCCGGCTCTCCAGGGTCACCAGCGCCCGGTGGCTGGCGTTGAACTCCACGGGCAGGGTCACCAGCTGGAACACCGCCACCAGCCCGAACAGCGCCACCCCGGCCATGGCCAGGCCGGAGGAATTCAGCACCAGCCCGATGAGGATAAGGGGCATAGAGAGGGTGGACCCGATGTTGGTCACCGAGACGATGGCGCTGCGCAGCTTCATGGGGGCGTAGCCGGTGGCGTGCTGTACCGCGTGTCCCACCTCGTGGGCGGCCACCCCGATGGCGGCGATGGACGGACTGCCGTAGACCGAATCGGAAAGGCGGACCACCCGGTCCCGGGGGTCGTAGTGGTCGGTGAGGGAGCCGGCGATCCGCTGGATGGGGACGTCCCGCAGGCCGTTCATGTCCAGGATGAGCCGGGCCACCTGGTCGGCGGTGACGCCCCGGCTGGCCCGGACCTGGGAGTACCGGGCGTAGGTGGATTTGACCCGCATCTGGGCCCAGAGGCCCAGCAGGATGGCGGGCAGCACCAGCACGATATAGGTGAGGTCGATGCCGTAGTAGTAGCCGAACAACGAAAACTCCTCCTTTGGTTTTTCCATCGATGGGTATTTTCTTATTATATCATCTTTGCCGGCGGGATGCCATATGCCTGCCAGCCTATTATATAGGGGATTTATGAGACAGCTGTGAATAAGCTGTATCATTTTTTGGCGCTTTTGCAGAAAAATTCCGCCTTTTTGCCAAAAATGAGACCCCTCCCCTTGCGTTATCGCCAAAAATAGGGTTAAATAGGATGATACGATAAAAAAGAAAAGGAAAAATTTTGATCATGATGTTTTCGGTACGCGACCTGAAGCGGCTCATCCTGCCGCTGGTGGTGGAGCAGATCCTGCTGGTGACGGTGGGGATGGCGGACACCATGATGGTATCCAGCGTGGGGCAGGAGGCCATCTCCGCCATCTCCCTGGTGGATTCCATCAACCTGCTGCTCATCAACGTCTTTTCCGCCCTGGGCACCGGCGGGGCCATCGTCACCGCCCAGTACCTGGGCCGGGAGGACGACGAGAACGCCAGCCTGGCGGCAAAGCAGCTGATCTACGTGGTGGGGGCGGTGGCCACCGTGGTGATGGCGGTCTGCCTTCTGGGCAACGGCCCCATCCTCCGGGCCATCTTCGGTAAGGTGGAGCCGGCGGTGATGGAGGGCTCCCGGCTCTACTTTTATATCACCGCCCTGTCCTACCCCTTTATCGGCATCTACAACGGCGGGGCGGCGGTGTTCCGGGCCATGGGCAACTCCAAGGTGTCGATGCTCTGCTCCGCCCTGATGAACCTCATCAACATCGGCGGCAACGCCGTCCTCATCTACGGCCTGGGGGCCGGGGTAGAGGGGGCCGCCATCGCCACCCTCCTTTCCCGGATGGCGGCGGCGCTGGTGATCCTCTGGCTCCTCTGCAAGGGGGGCGGCCGGGTGCAGCTGCACCAGCCGCTGAAGCCGGAGTACCACCGGGAGATGGTCCGGGGCATCCTCCGGGTGGGGGTGCCCAACGGCCTGGAGAACGGCATGTTCCAGATCGGCAAGATACTGGTCCAGGGGCTGGTGGCCTCCTTCGGCACGGCGGTCATCGCCGCCAACGCCATGGCCAACAACATCGCCATGATCCCCCATGTCTCGGGCAGCGCCATCGGCCTTGCCATGGTGACGGTGGTGGGCCAGTGCGTGGGGGCCGGGGAGTACGAGCAGGCCCGGAAGTACATGCTGGGCCTCACCGGGCTGGTCTACGCCTCCATGGGGACGCTGGAGGTGTTCCTGGGCCTTTCCGCCGGGTTTTGGGTGGGGCTGTTCCAGCTGCCGCCGGAGACAGCGGCCATTGCCGTCCAGCTGATCCACTCCTTCGTCATCTTCGCCATCATCTTCTGGCCCGCCTCCTTCGCCCTGCCCAACGGGCTGCGGGCGGCGGGGGACGTGCGGTTCACCATGCTGGTCTCCACCGCCTCCATGTGGGTGTTCCGCATCGGGGCCAGCTTCCTGCTGTGCAGCCCCCTGGTGGGGATGGGGATCATGGGGGTCTGGGTGGCCATGTACATCGACTGGATCGCCCGGTGCGCCGCCTTCCTGTGGCGGTTCTTCAGCGGCCGGTGGAAGGGCCGCCAGGTGATCTGAAAACAAAAAACGGTCTGACCGGGGAAAAGCGGGGCATTCGCCCCGCTTTTGCTGTATAATGCGCTCCTCTTCCTCCAACACTCAAGGCAAAGACCCCCATCCTCCCCAAAAAGGCGGTGACCTGTTATGAAAAAAAGACCCTTCCTCCTCCCCGTCCTGGGGGGGCTGGGGGCCGGGTTCCTCAACGGCCTGCTGGGCGCCGGCGGCGGCATGCTGGCGGTGCCCCTCCTGGAGTGGAGCGGCGTCCGGGGCCGCCGGGCCCACGCCACCAGCCTGGCCGTCATCCTCCCCCTCTCCCTGGTCAGCGCCGCCCTCTACTGGTGGCGGGGCTGGTCCTCCCCCCTGCTGGCCCTCCCCTACCTCCCCGGGGGGCTGGCGGGGGCGCTGGCAGGGGCCTGGCTGCTGCCCCGGGCCAACACCGCCTGGATCAAGGCCGCCTTCTCCCTCCTCCTGCTGTGGGCCGCCTTCCGGCTGCTGACACGATGAAGGGAAGGGAGGGATGCCGATGCCGGGCTGGATGGGGGCTGTCTTAGCCGGGGCCGCCGCCGGGGCGCTGGGGGCCATGGGGCTGGGGGGCGGCGGGGTGCTGCTCCTCTGGCTGGCCTTTTCCGGCATGGACCAGCTGGCGGCCCAGGGGGTCAACCTCTTTTTCATCCTGCCGGTGGGGGCGGCGGGGCTGTGGCTCCACCGGAAAAACGGCCTGGTGGCCTGGCGGGCCGCCCTCCCCATGGGGGTGGGGGGGCTGGCGGGGCTGGGGGCCGGGGTGGCCCTGGCGGGACGGCTGCCGGGGACGGCCCTTTCCAAGCTGCTGGGGCTGCTGCTGGCGGTGGTGGCGGTGCGGGAGGGCTGGGGGGCGGTGACCCTCTTCCGCCGGAACGGCGCCGGGCTTTGGCGGTCATCTTCCGGCGGCGGGGCTGAATAAAGCGGGCCAAGGGGTGAAAAATAACATCAGCTGCCCCACTGTGCGGGGGCAGGGGATGGGATGATCCGATCGGAAATCTTCCGGCGCACAGCGGAGAAAAGGAGCTTTATTGCCATGGGAAACAAAAATACAGCCATCCAGTTCTTGAAAGACAAGGGGTTCTACATCGCCCTGGCGGTCTGCATCGTGGGGGCGGCGGCAGCGGCCTGGGCCACCGCCGCCCGGACCCTGGACAGCATCGACGAGAACAACCGCCAGATCGTGGAACAAGGGGTGAGCGGGGAGGAGAAGCCGTCATGGAGCAGCAGTTCGTCCGCAGCGGAAAGCAGCAGCCAGGGAAGCAGCGAGGAGGCCCAGAAGGTTATCCCCAATATCGTAAAGCCGTCGCCCTCCTCTACCTCTGCGCCGTCCTCCTCCTCAGCGCCCGAGCCTTCCTCTGGCTCGGCCGAGGCTGCCGCCGCGCCCGAGGAGCCGCAAGGCTCGCCGACCTTTGTCTACACGCTGCCGCTGGAGGGGGGCAAGGTGGTGAACCCCTATAGCGGCGGCCAGCTGGTGAAGAACCAGACCCTCAACGTCTGGCGCACCCACGACGCCGTGGACATCCAGGGGGAGAAGGGGGCCAAGGTCTTTGCCATCGGGGACGGCAAGGTGGTGTCCGCCACCAACGACACCCTTTGGGGCGGGATGGTCCAGGTGGAGCACCCCGACGGCTACACCTCCAGCTACAGCGGCCTGGTCATCGGGGAGAAGGTGAAGGCCGGGATGGAGGTCCGCTCCGGCCAGGAACTGGGCACCCTGGGGGATATCCCTGCCGAGATCTCCGCCGAGCCCCACCTTCACCTGGCGGTGGCCAAGGACGGCCAGGCGGTGGACCCCGGCGTGGTATTAAAACAGCTGGGCTGACCGGAAAGGGAGGGGGAGTTTCCCCCTCAGCTTGTCGAAAAATTTTTCGACAAGCTGAGGCCCGCCGCCCCGGCGGGGTTTATCCGCTCCCTTCGGTCGCTCGACGCGAAAAGAGGGGCTTTCAGCCCCCCTTTTCACACTTTTTCCCCCTCTTGACCGACAGACCCGGCTTTTGGGGAGAGTTTTTCGACAGTCTGGGGAGGGGGAGTTCCCCCTCCTTTTTTTTCTGTTATCCCTTCCTTTTCGACCCCGGCCGTGGTATACTGGAAAAAAAGCCCTCTCCCCCGCCATCCTGTCAGCAAAGGAAGTGAGCCCCCTGGAGGCTATCATCTGTATTCAGCCCGACCCGCCCAGGTTCGACGCCATCCCCACCTACAAGATCACCTGCTACCCCCTGGAAAAGCGGGATTACAAGCCCTTTGCCCAGGCCCAGGTCTGCCTGGCCCCCGGGGAGTTGTGGCTCCGCCTTTGGGCCTTTGAGGCCCGGCCCCGGCCCGGAAGCCAGGTGGAGGCGGTCCTTGCCCCCAGGGAGGGGGCCGGCCTGGTGCGGCTCTCCGCCCGGGCGGATGGCAGCTGGCGCTGCGTCTGGCGGCGCCCCGGCGGGGAGGAGGAGCCGCTGGAGGCCGCCCTCCGGCCCATGGCCGGGGACGACTTCCAGGGGGAATACTGGGGCGTCAGCGCCGCCCTCCCCCGCCCCCGGGTGGAACAGGCCCTGGGGCCGCTGGAAGCGGGGTCGGTGGTGCTGGGCAACTTCTACAAGCGCAGCCGGGACCCGGACAAGCCCCACCACGGCAGCTGTTGGCCCGCCGACTTTGCCGGGGGCCGGGAATACGAAGCCGTCTCCTTGGTCCCCTTCACGGTGGTGCGGTATTGACCGGGGGACGGCCGGCAGCGTAGGATAAGGTAACAACAAAACAGGAGGTCATAGATATGAAGATGGTTTGGAAGCTGGTAGGCTGGGTGGTAAAGGCGGCGGTGGTCATCGCCGGCATCGTGGTAGCGGTGGAGGCGGTGGACCTCCTCCAGGAGCGGGAACGCTGCCGTTACCTGGTGGACCAGGATTTTGAGGATTAAGTGATAGGCAAGAAAGGCTCGCCGGGGATACTGGCGGGCCCTTCTTGCCCCCTCCTTTCAATTGTGCTAAACTTAGTTCATACTTTTTGCACAGAGGTGATCTTGGATGGCGCTGAGAGATATTTTTCAAGGCAAGCGGCAGGAGCAAAGTGGCCCCGATTTTTCGGATGTGGACCAACAGGCCGCGGCGGAATTGGGGAGACAGGGGGTGCTGGCCCCCCTCTATATGATGCCGCCGCGGTTCGGCGGGGAGGAGTCGGAGCGCAACCGCCTTTGGGTGCCGCCGGCGGCGGTGGAACTGAAGGACCGGTGGGACGGCATGGTGGAGCAGCTGCTCCGGCAGGGGAAGGTCAACGGCTACGCCTGCACCCCGGAGTACAAGGGGGACAGCTTCGTCCCCTCCCGGATCACCGTGGAGGCGAAGATGGACGGCAGGCCGGTCTTTACCGAGAGCGTGTCCATATGGTGAACGGCTCCCCTCCCGGGAGGGGCGGGCAGAGAGACAGAATGAAAGGAATGAATTGACACCATGGGTCCCAACTATCAAGGATGGATGGAATACGAATCCTTCTGGATCGCCGGTTACCGGAAAAAAATGATGCGCACCACCACCCATGTCACCATCCCGGCGGTGCTGGTGATGCTGGCCCTGTTGTTCGGGGGCCTGGGCTTTGTGGACCAGATGAAGATGGAGGATGCCATCCTGGGGGCGGTGTCCGGGCTGATCCTGGGAGGGGTGGTCTGCGGCTTCTTTTACGCCCTGCTGCGGTTCGGTCTCCGGGACGGCAAGTACCGCCGCCTGGTGGAGCGGGCGGTGGAGACGGCGGGCATCCCCCAGGAGGAGCGGGAGCAGCTGGGGACAGAGCTGCTGGCCGCCCGGGACGACCCCAAGGGGCGGATCTACTTTGAGATGAAGAGCCTCAACTCCAACAACACCCCCGCCCGGTTCATGGTGACCCCCAACTACGCCCTGCTGGTGGGGGGGTACCCCTACGCCATCCTAGTACGGCTGGGGGATATCGCCGAGATACGCCCCGGCCAGGAAAAGAAGCTGGAGACCCGCCGGGGGGCCCAGACCCGGGCCGCCAGCATCACCACCCTGTACACCATCGGCTTTTACCGCCGGGACCGGGCCGACCGGGACCTGAAGCCGGAGGACCTGCCGGACGAGGCCATGGGGTTCTTTTCCCAGGAGGTCCGGGACAAGGCCCTGGCCATGCTGGCCGCCGGGACCGGCCGGGTGCGGGCCAGCGGGGAGTAGGAGGCAGTCATCATGAACGAGGAAAAACATACCGCCGGGGAGAGTTTCCGCTTCCAGGTGAACCTGGGGGGGATGCTGGACATCCTCTCCAACCACCTGTACAAGAGCCCCGACGTCTTTCTGCGGGAACTGCTGCAAAACGGCGCCGACGCCATCACCCTGCGGCAGAAGCGGCAGCCCGGCTGGACCGGGGGGCGGATCACCGTCAGCCTGGAGCCGGGGAAAAGGATGGTGTTCCGGGACAACGGCGCCGGACTTGACCGGGAGGAGATCCACCGCTTCCTGGCGGTGATCGGCCAGTCCTCCAAGACGCTGCTGGAGGCGGACGGCACCATGCCGGAGGACTACATCGGCCGGTTCGGCATCGGGCTGCTGTCCTGCTTCATGGTGTCGGATTCCATCGTCATCGAGACCCAGCCCGCCGCCGGGGGCCAGGCCCATGTCTGGACCGGTTACCCCGACGGCACCTACACCCTGGAGCCCGTGGAGGTGGGGCTGGCGGGCACCGCCGTCACCCTCACCGCCAAAAAGGGGGCGGAGGGGTACTTCTACCGCAAGGCGGTGGAGCGGCTGGTGCGGTACTACGGCCTTGCCCTGCCGGTGCCGGTGCGGCTGGCCGGGGAGGAGGAGCCCATGAACCGGGTGCCGGGGGATTTTTCCAGTCTCAGCCGGGGCCGCCTGCTGGACTTTGGCAGCCGGCTGTTCGATGAGGAATTTCTGGATGTCATCCCCATCTCCACCCCCCACCTGAGCGGGGCGGCCTTTGTGCTGCCCTACCGCACCGACCCCTCCGCCAAGGGGGGCCACCGCATCTACCTCAAGCAGATGCTGCTCACCGAGCAGGGGGACACCCTGATGCCCCCCTGGGCCTTCTTCCTGCGGTGCTTTCTGAACACCCGGGGGCTGCGGCCCACCGCCAGCCGGGAGGACTTCTACGAGGACGCCGCCCTGGACACCGCCCGGGAGGAGTTCGCCGGGGCGGTGCGGGACTATCTGGAGCGGCTCTCCCAGGAGGAGCCGGAGCGGCTGCGGCAGCTGGTGGAGGTCCACTCCCAGGCCATCAAGTCCATGGCGGTATGGGACGACGGGCTGTTCCGGCTGTTCATCGACTACCTTACCTTTGAGACATCGGAAGGGAGCCTCACCGGACGGGGGCTGAAGCGGGCCGGGGCGGGGACCTGGGTGGGGTCGGTGCCCCGGTTCCAGCAGCTGAAGCCGGTGTTCCTGGCCCAGGGGCGGCTGCTTGTCTGCACCGGGTATGTCTACGACGAGGAACTGGTCACCAAGATGGCCCGGTATTTCTCGCTGCCCTTCTCCCCCCTGGGGGAGGACGAGATGGACCTGGTGCTGGAGGACCCCAGCCTGGAGGAGAAGCAGAAGGCCTTTGACCTGCTGCGGATGGCGGACCGGGTGCTGGCCCCCATGGACTGCCAGGGGGAGGCCCGGCGGTTCCTGCCCTCCGATTTGCCGGCGCTGTACACCCTCAACGAGAACAGCCGGTTTTTGCGCCAGATGGAGGCGGCCCAGGGGATGGACAGCTTCTTTTCCGACGCCCTGTCGTCGATGCTGTCGGGGTCGGGGGCCCAGGTGCTGGGGACCCTCTACCTGAACCTGAACAACCGGTTGGTGCGGGAGCTGATGACAGCGGGGGACCGGGAGCGGGTGGAGAGCGCCATCGAACTGCTGTACGTCCAGGCGCTGCTGGCCGGGGGGCACCCCCTGCGGGGCGGGGAACTGCGGCTGATGAACCAGGCTATCATGGCGCTGGTGGCGGGGGGCGAGAGTTGACAACCGCCCCCAAACCCCGTATACTGGAACCACCATCCAAATCTATAGGAGCGAGGTGCGATTTATGAAGCTGATGTTCGCCTCCGACATACACGGTTCCCTCTACTGGGCCAAGGCATTACGAGCCGCCTGGGAGAAGGAAGCGCCCCAAAAACTCATCCTTCTGGGGGACCTCCTTTACCACGGGCCCCGGAACGCCCTCCCCCGGGAGTATGACCCCCAGGGGGTGGCGGAACTTCTGGCGGGGATGAAGAAGGACATCCTCTGCGTTCGGGGCAACTGCGAGGCGGAGGTGGACCAGATGGTGCTCCCCTTCCCGGTGATGGCGGACTACGCCGCCCTCTGGCTGGACGGCCCCATGGCCTTCGTCACCCACGGGCACCTCTACAACGAGGGGGCGCTGCCGGCCCTGGGCCGGGGGGACCTGCTCATCCACGGCCACACCCACGTCCCCACCATCCGCTGGCACCAGGAGGAGGGTTACACCTACCTCAACCCCGGTTCGGTGTCCATCCCCAAGGAGGATTCCCCCAACAGCTACATGATCTGCCAGGACGGCTACTTCTCCATCCGCCAGTTACAGGACGGGAAGGAGTTCCTGGGGAAATCCATCAAATAAAAACAGCTGCACCCGTCGGAAAGAAGGCGCTTTCCGGCGGGTGTTTTTCTGTCCGGGGCGGGGGGATATCCCATAATAATCCCGGCCGCCCCGGCATAGGTATAGAGGGTAAGACGCCGGGAACCCGGCGGGGAGATCGTTGGAGGAGGGGTCGGGTATGCTGACGGTGGCGGTGCGGGTGCGTCGGAAGAACTTGCTGGCGGTGCTGGCCGCCGTGGTGCTGGTGGCCAGCGGCGTGGTGCTGTGGGGAAAGGGCCCGGCGGCGGCCCCGGTGTTCCTGCGCCGCCGGGCGGAGGCCAAATGCCAGAGCCCATCGGACGGGGCGGCCTGGCTGGCGGACCAGGGGTGGGAGGTGGACCCGGAGCCCACCGGTCAGATGGAGGTGGTGGTCCCGGCGCGGTTCGATCAGATCTATGAAAGCTATAACGATATCCAGAAGGCGCAGGGATTTGATATCTCCCGGTACAAGGGGGAGACGGTGACCAAGTACACCTACCTGGTGAAGAACTACCCCCAGGAGCCGGAGGGGGTGGCGGCGAATCTTCTGGTCTACCAGGGGAGGATCATTGGGGCGGATCTGTGTAGTTTGGAGTTGGGGGGATTTTTGAAGGGGGTGGGGTAGGGGG
>CAJUFR010000070.1 GCA_910585525.1 uncultured Angelakisella sp.
AAAAAAATAGTCTGCAAAGGTCGATTGACCTTGCAAACTAATCATAATGGTTGCCGAAAAGCCGGTCCTATGATTTTTTGCTTGCAAAGCGCGTCGGACTGTGATATAATCAGTAAGCTGCATCCCACCGGGGACAGGTTGGGCGTGTCCGGCAGCCGCTTTTGGAGCGGCCTGCGGGCCTTTTGGAAAGAGCCCTTCCGGCAAAGACCCCCGGTTTGGAAGGACCGGCCGGGCATCCGCAAGCGGCGGAGCGCCGGGGCAGGTCATATCCCAAGCGATAAATTTTCGGAGGTGTTTTATGGGCGCGATCGAGATCGTCGGCGCTATTTTGATGATCGCTGTCAGTATCCTGGTGACAGTCATCATCATGTTCCAGAATCCCAAGGGGGATGGGCTATCTTCCCTGGCAGGCGGCAGTTCCTTTATGAGCGGTGTCAAGGACCGCAGCGTGGACGCCAAGCTGAACCGTCTCATCAAGGTGCTGGCGGTGGCTTTCTTTGTGGTCACCATCGCCGTTTACGCGTTTGGTATCTATCTTTGATCTTCTTTTGACCAGAATATGCAGCGTAGCAAAGACCGCCGGTTAAAAAAACCGGTGGTTTTTTTGTGCAGGCTGTAAGATTCCCCCCATAAAAGAGCGTATAGACTGGTGAGAGGAGGGGACGAGGATGGAAATGATATGGGGACTGACTGACGAGGAACTGGACCTCCGCTGCCGGCCGGTGGCTATGGCTACCGCGGCCGCCCTGCTGCGGGGCCTCCCCCGGGAGGATGTGGAGGAGTGCGCCAACGACGTGATGCTCCGCCTCCTCTCCCGCAGGGAGGAGTACGACCCGGCCCGGGGCTCGCTGGAGTGCTACGTCCGGGTGATGGCCCGGAGCGAGGCGCTCTCCCGGCGGCGGAGAGCGGGGCCGGCGGCGCTGCCCCTGGAGGAGGAACTATACATCACCGGCGGGCCGGAGGAGTACATCGGGGACATCGTGGAGAACGTGCTGACCCGGTTGAAGGAGAAGGAGCGCGTCATCTTCACCCTGCGCTTCCTGTACGGCATGGACGGGCAGGAGACTGCCCGCCGCCTGGGGATGAGCCGGGGGGCGCTGGACGTGGCGGTGCTGCGGCTGCGGCGCAAGCTGAAAAGGCTGCTGGCGGAGCAGGGCATCACCCTGGAGGAAGGGAGGGGAATGTGATGATGGAGAGAAGGGACCTGACCGATCACCTGTCCCAGCGGATGCTGGAGCAGCTTACCCAGGAGGCGTTTGGGGCGCCGGTAAAGAGGAAGAACGGCTTTTCCAGGGGGCTGGCCCTGGCCGCCTGTGTCGCCCTGGTGGTGATGGCGGTGAACTTTGACACCGTCTACGCCGCCGTGCAGCGGCTGATGTATTTCCTCCCCGGCAGCGGGGCGGTGGCGGAGGAGGAGATGGCCGGCGACTACTGGCTGCCGGAAGCGGAGTTTACCGCCTGCACCCGGCAGGGGAACTATGTGGTCTCCTACCTCTACCGCCGGGGGGATACCCTGGCCCTGGGGGTGAAAAAGGAGGTCACCGGCCTGCCCACCGAGGAGGACAGCGTTCCGCTGCCCGGGGAGCCCGACGCCACGCCGTCCAAGGCCCCCCAAGGGATGGCCGGGGAACCCGCCCCGGAGGCCCGGCAGACAGGACCTCTCGACCTCGTGGTGGATATCCGGGACGGGGAAGGAAATCTTCTGGAGTTGGAAAAAGCCCAGAACAACGTTTTCTCCACCCACGACATGACCACGGGGAAGGGTTCCTCCGAGGTCTATCTGGAATTTGAGGGCTTTACCCTGGAGCGGTTCACCCTGGTGCTGGACAAAGAGGTGGAGTTCCCGGTGGAACTGCGCCGGGTGGACCTGGAAAGCTACATCCTGGACCCGGATTTTTCCAGCCGGTCCCATGGCTACACCATCTCCATGGTCCCCCTCAACCAAAACGGCACCCGCTTCGCCCTGATACCCGCCCCGGAGGACCAGACCGGGGACATCCCGGAGACAAGCTACTGGTCGCCCCTCACCTACGATATAAAGGCGGTGGGGAAGGACGGGAAGGTCTACCAGCCGGAGACGGTGAACAGCCGCCCCGGCTGCCAGGAGTTTTACATCCCGGAACTGCCGGACACCCGGATCACCACCGTCACCGTCACCGGCATCCTGGAGAGCACCCGGTACGACAAGCCCAAAGCGTCGGTCCGGCTCCCCGCCATGAAGCTGGGGGAGGAGGTAGAACTGGACCAGGAGATATCCCTTTGGAACCACACCCTAAAGGTGGAGGCCGCCGGCCTCACCCGGGAGGGGACGCTGTGGGTGCGGGTCCAGCAAGAAGGGCAAGATGGGGATCGCTGGCTCAACCAGGTGGACCTGGAGTGGCCGGAGACTGCCAACCAGCATCACACCGGCGAAAGGTCTATGGAGGATAACAGCTATATCATCGGCACCACCGGCATGGAGAGCCAGGCCGGGAAACGGACCGACCTGCCTGTCACCTTCGTTTCGGTGGTCCAAAAGGGCTGGTGGGAGTTCCGGGTAGAGTGACGGGTCTTGATTTCCCAGGCGGGAAGGGGTAGAATAAAGGGGTAAAAAAGAGAATGAGGAGGGAGCCCCATGTTCAAACGATGCCTTTGCCTGGTGGTGGCCGCCGTGTTAGCTTGGCTGGCCTGCGCCTGTTCCGCCCCCGCCGCCCCGGAGAGCCCCGGCAGCCCGCCGCCCTCCTCCAGCCTGCCGCCGCCCCCGTCCAGCGCCACACCGGAGCCGGAGCCGGTGGAGGTCCCTGTCTCCGCCCGCCTTGCCAGCCGGAAGGCGGGGGCGGATACCCTTGACTGGGAACTGGAGATCACCGACCCCGGGGAACTCCAGCTGCTGGGGGAGGTCCTTTCCACCGACGGCCTGGAGCCCCTGGATAAGGAGCAGGACACCTGGCTGGTCCACGACGGCAGGGTGGAATTTGAACTGAGTTACCGGGACGGCGGGAAGGTCACCGGCTGGGCCGACCCAAGGCGCTGGTCCCGCATCGCCATCGAAGATGACCGGGGGACCCTTTGGGTGGGGGATACCGGCTACCCCCACCCGGCGGACCGCTGCGACCGGCTGCTGGACCTGCTGCTGCAAAAGCAGGTGATGGAGCCGGAGCCCCCCGCCCCGGAGCCTGGGGAGATGCCCCTTTCCATCCTTCTGAGCCAGAAGACCCCGGGCATCGACCGGCTCTACACCCAGTGGGAGTTGGAGGTCACCGGCGAGGCGGAGGTGAAGGAGTTGATGGAGATCCTCTCCCCGGAGGGGGCCACCCCCGTCCGCCACAAGGAGGTGATGAACCCGGACGGCGGCAGCCCGGTGTCCTTTGAACTGCGGTATGCCAACACCACCCTGGGTGGCCGCACCTATGCCCAGGAGTGCTACCGCTACGACCAGGACGGCAGCTTCATCGCCATCGGCAACCGCTGCTACCGCTATCCCGCCCGGTACTGTGACCAGCTGATCGCCTTTTTGGAGGGGCGTGGCGTCACGGTGACCGGCTGAGGCCGCCTTTGTCCACAATAAATTTACAAAAACCCTCTTGCCTGTTCCCTGTGCAACTGGTACAATACAGGTGTGTAAAATTAGAAAGAATGACCAAAAGACAGACAGGAGGAAAATATCTTCATGGAAAATAATTTAGAGCTCCTTCGGGAAAAGAAGGGCTTCATTTGCGACATGGACGGCGTCATCTACCACGGCAACAAGCTGCTGCCCGGGGTGAAGGAGTTCGTGGAGTGGCTCTACAAGGAGGGCAAGCGGTTCTTGTTCCTCACCAACTCCAGCGAGCGCAGCCCCAAGGAGTTACAGCAGAAGCTGGCCCGTATGGGCCTGGAGGTGGACGAGAGCCACTTCTACACCAGCGCCTTGGCCACCGCCGCCTTCCTCAGCCGCCAGGCCCCCGGCTGCTCCGCCTACGTCATCGGGGCCCCCGGTCTGGTGGGCGCCCTCTACAACGTGGGCATCACCATGAATGACGTCAACCCCGACTACGTGGTGGTGGGGGAGACCAGCAGCTACGGCTTTGAGAGCATCCAGAAGGCGGTGACCCTGGTACTGGGGGGCGCCAAACTCATCGGCACCAACAGCGACCTCACCGGCCCGGTGGAGGGTGGCATCGCCCCGGCCTGCCGCGCCCTCACCGCCCCCATTGAACTTGCCACCGGCCGCTCCGCCTACTTTGTGGGCAAGCCCAATCCCCTGATGATGCGCACCGGCCTCAAACTGCTGGGCTGCCACTCCGCCGAGGCCGCCATGATCGGCGACCGGATGGACACCGATGTCATCGCCGGCATCGAGACCGGTCTGGACACGGTGCTGGCCCTCTCCGGGGTGACCACCCGCAAGGAGATCGACCGCTACCCTTACCGGCCCACCTATGTCCTCGGCGGGGTGGGGGAGATACCGGGGGAGAGGTAGGGGAAGGAAAGGTCTTGTTACGGCCACCGGTGTTATCACTTCGAAAAACAGCCCGGAAAGGGAGAACTTCTCCGCCTTTCCAGGGCTGTTTTTATTTTCGGCGGCCGGGGCGGGGCTGTGTCCTGCGGTCTCCTTTCCCTCTGTCGCCGAGTTTACAAACTGTTCATCACTTTCTTGGCGCATCCCGGCCGGGTCCTTCGTTTTATTGGACAGAAGCGCTTTGTCCTACAAGAAAAGGAGTGACCACTATGTCTTTATTGGAGGTCCGGGACCTGGAAAAGGTCTACACCGCCCGGGGCGGCAGCCCCACCGCCGCCCTCCGGGGCGTCTCCTTCCAGGTGGAGGAAGGGGAGTTTTTAGCTATCATGGGGGAAAGCGGCAGCGGCAAGAGCACCCTTTTGAATCTGCTGGCCTCCCTGGACCGCCCCACCGGCGGGGAGGTGCTGCTGGACGGCCGGTCCCTGGCCAGGATCCCCTCCCGGCAGATGGCCGCCTTCCGCCGGGATCATCTGGGGTTCGTGTTCCAGGATTGCAGCCTTTTGGATACCTTCTCCCTGGGGGATAATATCATCCTGCCCTTGGTGCTGTCCAACACCCCCTTCCCGGAGATGAATGCCCGACTGATGCCCCTGGCGGAACTGCTGGGCATCAAGAAGCTGCTGAACAAGTACCCCTGGGAGGTCTCCGGGGGGCAGAAGCAGCGGGCGGCGGCGGCTCGGGCGCTGATCACCCGACCCGACCTGCTGTTGGCTGACGAGCCTACCGGGGCGTTGGACTCCCGCTCCGCCGGGGAACTGCTGGATATCCTACAGCACCAGAACCGCCAGGGCCAGACCATCGTTATGGTGACCCACAGCGTCCAGGCCGCCTGCCGGGCCGGGCGGGTGCTGTTTTTGCAGGACGGGGAACTTGCCATGGAACTGCGCCGCCGGGACGGGGACGACTTCTACCGCCGGGTGGCCGACGGCCTGGCGGCGGTGGGGAAGGGGGTGGCCTGAGATGAAGCAGGTCCTCCTCTGCCCCTGGCTGGCCTTTGGCAACCTGAAAAACAACAGCCGGGATTACCTTCCCTTTTTGGGGGCGGCTTCCCTCATCATCTGCCTGTTTTTCACCGTCTGCAACCTTTCGGAGTCCTCCGGCTTCGCCCAGTCCATCCCTGGCAGCGGCACACTTCACGGCCTGATGTCGGTGGCCGTTCTGCTGCTGCCGGTGGTCTGCGGCCCCTTCCTGTGGTATATCAACAGCTTTTTGATGAAGCGCCGCCGGAAGGAATTGGGCCTTTACGGCGTCCTGGGGCTGGAGCAGCGCCATGTGGGTGCGGTACTGTTTTTTGAAACGCTGTACAGCTTTCTCTTTGCCCTGGCGGTGGGACTGGTGGCGGGGGTGCTGCTGATGAGCCTTTCCGCCAAGCTGCTGCTGGGGCTGGCGGGCATCACCGCCGACTACACCCCCGCTGTCTCCCCTTCCGCCCTGGCTGGCACCCTGGAACTGTTTGGGGTGATCTTCCTGGGGTGTCTTGCGGGCAACCTGATCCGTCTTTCTCGTACCGCCCCTACCGACCTTCTGAAGGATGACCGTTCCGGGGAGAAGGACCCGAAGTTCGGGATAGTGGGGGGCATTTTGGGCCTGCTGCTGCTGGCAGGGGGCTACACCGTGGCGGTGCGGGCCTACTACGACCCCAACCTGATCCTGCTGGTGATCCCCCTCTTTTTCGTGGCCGCCCTGCTGGTGGCCCTGGGCACCTACGGGGTGTTCATCTTCGGCAGCATCTACCTGCTGAAGGCGCTGAAGGGGAACAAACGCTTTTACTACAAGCCCCGGAACTTCGTCACCATCTCCGGGATGCTGCACCGGATGCGGAAGAACGGGGCGGGGCTTGCCAACATCTGTCTCTTTGGCACCATGACCCTGGTGACCCTCTGCTGCACCCTGACGGTGGCATTGGGGCAGGGGGAGGTGATGGCGCTGCTGGGCTCCCCCAGCCGCCCGGGGGTGGTCTCCCTGAACCTGGAGCATATCTCCCCGGAGGAACTCACGGTCCTTTTTGGCACCCTGGCCTTTTTGGGACTGTTCTTCGGGACTGCCTTCCTCCTCTGCACCGTGCTGGTGATGTACTACAAACAGATCACCGAAGGCCACCAGGACCGGGACGGCTTCGTGGTGATGCGCCGGGTGGGGATGAGCGGCGGCATGGTCCGCGCCACCGTCCGCCGCCAGGTGACGCTGGTCTTTTTCCTCCCCCTGCTGATGGCCCTGGTCCACCTGGCCTTTGCCGCGCCGGTGCTGATCCGCCTGTTCGACATCCTCTGTATCGGCTCTGGGACGGTGCTGATGGGGACCGGGGCGGGGGTGGTAGCTTTCACCACCTTCTATCTGGGGGCGTACCTGGTCACCGCCCGGGG
>CAJUFR010000071.1 GCA_910585525.1 uncultured Angelakisella sp.
CCTCCTGGGTGTAGATGGAGGAGCCGTGGTAGCCCACGTTCTCAAAGGCCAGCTTCACCCCCGTTTTTTTTGCCTCCTCCGCCAGGCGGCAGATGGTCTCGCGGGCCCGTTTTTTGGCGGTCTCCTTGTCAAAGGCGGGGGAGTAGGCGAAGCCGGGATGGACCACCATCTGGGAGGCCCCCAGCCGGGCGCAGAACTCCAGCGCTGCCAGATGGTGGCGATAGGCGGCGTCCCGCAGGATGCCCATCTCCGCCGTCAGGTTGATGTCCCAGGCCGCCGGGTGGACCGAAAAGTGGAGACCGGTCCGTTTCAGTTCCTCCGCTATGGCGCCATAGCTTCCGCCGCAGCGGTCCCAGGCAGCGCCGTCCATCATCAACTCCACGTTTTTGCCCCCGGCCTTTTGCAGCGTTTCCACATTCTCCAGCACAGGATGGCCCAGCAGGATCAGTTCCGAATAGCTAATCTTCATTGTCGTCACCTCATACCACGATCATTTTGTCTTCGTTGATCTGTATTGCTATGCTGTCCCCGGGGGCCAGGGTCACGGTGTTGGGGGCCTCAAAATAGACCTCGCTCTCCCCGATCCGCGCCCCCACCTGGCAGCAGGCACCCATGAATATGCACTGGGTCACTTTGGCGGGGATGACCCCCTCCCCCCGGGCGCCGGGGGCCGCCAGGGCCATGTCCTCCAGCCGGAGGTATACTTTCACCGGGTCCCCCTCTCGGTACTCCCGGTTGCCCCGGTAGGGCAGGTGGACAAAGCCGGTGTCCACCACCGTCTGGTCCCCCCGCTTGTGGACGGTGCCGGGAAGCTGGTTGATCTTGCCGATGAACTGGGCCACAAAGTCAGTCTGGGGCCGGGAGTAGATGGCCGCCGGGGTGTCCACCTGCTCGATGATGCCGCCGTTCATGATGGCGATGCGGTCGGCCAGGGCCATGGCCTCCAGCTGGTCATGGGTGACATAGATGGTGGTGATGCCGAACTGGCGCAGCTGCTTGCCCAGCTGGATGCGAAGATATTCTTTCAGCTTGGCGTCCAGGGCGGTGAGGGGCTCGTCCATCAGCAGCACCTTGGGTTCGATGGCCAGCACCCGGGCGATGGCCACCCGCTGCTGCTGCCCGCCGGAAAGCTGCCCCGGCTTTTTGCCGGCGTAGGGGTTCAGGTCCATCATGTCCAGCAGCTGCTGGACCTTCTGCTCGATCTGCTCCCGGGGGAGTTTCCGCAGCTTGAGGCCGAAGGCGATGTTCTGCCGGACGGTCATAGTGGGGAAAAGGGCGTAGTTTTGGAACACAAAGCCCACGTTGCGCTTCTCCACCGGGACCGAGGATATCTCCTGGTCATAGAAGTAAATCTCCCCGCTGGTCTTTTTTTCCAGCCCCCCAATGGTCCGCAGCAGAGTGGATTTGCCGCAGCCGGAGGAACCCAGCAGCACCAGGATCTCACCCTCCCGCACGTCCAGGCAGATATCCCGCAGGGCGTGGGTCCCGTCGCCATATACCTTGTTGATGTGCCGGATGGAGACATGTGTCTTGTCGGTCATTTTCTTTCCCCCTCACTTGGTCTTGCTTTTGTTGAGACGGTTCATGCAATAGGTCAGCGGGATGGCGAAGGCCAAAAACAGCGTGGTGAAGGCGCTGCCGACCTCGATGCGCAGCGACGCGTAGGATTCGTACATCCCCACCGGCAGGGTCATCAGGTAGGGGGTGTACAGGAAGAAGGTGATGTTGAACTCCCCCAGGGACATCATAAAGACATTGATGGCCCCGGAGAGGATGGACACCCGGATGGCGGGGAAGATCACCAGGAAGAACCGCCGCAGCGGCCCCGCCCCCAGCACTGAGGCGCACTCGTCGATGGACTTGAAGTCCTTGGCCCGCAGCGCCCCGGTCACCGCCCGGAACATGAGGGGGAAGGTAAAGACGATGTGGCCGATGAGGATGAGCACCCCCGACCGGCGCAGGCCGGAGTAGGACTGGGCCAGGGCCAGGCCGATGGCCACCCCGGGGATGGCGGCGGGGAGGGTAAGGACCTCCTCCAGCAGCTTCATCCAGCGGGAATTTTTGTTGGGACTCATCGCCACCTTGTAGGCCATCATGCTGCCCAGGATAACGTTGACCACCACCGTCACCATGGTGATGAGCAGAGTGATGCCGATGGTGTGCCCGTAATAGTAGAAAACGTACTCGTACCATTCCAGGGTGAAGCCCCGGCTGAACATGGTCTGCCCCCAATAGGCGGAAAAGGAGCCCAGTATGGTGAAGAGGATGGGCACCAACAAAAACGCCGTGGTGGCCAGGATCAGCAGATAGACCAGGGCTTTCAGGACCTTTCCGGTAACGTTATATCCTATCATCGTTTCCTCACCCCTTTTCCAACAGTGTCCTGGCGAACATGTTCAGAATGACGCACACCGCGCCGATGAAGATCGCCATGGCGATGGTGATGTTAAAATTGTTGGTGTACTCGGTGTACATCAGGATGGGGATGATCTCGAACTGGTTGGCCAGGGTAAAGGCGGTGCCAAAGGCGGACATGGAGGTACAGAAGGAGATGGACGCCGCCGACAGGATGGCCGGGGCCAGGGTGGGAACTACCACCTGGAAGATGGCCTGCTGTTCGTTGGCTCCCACCGTCCGGGCGGCCTCCTCCAGCCGGATATCAAACTCCACCACCGAGCCGTAGACGGTCATCACCGTCTTTGGGATGGAGAAGTAGAGGTAGGCGAAGAAGATGCCGGTGATGGTGTAGGCCAGCGCCCCGGAGGCGGTGCCGGTGAGCAGCCGGGTGGCCATCGGCACCGCCCCGGTGCTGCCGAAGAGGATGATGATCATGAAGCCCACCACCACCCCCGGCAGCGACACCGGGAAGGTGATCAGGGTCATGTAGAGGTTTTTGCCCTTAAAATCGCTGCGGGCCAGGAAGAAAGCGATGACGCAGGCGATGACCAGGGTGGCCAGGGTGACCACCAGGGAGAGCCAAAGGCTGTTGAACAGCGCCAGCCGGTACCGGCCGTTGGCGATGATGGCGATATAGTTCGCCAGGGTAAAGCCGCCCTCCCCCACGAAGCTCTTTACCGCCAGCACCCCCACCGGCCAGAGGAAGAACAGCAGGAACAGCACCGCCGTGGGCAGGATGAACAAGGCGTTGGACCATTTTTTCATAGCAAAGACCTCACCTTTCCGTTTGGTGGTACAGGCCCCGGCAGCCCCGGAGGGCCGCCGGAGGAAGGGGACCGGGGGAGCGCCGTCACTTGGTGCTCACCTGGGCCACCCAAAGGTCGTTGAAGCTGGCCTGGACAGCGGACATCTTGGCCCAGTCCACGTCCACCACCCGGGCGTAGTCCTCGTCGGGGAGGAAGTAGCCCTTGACGTCATCGGTGAGGGCGGCGGTGTTCACCGGCCGCACGTAGCCCTTGGCAAAGAGGGCCTGCCCCTCGTCGGAGAACAGGAAGTCCACCAGCGACTTGGCGTTTTCCAGGTCGGGGCAGTTTTTCACCACACCCACCACGTAGGGGATCTTCACCGAGCCCTCCTTGGGGATGACCACCTCGATGGGGCCGTTCTGATCGTACTTGAGGCCGTAGCCGTTGAAGTCGGCGTCGATGAGGATGGGGATCTCCCCCTTCAGCAGTTTGGCGGTGGAGGTCTGCATGGGGTAGACCACCCCGTTCTGGTTCAGCTTCTTAAAGTATTCCACGGCGGGACCGAAGTCGTCCAGGGAGCCGCCCATCGCCTCGTTCACCGCTACCACGGCGCTGTAGCCGATGGCCGCCGAGGTGGGGTCCAGCATCCCGATCATCCCTTTGTACTTGGGGTCCAGCAGTTCCTCCCAGCTTTGGGGCACCGGCAGGCCGCCCAGGGCCTCGGTGTTGGCCAGGATGGCGATGGAGCCGTAGTGGACGGTGGAATAGAGGCCCTCGGCGTCCTTCAGGGTCGGGTCGATCTGGTCAAAGTAGGGGTGCTTGTACCCCTGGAGCACGTCCTCCGCCGCGGCCTGGGGCCCGAAGCTGATGCCCAGGTAGACCATGTCGCAAAGGGGAGCGGATTTTTCCGCGATAAGGGCGGTAAGGGACTGACCGCTGTTTTTGTTGTCGTTTGGGGCGGTGATATTGGTCTTTTTGGTGAACTCCACCAGGACGTTGCCCCAGTTCACCCAGTCCTGGGGGGTGTTGTAGGTGATGACGACATTGGACTTTTTGCTGCAGCCACCCAGCATCAGGACCATCGCGATGGCCAAAAATACCGCAAGATACGTTCTAGTTGTTTTCATGGGGCACCTCCATTTGTTTTTATTAATTATTAATCATTTTATTTATATTTTGATTAATAACCATGATTCTATTATAGGAGCAGGCCCCATTTTTGTCAATAGTTTTCTATATTTATACATAAAACTGTTATTTTCGACGAAGAACAGCCGCCCTTTTTGTCTCATTCCGCCAAGGCTTCACCGGCATCCCACAAGGTCCCATCAAAAAAGTTGAGGAACCCCCTTTACTTTTCCGAACCATCCACTATACTATAATCAAATTATTGATACCAATTGTCACTCCACCGACATTTTGTAGGAGGTCTTATGGCCAGTAAACGTCCTACCACCACCGACATCGCCCGTCTTGCCGGCGTTTCTCAATCCACCGTCTCGATGATCCTCAGCGGCCGCCCCAGCGTCTCCTTCTCCCCGGAGACCATCCAGCGGGTCTGCTCCGCCGCCGAGCAGCTGGGCTACCGCCCCCGGAAAAGGAACGGAGGCGGGCCATCCGACCCGCCTCTGGTGGCGGTGGTCACCCCCACCCCCGGCAATCCCTACTATTCCACCCTCATCCAGGCCCTGGAGAACCAAGCCTCCTCCAACGGCTACAACCTCCTCACCTGCAACACCTACTATGACGCCGACACCGAGGGCCGCTACCTGGACCTGCTGGCCTCCTCCATCTACTGCGGCGTCATCTTCACCTATATGCCCTACAACCGGGAGCGGGTGCGGGCCCTGTCCCTCTCCTTCCCGGTGGTCATCATCGGGGACAAGGCGGATTCCATCGACATCGACACGGTGGCCCTCAACAGCCGCACCGCCGGGGAACTGGTGGCCCGCCACCTCTATGAACTGGGGCACCGCCAGATCGCCTTTATCACCACCCAGCTGGACAACAACATCCAGCGCCAGCGCCGCCTGGACGGGATCCGCCCCTACCTGGAGAAGCGCGGTGCCCGGTTGCTGGTCCAGGAGGCCAGCGTCAATCTCCACCGCCGCAAGTACAGCCTGAACATCGAGTACGATGTAGGGTACAAGCTGGCCGCCAAAACCAGCGCCGACCCCGCTGTCACCGCCTACATCGGGGTAAATGACATGGTGGCCTACGGCATCATGGACGCCCTGCTGGCCCAGGGGCGGTCCATCCCGGGGGATTGCTCGGTCTGTGGCTTTGACAATATCTTTCCCTCCTGCTTTGCCAATATCAGCCTGACCACCATCGATTCCTGCCTGACCGAAAAAGGGCGTGACGCCTTTGAACTGCTGATGCGGAAGATCACCGACCGCCCCAACACCAACGCCACCAGCGTGTTCCAGATCGAGTATAACCCTAAGATCATTATACGGGGGTCCACCGGGCCGGCAGCAGGGAGATGATCTCATCAAAGGTTCTATGGAGCATCCGCCCGAATGAAAGCTCCAATATCGTCCCAGGTATGCACTACGGCATGGTCCCTGTAGGCTGGGTGCAGCCCACGTTCCCGAAGGCACGCCAGCCTAACCGCTCGAAGGCCGTTAGTCTGTACCTGAAGACTCTGGCATCGAAAGCTATCAATGTTGAAAAGAAATTTCCCGCAAAACAAAAATTAGGACTTGCAATTGCAAAGGTTTTATAGTATAATAACGAAGCACCCAAAAAGGAAGCGTAGCTCAGCTGGTCAGAGTGCCTGCTTCACACGCAGGAGGTCCACGGTTCGAGCCCGTGCGTTTCCACCATGGCGTAGCCGCCAAGGCACGCCCTACCCGGCCTCCTCATTCGAGGGGGCCTTACCTTTGTGTAGAATCTTAGTGGCTGCCTGGAGACATGGGTATCTAAACTGTTTTACACCGAAGGGGTCATGGACTGCTGCACGACGGCTTTTTCTTTTGCCGTCGTGCGGCAGTTTTTCAAATATTGGCTATATGGCAGTTTCCCGATCTGTTATTACTGCAAGAAGTTGAGAACCAGGGCAAGGGCGACAATCCCCAGCATCATCAGCACCAGCGCCACGCTGATTACCGTGGACATGATATTGACGGCACTCCGGCTTTCCTCGCTCTTTACGCAGATCACGGAGAGCAGGAGGCCCGTCAGCGCAAAGGCAATGTTGCAGATTGCCCAAATCATGCGTACTCCATCCGGCAGGGTGATTTTCAGAAACACCGGGACAAGGGTTGCCAGCGGCAGCAGACTGACAATCAGAGCCGCCAGACTAAGTTTTTGAAGTTTTTTTGTAACTTCCATACGATTACCTCATTTCCTTTTTTCCAAATTGTGTGATTGACAGGGCAAGCAGAGCAGCGAATACAGCGATTGCACAGGGCAGGAAAGGCATCAGCGCAAATGCGGCGTCAGAGGTTTCCGCTGTAAAGTCATGCAGGGAGCAGGACACCAGATAGCCGCTGTAACAGTAGGGATAAGCAATCCAAAGCGGCGTGTTAGCG
>CAJUFR010000072.1 GCA_910585525.1 uncultured Angelakisella sp.
TCACCATCAAGACCAAGCTGGACGGCAAGGTGAACATCTACTACTGGAACGACGAGACCCGCAAGTACACCCTCCTGGCCACCCCCACCGCCGAGGACGGCAAGGTGACCTTCGCCACCAAGCAGCTGGGCCACCTGCTGGTCACCACCGGCACCGTCTAACAGCTGCGAAAGCGCCAAGCCCTGCATCAGGTTTTTTCAGAAAGATGGCTTCTGGCGCTTGCATATCCTGTAAAGGCGTGGTATAATAGGACCACAAGATCCAACGAAAAGTCACTTGGTCCGCGCACAAAGACGGGTCCATCGGAGAGAGGGATAACTCTCCGATGGACCCTTTGTGCTTAGCTGTTTTACCGATACCGTTCGATCCCCCCTTCCCTTGCAAAAATCCCGGAATACGCTATAATTAAAACCATCATCCATCATCAAGAAAAGGAAGTAGACTGTATGAAAAGATCCTTCTCCGCCCAGCTGCTCCAGGCTCTGATCGTGCTGCTGGGCACCCTTATCTGCGGGCTGGGCATCCAGCTGGAACTGTTCAGCGGGGCCGGGGTGGACCCCCTCACCATGTTCGAGGAGGGGATGGGCATCACCACCGGCATCGCCACCGGCACCATCGCCCTGGGGGTCAACTGCGTCATGCTGCTGCTGGCCCTGTTCCTCAACCGGAAGAACATCTGGGTGGGGACGGTGATCACCGTGCTGCTGCTGGGGCCCTCCATCAATCTCTTTGCCGGCATCATGAATGGGATGGGGCTGGTGCCCCCCGCCGGATGGCTGGGCAAGCTGGGGATGAACATCGCCGGCGTGGTCCTCTGCGGGGCGGGCATCGCCATCTACATGCTGCCCGACTACGGGGTGGGGGCCATGGAGGCGGTGATGATCTTCCTGGCCGATAAGCTGCACCTCCCCTACGGCCCGGTGCGCATCGGGATGGATTGCACCTGGGGGGTGCTGGGCTTCTTCCTGGGGGGCACCCTGGGGGTGGGGACCATCATCGGCGCCTTCGGCATCGGGGCCAGCCTGGATATCTGCTTCCGCTGGCTGAAGAAACTGCTGGGGGAAAAGATACCCCAGGGCAGGGGGTGAGCCGCCATGCCAGACCGGCCCCTCTATATCCATTCCCTCTTCGTCTCCTACCCCAAGGAGGTCCCCTCCGCCCAGCGCATCCCCTACACCGCCGGGGCGGCGCTGGACCCGGACCTGCTGTCCCGGCTGGCGCGGCAGGTCCTTAACGGCCAGGTCCAGATGGTGCAGATGCAGAACGAGACTATGGAGGACAGCCTGGAGGCCGACTTCCGGGACGGCTGGGCCACGGTGTACCTGGTCAAGGAGGTCCACCGGTACTACGAGTTTTTGAACCACCAGTTCCCCCACTGTCAGGAGCCTTTGAGCATCACCGGGGACGGCCCCACCCCAAAGATGCACGCCACCCGGGACTTTTCCCTGATGGCGGAGATACTGACCCATTTCGCCCGCACCGGCCAGCCCTTCCCCGGCTGCCGGTGGGAGGAGACGACGCACTGAGGCCACAAAAGCACCCCGGAGCCGCTCCATCATCCGGGAAAGAACATCAGGAGGGACGACATGAAAGGCAAGGACAGCAACAGCTTCAAGGAAAAGGCCCCCGTCAAGGGGGCCCGGTACGACGGGCGGGCCCTCAACGCCGCCATCGAAAGGCTGCCGGGGGGCGCCCCCAAGATGGCCGCCCTCCTGGACGCCATCCGCCAGGCGGACCAGGCCCAGGACCACCGCTGGCGGCTCTGGTTCCGGTACGACTACGCCTGCGAGGCCACCTTCCGGGACGACCCGCCCAAGTGCATGCCGGTGGTGGCGGAGTTCCAGGCCATCTTTGAGGAGCACCCCGACGCCCTGGGCCCCGACGGCCACCAGGCCTACCTGATGATCATGCAGATGGGCATCGACCCCATCGTGGGGCTGCCCCAGATCCCCCTGGCCCAGTGGGAGAAACTGATGGAGCAGTATTTGAGCCTCACCAAGCGGTTCAACATGGCCCGCCGCACCTACTGGTGGCAGATGTGCCAGTTTATGATCTATGTGGACTTCGACAAGGCATACCAGTACTTCCAGAAGTTCTGGAAGAGCGGCCGGGACGCCATCTCCGATTGCCGGGCCTGCGAGCGGAGCAACGCCGTCCGCCTCAGCCTGCTGGCCGGGGACCGGGAGGGGGCGGAGGAGTACGCCGCCCCCCTCAAGGCCGGGCGCGTCTCCTTCTGCGCCGACACACCCCAGAAGATGTGGCTGGCCTACCTGGAGGACGACTACCGCCGGGGGGACTACGCGGCGGCGGCCCCCATGGCTGAATCCCTCTACCGCAAGGGGAACAAGGACCGGAGCAACCTGGACTACGTGGGGGCAGTGCTCCAGTGCTGGGCCCATACCGACCTGGACCGGGCGGTGGCCCTCTGCGAGAGCCGCCTGGTCTGGAGCCTGGGGATGTGGGACCAGCGGCTGGTGTATCTCTTCGACAAGGGGGCCTGGCTCACCTTCCGGGAACTGGCAAAGGGGATGGAAACGGTGAAGCTGGAACTGCCCAAGGAGTTCCCCCTCTGGAAGGAGGATGGCAGCTACAGCACCCGGGCCCTGGCGGAGCATTTTTACAGCCAGGCGGAGGAGATCGCCCGGCGGTTCGACCTCCGCAACGGCAGCGGCTGGTACCGGACCGACCTGGAGCTGGCCGGCCGGGAGCCGGTGACCATGCCGGGGTGATGACCGGCGGGGACGGGGGGAGCGGCTGCTCTCCCCCGCCGTTTTCCCCAAAAGAAACTTAGGAAAAACGCCAGCTTTCTACTTTACACTTTGGGAAAAAAATGTTAAAATCTACTTAGGCATGCGGGGAGCGGGAAAATGGTGTTTTCCGGCCGCCGCATGGGATAAGAATATGAACAGGGAGGAATCAGAAAGAATGGCAAGAAAAATGAAAACGATGGACGGGAATAACGCCGCCGCCCATGTTTCCTACGCGTTCACCGACGTTGCCGCCATCTACCCCATCACCCCCTCGTCCGTTATGGCCGAGGTATCGGACAAGTGGGCTGCGGAGGGCCGGGACAACATCTTCGGCGAAAAGGTGAAGGTCGTTGAGATGCAGTCCGAGGCCGGCGCCGCCGGTACCGTCCACGGCTCCCTGGCGGCCGGCGCCCTGACCACCACCTTTACCGCTTCCCAGGGCCTGCTGCTGATGATCCCCAATATGTACAAGATCGCCGGCGAACTGCTGCCCGGGGTCATCGATGTCTCCGCCCGCTGCGTGGCTTCCCACGCCCTGAACATCTTCGGCGACCACTCCGACGTCTACGCCTGCCGTCAGACCGGCTTCGCCATGATGTGCGAGAGCAGCGTCCAGGAGGTCATGGACCTCACCGCCGTCTCCCACCTTGCCGCCATCAAGGGCCGTGTCCCCTTCCTGAACTTCTTCGACGGCTTCCGCACCTCCCACGAACTGCAGAAGATCGAGATCTGGGACTACGACGAGCTCAAAGAGATGGTGGACATGGACGCCGTGGCCGCCTTCCGCAAGAACGCCCTGAACCCTGAGCACCCCGTCCTCCGGGGCACCGCCCAGAACGGCGACATCTTCTTCCAGGCCCGTGAGTCCTGCAACCCCTTCTATGACGCCCTCCCCGCCGTGGTGGAGGAGTACATGAACAAGGTCAACGCCAAGATCGGCACCAACTACGCCCTGTTCAACTACTACGGCGCCCCCGACGCCGAAAACGTCATCATCGCCATGGGCTCCGTCTGCGAGACCATCGACGAGACCATCGACTACCTCAACGCCAAGGGCGGCAAGTACGGCCTTGTCAAGGTCCGTCTCTATCGCCCCTTCTCCCAGAAGCACCTGCTGGCGGCCCTGCCGGATACCGTTAAGGTCATCTCCGTCCTGGACCGCACCAAGGAGCCCGGCTCCCTGGGCGAGCCTCTCTTCCTGGACATCGTCGCCGCCCTGAAGGGCACCAAGTTCGAGTCGGTCCCCGTCTACGGCGGCCGGTACGGCCTGGGCTCCAAGGACACCACCCCCGACCAGATCATCGCCGTCTACAAGAACGCCGTGGCCGAGGCCCCCAAGAAGTGCTTCACCATCGGCATTGATGACGACGTCACCTTCCTGTCCCTCACCCCCGACGAGAGCCCCAACACCGCCCCCGCCGGCACCACCGCCTGCAAGTTCTGGGGCCTGGGCTCCGACGGCACCGTGGGCGCCAACAAGAACTCCATCAAAATCATCGGCGACCACACCGACATGTTCGCCCAGGCGTACTTTGAGTACGACTCCAAGAAGTCCGGCGGCCTCACCATCAGCCACCTGCGCTTCGGCTCCACCCCCATCCACTCCACCTACTACATCAACAAGGCCAACTTCGTGGCCTGCCACAACCCCGCCTATGTTGGCAAGTATGACATCGTGGAGGACCTGGTGGACGGCGGTACCTTCCTGCTCAACTGCGGTTGGGACCTGGCCGAACTGGAGGCGCGCCTCCCCGGCAAGGACAAGCGGTATATCGCCAATCACGGCATCAAGCTGTACACCATCGACGGCGTCAGCATCGGCAAGGAGCTGGGCCTGGGCACCCGCATCAACACCGTGCTCCAGTCCGCCTTCTTCAAGCTGGCCGGCATCCTGCCCGAGGCGGACGCCATCCAGTACATGAAGGACGCCGCTACCGCCTCCTACGGCCGCAAGGGCGAGGCCATCGTCAAGATGAACCACGACGCCATCGACCTGGGCGCCCAGCGCATCCATGAGGTGCAGGTGCCCGAATCCTGGAAGAACGCCCCCGATTCCCACCCGGTGGAGAAGGCCGTGGGCGACGACCAGGTGCTGGTGGACTTCGTCAACAACGTGGAGATCCCTGTCAACGCCCACCGGGGCGAGAAGCTGCCTGTCTCCGCCTTCAAGGGCGCCGAGGACGGCACCTTCCCCCTGGGCTCCTCCGCCTTCGAGAAGCGGGGCATCGCCGTGGACGTTCCCACCTGGAACCCCGACAACTGCATCCAGTGTAACTTCTGCTCCTATGTCTGCCCCCACGCCGTCATCCGCCCCGTGGCCATGACCGCCGAGGAAGCCGCAAAGGCCCCCGCCGGCCAGCTGACCATGGACATGACCGGCATGCCCGGCATGAAGTTCGCCATGACCGTTTCCGTCCTGGACTGCACCGGCTGCGGCAGCTGCGCCAACGTCTGCCCCGGCAAGAAGGGCGCCAAGGCCCTGACCATGCAGAGCCTGGACAGCCAGCGGGAGAAGCAGGACGGCTTCGCCTACGGCCAGAGCCTGGACGTCAAGCCCGAGGTCACCGAGAAGTTCAAGCCCACCACCGTCAAGGGCAGCCAGTTCAAGCAGCCGCTGCTTGAGTTCTCCGGCGCCTGCGCCGGCTGCGGCGAGACCCCCTACGCCAAGCTGGTGACCCAGCTGTTCGGCGACCGGATGTATATCGCCAACGCCACCGGCTGCTCCTCCATCTGGGGCGGCTCCGCTCCCTCCACCCCCTACACCAAGGACAAGAACGGCCACGGTCCCGCTTGGGCCAACTCCCTCTTCGAGGATAACGCCGAGTACGGCTATGGCATGTTCCTGGCCCAGGATACCCTCCGCAAGCACCTCATCGCCAAGGTCGCCAAGCTGGGCGAGACCGTCCAGGGCGACGTCAAGGCCGCCATCGACGGCTACCTGGCCACTGTGGATGACGGCGCCGCCAACGGCCCCGCCACCGCCGCCCTGGTGATGGCGCTGGAGAAGTGCGGCTGCGATGCCGGCAAGGAGATCCTGGCCCAGAAGGAGTTCCTGGCCAAGAAGTCCAACTGGGTATTCGGTGGCGACGGCTGGGCCTTCGACATCGGCTTCGGCGGCCTGGATCACGTCATCGCCAGCGGCGAGGATGTGAACATCCTGGTCTTTAACACCGAGGTGTACTCCAACACCGGCGGTCAGTCCTCCAAGGCCACCCCCACCGGCGCCGTGGCGCAGTTCGCCGCCGCCGGCAAGGAAGTGAAGCAGAAGGACCTGGCAGCCATCGCCATGAGTTACGGTTACGTCTACGTGGCCCAGGTGGCCATGGGCGCCGACTACAACCAGTGCATCAAGGCCTTCCAGGAGGCCGAAAGCTATCACGGCCCCTCCCTCATCATCGCCTACGCCCCCTGCATCAACCACGGCATCAAGGGCGGTCTGGTGAACGCCCAGGCGGAGATCAAGAACGCCGTGGCCTCCGGCTACTGGCATATGTTCCGGTTCGACCCCCGTCTCGCCGCCGAGGGCAAGAACCCCTTCTCCCTGGACAGCAAAGAGCCCACCCTCTCCTACGCCGACTTCATCAAGAACGAGGTGCGGTACACCTCCCTGGTCCGGTCCTTCCCGGAGCGCGCCGAGGAGCTGTTCGCCAAGGCGGAGAAGGATGCCGCTGCCAAGTACAAGCACCTGCTGAAGCTGAAGGCGCTTTACGAGGCGGAATAAGCGGATACTAGCAACTCTCAGAACGGCCCCCCGGCCGCGGCCGGGGGGCCGTTCTGAGAGTTGC
>CAJUFR010000073.1 GCA_910585525.1 uncultured Angelakisella sp.
AAGGTCGATTGACCTTGCAAACTAATCATAATGGTTGCCTCTCCACAGAAAAGCGCCGAAAAGAATTGAACTTCCCGGCTTTTTGCTGTATACTAAGCTTTATCTGAGACTTCGCCAGAAAAAGGGAGGAACGCCCCTTGGATATCTACCTTGACAACAGCGCCACCACCCGGGTGAGTCCCGCCGCCGCCCAGCGGGCCCTGGAGTTGATGCAGCAGGAGTACGGCAACCCCTCCTCCCTGCACCACCGGGGCTTTGCGGCGGAGCAGGCCCTGGACGCCGCCCGGCGGGAACTGGCCGGCATCCTGGGGGCAAAGAAGGAGGAGGTCTACTTCACCTCCGGCGGCAGCCAGGGCAACAACCTGGCCATCCTGGGGGGGGCCATGGCGGCCCGCCGCCGGGGCGACCGGGTGGTGACCACCGCCATCGAGCATGAATCGGTGCTGGCCCCGGTGAAGCACCTTTCGGAGAACGGATTCCAGACCACCCTCCTCCCCTCCACGGCGGAGGGCATCGTCACCCCGGAGGCGGCGGAGGCGGCGGTGGATGAAAAGACCGTCCTCCTTTCGGTGATGCTGGTGAACAGCGAGACCGGGGCGGTCAACGATATCCTCTCCATCGCCCGGGCCGCCCGGCGGAAGAACCCCTCGGTCCTCATCCACTGTGACTGTGTCCAGGGCTTCGGCAAGCTGCTGGTCCGGCCCCAGTCCTGGGATGTGGACATGGTCACCGTCAGCGGCCACAAGGTCCACGCCCCCAAGGGCATCGGGGCCATCTGGGTCAAAAAGGGGGTCCGGGTGCGGCCCCTCTGGTACGGCTCCGGCCAGGAGGGGGGGCTCCACCCGGGCACCGAGAACACCCCCGGGGCCTGCGCCTTTGCCACCGCCGCCCGGGAGTTGTGGGAAAAACGGGACGAGAACATGGCCCACTACCAGGCCCTCCGGGACCGGCTGCTATGCGGCCTTGAAAAAATTCCCGGGGCGTGCATCAATTCCGGCCGGTACAGCGCACCTTATATAGTGAACTTCTCCCTCCCCGGCATCCGGTCCGAGGTGATGATCCACTACCTGGAGCAGCAGGGCATCTCGGTGTCCAGCGGCTCCGCCTGCTCCAAGGGGGCCAAGAGCCACGTCCTTACCGCCATGGGGCTGGACCCCCGGCGGGTGGACAGCGCCATCCGGGTCAGCTTCTGCCGGGACAACACCGCGGAGGAGGTGGACACCCTCTGCCACTGGCTGGCACAGGGGTGCGGACAGCTGGCCAAGGTCCGCCGGTGACCCGGCATATGATACTTTATTATATAAAGAGCAAGGAGGGCTTTGTCCCATATGTCCGACCAGAAAGAGATCGTCCTTTTAAAGTGCGGGGAACTGGTGCTGAAGGGCCAGAACCGCAGCACCTTTGAGGACGCCATGATGAAAAACGCCCGCCGCCGCCTGGAGGGCCTGGGCAAATTCCACATCTGGAAGAGCCAGTCCACCGTCTACGTGGAGCCTGCCACCGATGTGGAGATGGACCGGGTGGTGGAGCGGCTGCAAACGGTGTTCGGCGTGGTGGCCCTCTGCCCGGCGCGGGTGGTGGCCAAGGACTGGCAGGCCATCTGCGCCGCCGCCCCGGACTACCTGGCCCGGGACCTGGCGGGGGCAAAGACCTTTAAGGTCAACGCCAAGCGCAGCGACAAGCGTTTCCCCATGGATTCCCCCGCCATCTGCCGGGAACTGGGGGGGCTGCTCCTCTCCCGCTTCCCCCACCTGCGGGTGGACGTCAACCAGCCGGAGGTCACCGTCACGGTGGAGGTCCGGGAAAAGGACGCCTACATACACAAAAACCAGCTGCCCGGGGCCGGGGGCATCCCGGTGGGCACCGGGGGCAAGGCGGCGCTGCTCCTTTCCGGGGGCATCGACAGCCCGGTGGCCGGGTACATGATGGCAAAGCGGGGGCTGGAACTCATCGCCGTCCACTTCGCCAGCCCCCCCTACACCAGCGAGCGGGCCCGGCAGAAGGTGGTCGCCCTGGCGGAAAAGCTGCTGCCCTATACCGGGCGCATCCGCCTCTTTGTGGTGCCCTTCACCCAACTCCAGGAGCAGCTGCGGGACAAGGGGCCGGAGGAATACTTCACCCTGCTGATGCGCCGGGCCATGATGCGGGTGGCGGAACAGATCGCCATCCGGGAGGGCTGCCAGGGCCTCATCACCGGGGAGAGCGTGGGCCAGGTGGCCAGCCAGACCATACAGGCCCTGGGGGTCACCGACTGTGTCACCACCCTGCCGGTGCTCCGCCCCGCCATCGGCATGGACAAAAGCGAGATCGTGGCCATCGCCCGGAAGATCGACACCTTTGAGACATCCATCCTCCCCTACGAGGATTGCTGCACCGTCTTTACCCCCCGCCACCCCCGCACCCGCCCCAAGGCGGAGGAGGTGGCCCGCATCGAGGCCGAGATGGCCCTGGACCCCGCCCTGCTGGATGAAGCAGCCCAGGAGGCGGAACTGACCGTGCTGACGCTGCGTGGTATGGAGAACCGATAAGATCCCCAGGAGGTCATGCCTGCTTATGAAAGCCATCATCATCGGAGTTGGAAACCAGACCCGGCACCAGGCCCGCTTTGAAGGCTGCCAGGAGTATCTGCGGCGGGAGTTAGCCGAGGTGGGTATCTCCCTGGACAGCATGCACCTGGCGCCCCCCCGGCGGGCGGAGGTATACGCCCAGCTGCTGGAGGCCGCCAGCCAGGAGGACCTGGTGCTGGTGCTGGCCGCCCCGGACCCTGCCGCCGCCGGCGCCGTGACCCAGGCCGTCTGCGAATTGCTGCGGCTGGAACCCGTGGGGGACGAGACACTGGCCCGCCAGCTGGCCCGCCGGGCCGCCCAGCACGACAAGGACTGGACCAAGGCGGAGATCGAAGCCTTTGCCGCAGCCCCGGGGGGCTGCCACCGCGTCCCCAACCCCGCCGGGATGGTCCAGGGGTACGCCGTCAGCGCCCAAAACCAGCTGATACTGGTGCTCCCCGCCGTCCAAAGCGAACTCACCGCCTGTATGAGTTCCACGGCGCGGCAGATGCTCACCGGGCTGGGGGGCGCCGTCAACGCCCAGCGGACGCTGCGGGCGGTGGAACTGGGGGACGCCCCGGTGCGGGAACTGCTGGGGGACCTCCTCTACTCGGAAAACCCCCGGGCTACCCTCCACAGCCAGGGCGGGGAGTGCGAATTGCACATCACCGCTGCCGCCGCCACCCTTACCGAGGCCCGGAACGCCTGCGACCAGCTGGCCCGCCAGGCGGCGGAACGGCTGGGGCCGCTGCTCACCAGCAGCCAGGGGGAACCCCTTGACCAGCATGCAGGACGTCTTTTGGGGAAGAATAACCTCAGCGTGGCGGTGGCCGAATCGGGCACCGGCGGCGCTCTTTCCGCCGCCATCAAGGCCGGCAGCGGCCACGGCAAGGTGCTGGCCGGGGGGATGACCCTTTCCACCGACGCCCAGAAGTCGGAACGGCTGGGGGTGAGCAAAAAGCTGCTCTCCGAGGCCGGAGGGGTCAGCCGCCGGGTGGCCGCCGCCATGGCGGTGCTGGTGCGCCGGGCTGCCGGGTCCAAGCTGGGGGTGGCTGTCACCTGCGGGGGACCGGACCACCCGGGCAAGGAGGACCTGGCCTACGTGGCGGTCACCGACGGCCGGGAGGTCTGGGCCAAAAAACTTGCCTTCCCCCAGGGCACCCCGCCCGAGGCGGCGCAGAACGCCGCCTGTCTCCAGGCGCTGAATATGCTGCGGCTTTATGCCCACCGGTACCCGATGCTCCTCCCCGGGGGCACGCCGGTGGACCACGCCGCCCCGGGGATACAGACCCCCATGGAAAAGGCCACCGCTATCTTAGGCGGGTACCTGGCCCGGGCCCAGGGGATGATCAAGGGGATGCTCCCCGGCTCCGGCAGGACCGGTCCCGGCGGCGCCCCCGCAAACGGCCAACAAAGCGACGATGAGGAAGCGATGGAATTGAATCTTCTGCAAAGGATATTACAAAAGAAGCTGACCAAAAATGACGGCATCCGCCTGGGCATCCTGGGCCTTTCGCTGCTGGTGTTTATCGGCTGCATCATCTATATCTCCAGCGTCTTTGCCGAGTCCCACAAGAACAAGGGGCTCATCCAGGACCAGCAGTCCGCCTACAGCAACTCGGACGTGCGGCCGGAGGACGTGGACGGCTACCCCAGCGCCTACCTGCCCAAGTTCGCCGCCCTTTACGCCCAGAACGAGGACATCGCCGGGTGGATCAAGATCGACGGCACCAAGTACCTGGATATGCCGGTGGTGCAGTATATCGATAACGATTTCTACGAGCGCCGGGACTTCACCAAGGCGGATAACCAGCACGGCGTGGCCTTTGTGGACTACCGGGTGGCCCAGCGGGAGCCCAGCACCAACACCATCATCTACGCCCACAACATGAACGATGGCCAGATGTTCGGGGAACTGCTGAACTACAAGTCCATCGAATACTACCGCACCCATCCCCTGGTAAGCTACGACAGCGTCTTTTACGAGGGGGACTGGAAGATATTCGGGGTGGTGGTTTGCAAAAAGGACGACCCGGACTTCCTCTACCACAGCTTCATCGACAAGGACAGCGACCAGGAGATGGTGGAATTCGTCACCAAGGTCCGGGAGCGGTCCATCCTCAACACCAAGGTGGACGTCCGCACCGACGACAAGCTGCTGACCCTCTCCACCTGCGACTACACCTTTAAGAGCGAGACCGGGGAGCGGATCGCCCGGTTCGTGGTGTTCGCCCGGAAGGTCCGGGAAGGAGAATCCACCGACGTGGACGTGGCCGGGGCCACCATCAACACCAACCCCGTCATGCCCGCCGAGTGGTACAGCCATCTGAAGCGGGCCCAGGAGGCGGAACTGAAGAAGCAGCAGGAGGCTGCCGCCGCCCAGGCCAGCAACAAGTGGCTCACCGCAGAGGAACAGCAGAGCCTTTCCGCCGAGGAGGCCAAGGCCCTGGCGGAGCGTCGGGAGCAGCAGGCCCAGGAGTACCTCACCTATGACGAGCGGGAGACCGAGGACCTGGATACCATGCTCTACCTCATCGACTACCGCCGCAGCGAGTTCAAGCTGTTCCTGGACAGCGACGAGAAGAGCCTTTCCCTCTCCAAGCGCATCAGCCTGGCCCGGGAGCGCCGGGAGCAGGCGGAGGCCGCCGGTCTCAGCGATTCCGACCTGGAGGACGCCGGCAGCTGGTCCGCCATCCAGAAGCTGATGGAGAACGCCGGCACCGCCGTGCTGGATAACATCATCAACCAGAACCGCCTCTATCTCTCCCCCAGCGACCGCAGCGTGGGCAGCGTGGACGCCCTGAACAAGCTGCTGAAGGAGCGCCGGGACGAGATGGCCCTCAAGGCCGACCAGCTGGGGCTGAAACTCAGCGACTACAGCACCTACGAGGAGTTCCAGGCCGCCGTCTCTGCGGCGGAGGGCGGGGCCAATGTCCAGAAGGAGATGGATAAGGTCCTTGCCGATTCCAAGTACCGGGCCTACCTCAACGCCAGCGACAAGAATTCCTGCGAATCGGCAGAGGAACTGAAGCAGTTGGCGGAAAGCCGCAAGGCGGAACTTGCCGCCGACCTGGAAAAGTACAAGATTGACGCCGGCAAGTACAAAAACTTCGACGACCTGGAGGCCGCCATCGAGGACGCCAGGATCAAGGCCGGCGAGGCCGCCAAGCTGGAGCAGGAGAAGAAGGAGCGGGACGAGTATTTCGCCGCCAATTCCAAGTACCTGAACGATGGCGACAAGAACAAATCCAAGGCCGAACTGGAAAAGCTGGTAGCCGACCGGGAAAGCAAGTATAACGCGGCATTGGGCTCCTTTACCTCCGACCAGGCCAAGGCAAAGCTGGAGGGCATCACCAACTGGAGCCAGTTTGACAAAGCCCTCAAGGAAGCCCAGGACATCCAGAAAAAAGAGGATGAGGCCAACAAGCCGCCTGTGAACCCCAACCCGCCAGTAAACCCTGACAACAAGCCCGGCGAGGGGGACCAGAAGCCAACCGAGCCGGAGAAGCCCGACCCCAAGCCGGAGGAGCCGGACTCCAAGCCCGACCCTAAGCCCGAAGAACCGGATCCCAAGCCTGACC
>CAJUFR010000074.1 GCA_910585525.1 uncultured Angelakisella sp.
CCCGCTGCGGCGGGCGACCAGGGCCTGCGCGGCCCTGGACCTGCGGCCCGGAAGCCCGGGCGGGCAAGGCGGGGCTGCGCCCCGCATTACTCCTCGGCTTCGCCCTCCCCGCCGTCCTCGGCATCCTCCTTCTCCTCCCGTGGCGCCCCCGCCACAGACACCACCCGGCCGCCCTCGGCGATGCGCATCACCCGCACCCCCCCGGCATACCGGGACTGCACATTGATCTGCTCCGCCGGGATACGAATGATCACACCGTCGTCGGAGATGAGGATGATATCCTCCCCGTCCTCCGCCTGGCGCACTGCGGCGATGCGGGTCTCCTTCCCCTCGGCGTGGTAGTTGCGTACCCCCTTGCCCCCCCGGCTCTGGAGCCGGTAGTCCTTCATGGGGGTGCGCCGCCCAAGGCCGGATTCGGTGATGGTCAGCAGCAGGCCGTCCTCGCTGGCCTTGGCCATCCCCACCACCTGGTCCTCCTCCTCCAGCCGCAGGGCACGGACACCCATAGCGGTGCGGCCCAGGGGCCGCAGGTCGGTCTCGGCGAACCGGATGGCCATCCCCTTGGCGGTGGCGATGATCAACTCGTCGGACCCGTCGGTATCCTGGACCCAGGCCAGTTCGTCCCCCTCCTCCAGGTTGATGGCGATGAGCCCCGCCTTGCGGATGTTCTTATAGGCGGAGATGGGGGTCCGCTTGATGGTCCCCTTCCGGGTCACCATCACCAGGTACCGCTCCGCCCCTTCCTCCAGTTCGCTGGCCCGGATGGCGGCGGTGATCTTCTCCTCCTTTTCGATGGGCAGCAGGTTCACCACATGGGTGCCCCGGCCCGCCCGGCTGCTCTCGGCGATCTCATAGCCCTTCAGCCGGTACATCCTGCCCCGGTCGGTGAAGAAGAAGATATAGTCGTGGGTGGAGCAGACAAAGAGGTGCTCCACAAAGTCCTCCTCCCGCCGGGCCATGCCGGAGATGCCACGGCCTCCACGGCGCTGGGTGCGGTAGCTGTCCAGGGTCTGGCGCTTGACGTACCCCCCGTGGGTCAGGGTGATGACGCAGTCCTCCACCGGGATCAGGTCCTCGATGTCCATCTCCCCGGAGACCGCCTGGATATCGGTGCGGCGCTCGTCGCCGTACTTGTCCCGGATGGCCCCCATCTCCTGCTTGATGATGGCGTATATCTTCCTCTCGTCCGCCAGGATGGCGGTGAGTTCCTCCACCTTTTTCAGGATGGCGGCCAGTTCCTCCTCGATGCGGATCCGCTCCATGCCGGACAGCTGCCCCAGCTGCATCGCCACGATGGCGGAGGCCTGGGCCTCGCTGATGCCGAACCGCTTGATGAGGTTCAGCTTGGAGTCGGCCCGGTCCTTGGAGTGGAACCGGATGATGTTGATGACCTCGTCGGTGTTGTCGCACACCATCTTGAGGCCCTCCAGGATATGCTCCCGGTCCTTGGCCTTTTTCAGGTCGAACTGGGTCCGCCGGGTCACCACCTGGAACTGGAATTTTAAGTATTCCTCCAGCATCTCCTTCAGGGTCAGGATGCGGGGGATGCCGTTTACCAGGCATAGCATGATGACCCCCACGCTGTCCTGGAGTTTGGTGTAGCTGTACAGCTGGTTCAGAACCACCTGGGCGTTGGCGTCCTTTTTCAGTTCGATGACGATGCGCATCCCGTCCCGGTCCGATTCGTCCCGCAGGTCGCTGATTTGGTCCACCCGTTTTTCCTTCACCAGTTCGGCGATGCTCTCGATGAGCCGGGCCTTGTTCACCATATAGGGGATCTCGTGGACGATGATCCGCTCCCGGCCGTTTTTCCAGTCCTCGATCTCGCACCGGGACCGGAGCACCACCTTGCCGCGGCCGGTGGCGTAGGCGGCCCGGACCCCGGACCGGCCCATGATGATGCCGCCGGTGGGGAAGTCCGGCCCCTTGATGTATTCCATCAGTTCATCCAGGGTGGCCTCCGGGTTATCGATGAGGTAGTCGGCGGCGTCGATGATCTCCCGGAGGTTGTGGGGGGGGATGTTGGTGGCCATCCCCACGGCGATGCCCACCGACCCGTTGGCCAGCAGGCATGGGAAGCGGCTGGGCAGCACCACCGGCTCCTTTTTGGTGTCGTCAAAGTTGCCCCGCCAGTCGATGGTGTCCTTGTCGATATCCTGGAGCATCTGGAGGGCCATTTTGCTCAGCCGGGCCTCGGTGTAACGGTAGGCGGCCGGGGGGTCCCCGTCCACCGAACCGAAGTTGCCGTGGCCGTCGATGAGGGGATACCGCAGGGAAAAACTTTGGGCCATCCGCACCATGGCGTCGTAGACGCTGGCGTCGCCATGGGGGTGGTAGGAGCCCAGCACGTCGCCCACGATGGTGGCGGACTTGCGGTAAGCCTTGTCAGGGGTCAGCCCCGCCTCCCCGGCGGCGTATAAGATGCGGCGGTGCACCGGCTTCAAGCCGTCCCGCACATCCGGCAGCGCCCGGTCCACGATCACCGACATGGAGTAATCCAAAAAGCTGGAACGCATCTCCCGGTCGATATCCACCCGGATCAAACGCCCGCCGCCGGCCCCCTCCGCCGCCTGGTTTTCTTTCAATTCTTCACTCATGCTTTGACTCCTTCCTGGGCTTCTATCGTCAAATATCCAAATTCTTCACATACTGGGCGTTCTGCTCGATGAACTCCTTCCGGGGCTGCACGTTGTCCCCCATCAGGATGGAGAAGGTCTCGTCCGCCTTGACGGCGTCCTCCATGGTCACCTGGAGCATCACACGGTTTTCCGGGTCCAGGGTGGTCTCCCACAGCTGGTGGGGGTCCATCTCGCCCAGGCCCTTGTACCGCTGGATCTCCACCTTGCCGGTGCCGTCGGGGTTCAGTTCGGCGATGTATTTGTCCCTCTCCGGGTCGGAGTAGGCGTACCGCACCTGCTTGCCCCGGCTCAGCTTAAAGAGGGGGGGCTGGGCGATGTAGATATGCCCCCGCTCGATGAGAGGCCGCATATACCGGAAGAAGAAGGTGAGGAGCAAGGTGCGGATGTGGCTGCCGTCCACGTCGGCATCGGCCATGATGACGATCTTGTTGTACCGTATCTTGTCCGGGTCCAGGTCCGGCCCCACCCCGCAGCCCACCGCCGTGATCACCGGCAGCAGCTTTTCGTTGCCGTACACCTTATCCAGCCGGGCCTTTTCCACGTTGAGCATCTTGCCCCACAGGGGGAGGATGGCCTGGAACCGCCTGTCCCGCCCGTCCTTGGCGGAGCCTCCGGCCGAATCCCCCTCCACGATGTACAGTTCGGTGCGGACGTTGTCCCGCTCGGAGCAGTCGGCCAGCTTGCCGGGGAGGGAGGCGCTCTCCAGGGCGGACTTCCGCCGTGTCAGTTCCCGGGCCTTTCTGGCCGCCTCCCGGGCCCGGCTGGCGGTCATCGACTTGTCGATGATGGTCCGGGCCACGCTGGGATTCTCCTCAAAGAAGGTGGACAGCTTTTCGGATACCATCCCCGCCACTAGGGAACGGATCTCGCTGTTGTTCAGCTTGGCCTTGGTCTGGCTCTCAAACTGGGCCTCGGTGAGTTTGACGCTGATGACAGCGGTGAGGCCCTCCCGGACGTCGTCCCCGGAGAGCTTCTCGCCCTCCTTCAGGATGTTCATGCGGTGGCCGTAGTCGTTGATGACCTTGGTGAGGGCCATTTTGAAGCCCTCCTCGTGGGTGCCCCCGTCCCCAGTGTTCACGTTGTTGGCAAAGGAGAGGATCAACTCGCTGTAGCTGGTGTTGTACTGCATCGCCACCTCGGCGGTGTTCTCCTCCCCCTGGGCGGAGATGTAGATGATATCCGGGTGGATCACCTCCACGCTCTTCCGGGCGTGGATCCATTCCACAAAGGAGACGATGCCCCCCTCGTAGCACATGGAATCCCGCACCGGCTCGTCGCCCCGCAGGTCGCTGATGGTGATCCGGGTGCCGCCGTTGAGGAAGGCCTCCTCCCGCAGCCGGGTGTGAAGGGTCTCGTAGTCAAAGACCAGTTCCTCGAACATCTCCGGGTCGGGCTTGAAGGTGACCCGGGTGCCGGTCTCCTGGGCGTCGCCGATGATCTCCAGTTCGGTCACCGTCTTGCCCCGCTCGAACCGCTGGCGGTAAAGGTGGCCGTTGTTCTTCACCTCCACCTCCAGCCACTGGGAAAGGGCGTTGACCACACTGGCCCCCACCCCGTGGAGGCCGCCGGAGACCTTGTACCCGCCGCCGCCGAACTTGCCCCCGGCGTGGAGGACGGTGAACACCACCGTCACGGCGGGCAGTCCGGTCTGCTGCTGGATGCCCACCGGGACGCCGCGGCCGTTGTCGGTGACCCGGATGACGTCCCCGGGCAGGATGTCCACCTCGATGTGGTCGCAGTACCCAGCCAGGGCCTCGTCGATGGAGTTGTCCACGATCTCGTAGACCAGGTGGTGCAGCCCCCGGGCGCTGGTGGAGCCGATGTACATGCCCGGCCGCTTGCGCACCGGTTCCAGCCCCTCCAGTACCTCGATATCCTTTTCGCCGTATTCTTCCATGACCTTATCGTTTTGCAATTTGTTACCTCCTTACGGGGAGACCCCCGCCGGTCCTTTCTTTCTCTCTCTTTCTCTTCCGTTTATCCCAGCATCTGTCCCCGTATGATGAACAGGATCAGCATATGGACGGGGTAGAAGGCGTAGCAGAACCACCGGAACACCTTCCCGTGGAGCCCCTGCCTCCCCTGATACAGCCAGATGGGCACCAGGGCAAAGAGGGCGAAGCCCTGCTGGTACCATTCGAAGATGTTCCCCAGGAAGGGGAAGGTGTAGTAGTAGCTTCCCAGCATTTCCACGTTGAGGATGTACAGCAGCACCAGCTGCCCGGCGAAGTGGTACCACTTGCGCCCCCGCAGGAAATAGAACACCATCACCGTCAGGATGCCCACCCCGTAGTAGTCGGTCATCAAAGCGTAGCCCAGGAAGTACCCCAAAAAGATGGGGATAGGGGAGAAGGCCAGGGCGGGGGCGGCGCCGAACCGCTTTTTGAACTCCTCCAGGAAGGTGATGAGCAGCAGGGCGATGAGGAAGGTCCAAAGGACGTTCTGGTGGAAGGGATAGATGAAGCTGCCGCCGTACATCAGGTTAAAGGGCACCTCGGCGAACACCGCCCCGGCAAAGACACGCAGCAGGTAGAGGGGAAGACTGGAGGTGTGGAAGTACCCCTCCACCAGCAGGAAGGCAAAGATGGGGTAAGCCATCCGCCCCACGCAGGTGAGCCAGTCGGAGGCGGGGAAGAGGGTGGCCCACATATGGTCGCAGAGCATGAACCCCATGGCCAGGATGTGGAGCATCGCCCAGCTGAGGTTCAGGAAGCCCTTCTTTTCCTCCTCCACGCCCTCCTGGCCCTCCGCCTTGGGCCTGGCCCTGGGCTTCTTTTTGGCCTCCGCCTGTTCGGCCTGTTCAGCCTCCTGACCTTTTTTGGGCTTTGGCTGCTTCTTCTTTTTTTCCTTCTTGACCTTTTCCTTCTTTTCCTTTTTCTCTTTCTCTTTTTTCTCTTTTTTCATAGAAAGTTATCACCCTTTGCTGTCTAATCACTGATAAAAAATATCGACGATACCTCACCGCACCTTGCTCTGTGTCCTCTTGCGCAAGGTGTGGGAGGATATCTGGCTCAGGTAGACCCTGTGGTCCTCCCGGCTGCTGCCGCAGAGGACGAAGGTCTTGGGCAGGTCGGAGGTGACCGTGATCACCCGCCCCGCCTTCTCCGCCTCGGACAAAAACCGCCGCGTCCCCTTGGAGACGGTGGTGTTGTCCATGTCAAATATCCCAATAACGTCCCTGGTCCGAACCAAAGCGTCCTGTCCCAAATGTAGATACATGGAGGATTCTCCTTTCTGGAAAGTATTGGCGCTAACAACCCCCGTAATACCCCCGCCCACCCCCGCAGGGAATCAAAATCCGCCGGAGGCACCACCCCCGTACCCCACCCCCGCAGGGAACTAAAAATCCGCCGGAGGCACCTTCCCCGTAC
>CAJUFR010000075.1 GCA_910585525.1 uncultured Angelakisella sp.
CAAGGCCGGGGGCTCTGTCATGAACACAGAGCCCCCGGCCTTTTTGCCTTTTAGAAGATCACAGCAGATTGGTGGTGGTATTGGTGCAGGAGAGCAGACGGCGATCATGCTTACCAGCATCAGCGCGATGCCGATGCACAGCCAGAGTTTTGCCATCCTTTTTGTCTTTTCCATGACGGCTCCCCCTCACCCCCCGGCCACCCCCCGCAGCCGTCCCATCGCCCTTGTCAGCCGCCGGCAGACGGTGGAGGGGGCCACCCCCAGCTGCCGGGCGGCGCTGGCGGCGGTCATGCCCTGGCCGTAGCAGAGTTCCACCGCCTCCCGCTGGGCCGCCGTCAGGCAGTGCTCCAGGGCGTAGGCAAGCACCCTCCGCCGCAGTTCCCGCCCCAGGTCGGCCGTCTCCCATCCTGCCGGGGCGGCTATCTGGTCCCACTGTTCCGGGTGGATCACCCGGGTAGGACGCCCCGCCAAGGGGCCGCAGGCCGCCCTACGCATAATACTCCCGCAGGTACCGGGAGAGGCTGCGCAGGTCCGCCAGTTCCAGCCGCATCACTTCCTCCCGCCGTTCCAGTTCCAGCGCCAGGTCACCACGGGCGGCGGCCTTCTGCGCCCGTATCCTCTCCAGCCCTTGTAAAAGCCGCTCCGCCGACGCGCCGTATTCCTCCGCCAACTGCCGTAGATCCATTCTTTCCTTTCCTCCATTTTGTCACATCATTCGCTGTCTGCCCCGCCGCCACCGCAAAGGGAAAACGGTGGCGGCGGTCCGGTCACCTGGGGCGAGGCGTCCCGCAGGTGAAGAACAAATGTTCTATCTCCAGAGTACCACAGAACGCCGCCGCTGTCAATGGTCTAGTCTTAGATGGCTCGTTTTCGGGACAGCCAGAAAATTGCCATTGTCTTTTCCCCCTTGGCATGGTACAATGGAGGTGGTGAGAACATATGTTTTGTTGCTGGCTCAAAAAAACGCGCCGTTCCCTGGGGCTGACCCAGACGGCGCTGGGGGAGGCGGTGGGGGCGGCCCCCGCCACCGTCTGCATGTGGGAGCGGGGCAGGCGGGTCCCCGGCCCCCGGGCGGCGGCCCGGATGGATGCCTTCTTTGCCGCCCGGGGGATAAAAATGCCGCCCCCGCCCCGGCAGCCGCAGCAGCCGGAGAGGGAGCGGTTGGACACAGAGGTCCGTGCCATCCTGGAAAAACGTCGGTTCAGCTGAGGAGCATGCGGTCGTTGGCGAACTCCCCGCCGCTGGCCTTCTCGAACATGGCCAGCAGGTCGGGGACATGGAGCCCCAGCTTCTTTTCCCCCGCCACGTCCACGATGACCTGTCCCTCGTGCATCATGATCAGGCGGTTGCCCATGCGGATGGCGTCCCGCATGTTGTGGGTCACCATCAGGGTGGTGAGGTGGTCCCGGGCCACCATCTCCCCGGTGAGTTCCAGCACCTTGGCGGCGGTCTTGGGGTCCAGGGCGGCGGTGTGTTCATCCAGCAGCAGCAGCTTGGGCTTTTGCAAGGTGGCCATCAGCAGGGTCAGGGCCTGGCGCTGCCCGCCGGACAGCAGCCCCACCTTCGACTTCATCCGGTCCTCCAGCCCCAGCCCCAGGGCAGCCAGGCGGCCCCGGTAGTCCTCCCGCTCGGCGGCGGTGATGCCCCAGCCAAGGCCCCTCTGCTTCCCCCGGCGCAGCGCCATGGCCAGATTCTCCTCGATGCCCATGTCGGCGGCGGTGCCCATCATGGGGTCCTGGAACACCCGGCCCAGGAACCGCGCCCGGATGTGCTCCGGCAGCTGGGACAACTCCACCCCGTCCAGCAGGATGGAGCCGCTGTCCGCCATCAGCGTCCCGGAGATCAGGTTGAGGAGGGTGGACTTGCCCGCCCCGTTGCCCCCGATGACGGTGACGAAATCCCCCGGGGCCAGGTGCAGCGACACCCCCCGGATGGCCTGTTTCTCGTTGATGGTGCCCTTATGGAAGGTCTTGGTCAGCTTTTCGATCTTCAGCATGGTATCCCCTCCCCTTACTGTTTCAGGATCGCGGCCATCCGGCGGCGGTCAGAAGCCCACTTGCCGCTGCATCCCCCAAAGGTGGCCCCGAATGCCGCGCCTCGGGCGGCAAAAAGGAGGGTGGTGTTATCCGGGGCGAAGGCAGCGGCGGCCTTCACCAGCACCAGGTAGAGGATGGCCCCCGCCAGCAGCACCCCGCCGTAGAACCGCAGCGTCCTGTCCCGGCGCAGCACCGGGATGGAGAGGGCCAAAGCCACGATGACGGCGGTAAGAAGTTTGAGGTCGGTGGACTTGAGCCCCAGCCGCAGCACCAGGGCGATGATGACCCGGTAGACCACCGAGCCCAGCACCACGCTCAAAAGCCGCCGGGCAAAGTTCCCCTTTGCCCCGAAGATCACCTCCCCGATGATGATGGAGGCAAGGCCGATGACGATGGTGCCGGTGCCCATCCCCACGTCGCCGTAGCCCTGGCTTTGGGCCACCAGCCCGCCGGAGAGGGCCACCAGCCCGTTGCCCAGGGCAAGGCCGGTGATCTTCATGGCGTCGGTGCTCACCCCCAGGGCCCGGACCATATGTTCATTGGAACCGGTGGCCCGAATGGCGCAGCCGATCTCGGTACCGAAAAACCAGTACATCGCCCCCACCACCAGGGCGACGATCAGGGTGCCCAGCAGGATGGCCGCCCAGTTCTTGCCCAGGGGCAGCAGGCCGGTGATGGTGGTGATCACGGTGCGCTCCCCCAGCAGCGGGACGTTGGCCGCCCCGATGATGCGGATGTTGATGGAGTAAAGGGCGATCATGGTGAGGATGCCCGCCAGGATACCGGGTATCTTCAGCTTGGTGTGGAGCAGCCCGGTGGCCACCCCCGACAGCATCCCGGCCAGCAACGCCACGAGCAGCGAGAAAAACGGGTCCATCCCCGCCACGATAAGGGTGGCGCTCACGGCGCCCCCCAGAGCGAAGCTGCCGTCCACCGTCAGGTCGGCGAAATCCAGCACCTTGTAGGTGATGTACAGCCCCAAGGTCATGACCCCCCAAAGGACCCCTTGGGCCGCCGCCCCCTGGACAGCGGTGCCCATGCTGGTGAAAAGATCAAACAACCGAAAAACCTCCCCGTTCTGCTTTATGTCCGCAAAATAGCCCCCTGTGGAATAGGGAGCTATTTTGCGGAAAGGAAAAGGAACACTAGAAAAGTGAGGAAACGCAGATCACTGGGCGGCCAGCTGGTCCTTGAGTTCCTGGGGGATGGCGACCCCCATCTTCTCGCAGCTGGCCTCGTTGATGGCCAGGACACAGTCGGTGAGGTAGAGGATAGGCATCTCGGCAGGCTTGGACTTGCCGGTGAGGATATCCACCGCCTGGGTGGCGGTGAGTTTGCCCAGGTTGTAGTAGCTGAGACCGAAGGTGGCGGTGCCGCCGTTGTTCACCATCCCCTCCTCCCCGCAGATCACAGGGATGTTGGCGGGCTCGGTGACCATGGAGACGGTGGCCATCCCGTTGGCGATGACGTTATCGGTGGGGGCGTAGAAGGCGTCCACCTTGCCGATGGCGGATTCCACCACCTGCTGGATCTCGTTGGCGTTGGATACGGTGTAGTCGGTGCAGGTAAGGCCCAGGTCGGCGGCGTAGCTTTTGGCCATGTCCACCTGGAGTTTGGAGTTGGCCTCACTGGAGTTGTACAGCATCCCCACGTTTTTGGCGTCGGGGACCAGCTGCTTCAGCAGCTTCATCTGGGCCTCCACCGGGTTCATATCCGAGGTGCCGGTGACGTTGCCCCCAGGGGCCTCGTTGCTGGCCACCAGCTTGGCGTCGGCAGGGTCGGTGACGGCGGTGACCAGGATGGGGATATCCTGGGTGGCGTTGGCCATGGCCTGGGCGGCGGGGGTGGCGATGGCAAGCACCAGGTCGACCTTGTCGCTGACGAACTTATCGGCGATGGTCTGGCAGTTGGCCTGCTCCCCCTGGGCGTTCTGGAAGTCGATCTTGATCTGCTCCCCATCCTTGTATCCAGCCTCGGCCAAGCCGTCCACGAACCCCTGGTAGGCGGCATCCAAAGCGTCGTGCTCCATCAGCTGGAGGATGCCGATCTTCACCGGCTCCCCCGCCGCAGAGGGCGCCGATCCCTCCGGCGCGGCGCTGGAGGATGGCGTGGCAGAAGGCGCCGGCTCACTGGAGCCAGAAACGGCGTTTCCGCCACAGGCGGCGAGGCTGAGTGTGAGAGCAGCCGCCAGCAGGGCGGCCACAAGTTTTCTGTTTTTCATGGATGATCCCTCTTTTTCCCAATAGTTTCGCCAGTCCCACAGGGGGGGCGCTTTCGTGCTTTTATCCTTTTATTCATTAAAGCGATTGGCGATATTATTAGGATACACCCTGGCGGCAGAAAATGCAAGGTGCTTTTGTGCTTTTAACTGTAAAAGTATGTCAACTGGATGGGGGGAGAATTGTTTGATTTGTACAAATGGGGGGCAAGGGGGAACAGACCTGAGTCGCTACCTGTGTGTCCACGAATTGGAAGTTTCAACCCACGTCTCTGTACAGGGGGCGACCCCGTCGATTCACTGATGGCTATGGGCTACCCATATTTCAACCCACGCCCCCCGCACAGGGAGCGACCGAGCACCGGGGCGGCCCCCGGCATCAACAGCAGATATTTCAACCCACGCCCCCGCACAGGGGGCGACGATGCTATTATAGATAATAAAGTGGCGGAAATGGTTTCAACCCACGCCCCCCGCACAGGGGGCGACACAGGCCGGGAGGGAAAGAAAATGTTTGCATCGAAAATTTCAACCCACGCCCCCCGCACAGGGGGCGACGCATGGGGGGGACCTCCTTTTAGAGATTGGAGTTATTTCAACCCACGCCCCCCGCACAGGGGGCGACTCTCTTGGGTTGCTGGGATGCGGGCAGGTCCACATTTCAACCCACGCCCCCCGCACAGGGGGCGACCTGGAACGCTCGGAATCCAGAGTTGACCAGAAGCTGATTTCAACCCACGCCCCCCGCACAGGGGGCGACATCCCGCAGAGGGCCCACATCTGGACGGGAGAAGTATTTCAACCCACGCCCCCCGCACAGGGGGCGACGTAACATCTGTTTTAACTTTTTCGGCAAAAGCAAAATTTCAACCCACGCCCCCCGCACAGGGGGCGACATCGTGGCGGTGGTGGATTTATCAGTCCAAAATATTTCAACCCACGCCCCCCGCACAGGGGGCGACCCTGGACTGTGATGACCCAGAATACATACAGGCCAATTTCAACCCACGCCCCCCGCACAGGGGGCGACACGGGCCTTTGGATATTCTCGATGATATTCAAGTGATTTCAACCCACGCCCCCCGCACAGGGGGCGACCCTACCTATATCTCCCGGCGTGGGAAGTCCACCAACATTTCAACCCACGCCCCCCGCACAGGGGGCGACGTGTATATCACCTTAACAACAAAACAGACCGAGAATATTTCAACCCACGCCCCCCGCACAGGGGGCGACCCGTCCCGGAAACGTAGTTCCCATTGGATAAGGTATTTCAACCCACGCCCCCCGCACAGGGGGCGACACTTGCGAGATTGCGGTATCAATGCCAAAGAAGCCATTTCAACCCACGCCCCCCGCACAGGGGGCGACTAGATACCACAGACAGCTTTTTGTAGCTGCCGGAGCATTTCAACCCACGCCCCCCGCACAGGGGGCGACCATACGAAGGGCACTGGAAAAAGCGGGACTGAATATTTCAACCCACGCCCCCCGCACAGGGGGCGACCAAAATCCTCTTTTGTTTCCTTAGTGTTAGGTGCTGTTCACATAATGAAGAGTGTGTTATAATGTAAAGCATGGAATTGAAA
>CAJUFR010000076.1 GCA_910585525.1 uncultured Angelakisella sp.
AAATCCTGCTTGTATGCCCGTAAATCAAGGCTTTTTTGAGATAATCAACCATTTTGGTCTAAAACCCGCAAAAAAAGGAGAGAGGGGCCTTTTGGCCTCTCCCGGAGGAACGGTCAGCCCCGTCTCTCCTCTTCCTTTTTGACATACTCCCGCAGGACCCGGTTGATGTACTGGGAGAGGGACCGGTCGTCCTCCTCCGCGTATCCCCGGATCTTGTCAAGGATGTCACTGTCCACTCTGATGCTGATCGGTGTCTTTAATGGCTTCATTCATATCACCCAGTATAATATACCATAGATATTTGTTCACAAGCGTAGATCATGACAAAATAATACAAAACATATATTCGATACTTTATACGATATAGAGTACACCCCGGCGGCAAGCCGCCCTGCATCGTCCACAGGGGATATCTTCCATTTTCGGAAGCGTTATGCTATAATAAAAGATAATAGACAGGGCGGCCGCAGGGCAGGGCCTTGAAGCGGCCGGACGGATGACAGCCACGGGCCGGTGACGCCGGCAGGGGAGGCCCCGGGGATCGCAGAGATGTGGTCCTTTTTCATTACCATCGACGCCGGGAAAGGGGGGATAGTCATGGCAAAGGCAGAGACAGCCCAGCAGCGGCTGGCCCGGGAGATGGAGGAACTTTATCTCCAGTACCGTTCCCCCATGTTCCGGGTGGCCATGGCCATCCTCCGGGACGAGGGACTGGCGGAGGACGCGGTGCAGCAGGCGTTTCTGAAAATTTTTCAAAATTTTGAAAATATCCAGCGGGAGGACTGCAATAAAATCAGGTCCTTCATCGTTATCTTAGTTAGGAACACCGCCATCGACCTCTACCGCCGGCGGGGGCGGGAGAATGTCATCTCCTTTGAGGACCTGGAACTGCCGCTGCCCGACCGGGAGAGCCAGCCGGAGGAACAGGTCATCGCCCGGCTGGAGGGGGAAGAGGTGGCGGGGTACCTGATGGAGCTGGAGGAGAAATACCGGGACCTGCTGATCCTGCGGTATTACCACGGCTACCAAAATAAAGAGATCGCCCGGCTGCTTGGGATGAGCCAGACCCAGGTGGCGCTGGGGATATACCGCGGCAAGCAGAAGCTGCGCCGGCGGTTGGAGGGAGGGGATGCCCATGGGGACTGAACGAGAGTTGGAACAACTCCTCGCGGTGGCCGGCGAAGGCTGCGCCGCCCAGTTGGCAAGCCAACTGGAAAGCGGGGAGAGAGAATTCTCTCCCCGCTTTCAGGATGCTATGAGCCGGATGATCGCCAGGGAATCCGCCCGGGGGCGGGGCCAAAGCGGGAGCGGTAGGCGGCAGCTGAAGGCCGCTGTGCTGGCCTTGGTCTGCCTTGCGGGGCTGGGCCTGGGGGTAATGCGGGTGGAGGCCTTCCGTCTGCCCCTGCTGGATTTTTTGGTGGGGGAGAAGGAGGATTACACCCAGGTGCAGCTTCCCTCCCTGGAGGACAACGCCACCTTTGGCGGGGAGGTGCAGGACTATCTGCCCACCTGGCTGCCGGAGGGCTACCAGCTGGAGCGGGTGGAGGAGGACAGCCGGTTCATCCACGGCGTCTACGCCGGCAAGGGCGGGGAGCGTCTCCTGATCACCGCCACCCCCAGCAGCGGTTCTTCGGTGATGCTGGACCGCCAGGGGGCGGAGGTGACCCAGACCGAGATCGGCACCCGGGGCGCCTTTATCGCCAAGCGGGCATCGGATCAGCGGATCGTGGTGCTGATGTTCGACAACAGCTACGCCTACACCCTCACCGGCTACCTGCCCCAAGAGGACGCCATAGCAATTATGGAATCAATACCAGGAGCAGGATAGCGGCGTGCCGCCGCTGTCATGCCCTGCTCGGCCCCCTCTTTTGAGGGGGCCTTACCTTTGTACAGGGTTTTAGTGGGTGCCTGGAGACTGGGGCTCGTTTTTTGTTGTTATGGTGGCAAACTAGTGGCAATTTTAAGGTCGGTTTACTTGTGTAAAAGGGGTGATCCGAATATAATGGATACTATTATATATAAGGGAGGTGCCGCCGGTGGAGGAACGGATAGCAAAGGCGGTCCGGGAGTTCCCCGGACGGGCGGGGCTGTACTGCCAGGAGTTGGACACCGGCCGGGAATGGGCGGTGCGGGGGGAGGAGCCCTTCGAGGCTGCAAGCGTCATCAAGCTGCCCATCCTGGTGGAGGTGTTCCGCCAGCTGGAAAGCGGGGAGGCCCGGGAGGACGAGAGATTCACCATCGCCAAGGAGGATAAGCTGCCCTCCTGCGGGGCGCTGAACTACCTCCACACCGGCCTGACGGTGACACTGATGGACCTGGCGGTGCTGATGATCATCCTCAGCGACAACACCGCCACCAACCTCCTGATACGCCGCCTGGGGATGGAGCGGATCAACGACACCATCCGGGGGCTGGGGATGGAGGCCACCCGGCTGCGGCGGCTGCTCTTTGACAGCGAGGCCGCTGCCCGGGGGGTGAAGAACACCATCAGCCCCGGGGAGACAGGCCGCCTGCTGGCTGCCCTCTACCGTGGGGAGGTGGTCTCCCCCGCCGCCAGCGCCCGGATGCTGGGGATACTGAAGGACCAGCGGCTCAACGGAAAACTCCCCTTCTGGCTGGACGGTAAGGTGGCCTGCGCCCACAAGACCGGGGAGGACAAAAACATCACCCATGACGTGGGCATCCTCTACGCCCCCCGGCCCTTTGTGTTGTGTATCTGCGGCGATCCGGTGGACGCCCCCGCCCTCAACGCCCTGATGGCGCAGGCGGCCCGGCTCCTTGTGCAGGAGCAGGGGGTGATCCTGGGTGGGGAACCACCGGCGTTTTGACATTTTTTGGGCGGAAGTTGCATTTTCTGTTGGTGCAAAGAGCAAAAATGTCGCCAAAGAAGCGATTTTTCCTTTACAAGAGGGGCTTTGAATGCTATAATAATGAAAAACAAGCCGATGGAAGTTGCAAAACTGTTTCTCTTTGCCCCGTTAAGGGACGAAAGGATTTGCAGCCGGAGACAAAATATCCTGCATTTTTGAAATGAAAAACTGGAGGTGACCCCTACAGCCATGAGGATCACAGGGATACATACCGGGGAGATACAGATCCCCCTTGCCCGCCCCTTTAAGACCGCCCTGCGCACCGTGGAGCGGGTGGAGGACATCGTGGTGCGGATCACCGCCGAAAACGGCATGGTGGGCTACGGGGAGGCCCCCCCCACCGCCGTGATCACCGGGGACACCAAGGGCTCGGTGCTCTGCGCCATCCGGGAGCACATCGCCCCGGCCCTGACGGGGATGGATATCCTGGCCCTGGAGGAGGTGATGGAGCGGCTCCATCACGCCATCAAGGGGAACACCTCCGCCAAGGCGGCGGTGGACATGGCCCTCTACGACCTGTGGGCCAAGGTGATAGGAAAGCCCCTTTACCAGCTGCTGGGGGGCTACCGGGACACCATCGAGACCGACCTGACCATCAGCGTCAACCCTGTCCCCCAGATGGTGGCCGATTCCCTGGCCGCCGTACAGGAGGGCTACCGTGTCCTTAAGGTGAAGGTGGGCAAGGAGGGGATGGCCGACATCCCCCGCATCGCCGCCATCCGGGAGGCGGTGGGGCCGGACATCCGCATCCGGGTGGACGCCAACCAGGGCTGGAACGTGAAGGATTCTATCCGCATCATCACCGCCATGGAGGACAAAGGGCTGGACATCGACCTGGTGGAGCAGCCGGTGGCGGCCCGGGACATCGACGGCATGGCCAAGATCACCCAGGCGGTCTACACCCCCATCCTGGCCGACGAGAGCGTGTTTTCCCCCCTGGACGCCCTGGAACTCATCCGCCGGGGGGCCGCCGACCTGCTGAACATCAAGCTGATGAAGACCGGCGGCATCCACGAGGCCATCAAGATATGCGACATGGCCTCCCTCTACGGGGTGGAGTGCATGATGGGCTGCATGCTGGAATCCAAGCTGGCGGTCTCCGCCGCCTCCCATCTCTGCGCCGCCAAGGGCATCGTCACCCGGGCGGACCTGGACGGCCCCTCCCTCTGCTCGGTGGACCCCTTCCAGGGGGGACCCGCTTACGACGGGGCGATGATCCGCATGAACGACACGCCGGGCATCGGCATCACGTCGGTACCCTGCGACTTCACCTGAACGCGCCTTCTGCCGGGACTTCCAGTTTGCCCCCGGTTTTAGGGATAGACGAGAGATTTTTACATAGGAGGAGAACAGTATGAAAAGATTACTTGCTTTGCTGCTCTGCGTCACCATGCTGATGAGCGTGGCGGCCTGCGGGAACAACAACAACACCAGCACCCCTGGCAGCAGCACCCCCGCCGGTGACGGCGGCAGCGGCACCACCGCCCCTACCGGACCCAGCATCTACCGCAAGCTATATTCCTCGGAGGTGACCACCCTTAACTACCTGTCCACCGGCACCACCCTGGAGTTCGAGCCCGCCGCCAACGTCATCGACACCCTGGTGGAGTATGACAAGTTCGGCACCGTCCAGCCCGCCCTGGCCACCAGCTGGGAGACCTCGGAGGACGGCCTCACCTGGACCTTCCACCTCAGGAATGACGCCAAGTGGGTGAAGAGCGACGGCACCGAGTACGGCCCCGTTACCGCCCACGACTTTGTCACCGGCCTCCAGTGGGTGGTGAATCCCGCCAACGAGTCCAAGACCTCCGACGTGGTCTGCAGCGTCATCAAGAACGCCGACGAACTTTACAGCAAGCAGCTGACCGACTTTAACGAACTGGGTGTCAAGGCCATCGACGACTACACCCTGGAGTACACCCTGAAGGCCCCCACCCCCTACTTCCTGTCCATGCTCACCTACGTCTGCTTCATGCCCGCCAACGCCGACTTCATCGCCGAGAAGGGCGACAAATTCGGCGCGGCCGACAGCGCCGACAACCTGCTGTACTGCGGCGCCTTCCGCATCGCCGACTTCCAGCCCCAGGTGCTGCACACCTTTGTGAAGAACGACGCCTACTGGGACAAGGACAACGTATTCCTGGATGAGATCCAGGAGACCTTCAACAAGGAAGCCACCACCCTGGCCCCCACCATGTACCAGCGCGGCGAGGTGGACTACGCCGTCATCCCCGCCGACATCCTGCCCACCTGGATGAACGACAGCAAGCTGAAGGACGTGGTCAGCCCCCAGCGCAACAGCTACTACAGCTATTTCTTCTGCTTCGACTTTGATCCCCGGTTCGACGCCTCCTACGAGCCCGACAACTGGAAGATCGCCGTCAACAACGAGAACTTCCGCAAGTCCCTCTACTACGCCCTGGACCGTGTCAAGGCCAAGACCGTCGAGGAGCCCTACGATCCCGAGAGCCAGCTGATCGGCACCGTCACTCCCAAGAATTTCGTCACCGTGGACGGCGTGGACTACACCGACCTGAACGCCCTGAAGGGCTACACCGATGACCCCACCCACGGCTTCGATACCGCCAAGGCCCTGGACTACAAGGCCAAGGCCATGGATGAACTGAAGGCCGCCGGCGCCACCTTCCCGGTGAAGGTCCTGATGAGCTACAACCCCTCCATCGCCAACTGGGATAAACAGTGCCAGATCATCGAGCAGCAGATGGAGGACGTTCTGGGCGCCGACTACATAGACATCATCCTGGAGGCCGGTCCTTCCACCAACTTCCTCTCCGAGGTCCGCAAGGCCGGTAAGTACGCCCTGATGCTCTGCAACTGGGGCCCCGACTACGCCGACCCCATGACCTACATG
>CAJUFR010000077.1 GCA_910585525.1 uncultured Angelakisella sp.
CCCTCGAAGTCCAGCCCCTCCTCCCACATCCCCACGTGACAATGGGCGTCGATGAAGCCGGGGGTGACGATCTTTCCCCGGGCATCCAGCAGCTGGCTGTCCTCCCCCTGGTAGTCCCCCGGGGCCACCTCCACGATCTTTCCGCCCACCAGGCGGATGTAGCCATCCTCTATCACAGTCCCATCCCCAATGTGGATGGTGCCGCCTTGAATGATCATCCTTCTGTCTCCTTTCCCCACCGGATGTATTTCATGATCAGGTCCTTGGTATCCGGCCGCCCCACCTGGCAGCAGACCAAATACTCCGCCATCACCCCGTCCCGGCCGGGGTCGGTCTCCCGGTACTGCTCCGGGTCCCGGTTCACCGTGCCGCCCCGTATCTTGCCCTCCGGGGAAACGGGTATCTCATAGATGCAAAAGCCTGTCCAACTGCGGAAGATATAAAACACCCCGTCCGCAAAATACCGGAACCACTTGTCCTCCATCTCCTGGGGGACGTGCCCCTGGCGCAGCCGCTCCAGTTCCTCCGCTGTCAGGTCCATCTCCAGCGGGAAGGGCTCCCGCCGCGGGGGCATGGGCTTTGTTTTCCAGTCCCCCGGCTCCGCTTTTTTCATCACGATCCCCCCTGTGACACAACACAAAAAGGGGCGGCGTGGCCCCTTTCCGGTATCCAAAACTGTTATCCCTTGGAACGGGAGCGGCGGTTGGCGCTGCCCCGCCGGGTGTCCATCACCTTTTTCAAGTCGGACATCCGGTCGTCGCTGGACCGCTTGTAGCGGCTGAGCATATCCTCAAAGGCGTCGCCGGTGCTGGGAGGCTGGGGCCCGCGGCCGTTCCAGGTGCGGGGGGCGCTGCGCTGGGGCCTGCCTCCCTCCCTGCGGGGGGGCTGCCCCTGCTGCTGCTGGGGGGCCTTGTCCATTGTCTCCTTGATGGAAAGGCTCACCTTCCCCGCCTCGTTGATGCCGATGACCTTGACGGTGACCTCCTCGCCTACCTTGAGGTAGTCGTTGATGTCCTTCACGTAGGTGTTGGCCACCTCGGAAATATGGATCATGCCGGAGCCGCCGCCTTCCAGGTCCACGAACGCCCCGTAATTGGTCACCTTGGCTACCTTACCCGCCACAATGCTTCCTACCGATACCAAATCTGTTCCTCCCAAACACTAAAAAACGTCGTTGGCCGCACCGGGTCTCCCCCCGGACACCGCCTAATTCGCGCCGGAAATATCCACAAACACACGCTCGTCCGGGTGGGCGTAGTCCAGCTTCTCCCGGGCGGTCCGCTCCAGGGTGCTGCTGTCCTCCCGCAGGGAGAGTTTGGCGTCCTTGTTTTTCAGCCGCTGCAACTCCACCTGCTCCTCCATCGCCACCAGCTGCTGCTGCATTTGCGCCACATCCAGCTTGGTCTTCACAAAATAGACCGCAAACAGGACACAGAGAAAGACACAGGCAAAGCGGAGCAGGGAGTTAATGGAGAAGGGGTTGGTTTTCCGGTTCCGTTTGCCCAACGCTGTCACCGTCCTTCTGTCCACGATTTCCTCTATTATACATCATTTCCACCCGGGATTTCAAGCCGGTTTTCATCCGAACAGCAGTATTTTGCATGGTTTTTTCAAAAACCCTTCCGGCCCTCCCCAGCTTGCGCCCCGCCCAGGCAAAGGGCCGCCACAAAAAGGCCAGCACCCCCCGTACCGCCCGGATGATCCGGGCGGAGCACTTCATCACAAGGCTGCCCAGGGTGAAGTAGTAGATGGTCCACCCCAGCACCATCCCCAGCAGGATGAAGTACCGGACCTGGCCGTAGCTGTTCTCCAGCATGAAGCCAAACAGGACGATGCTGGAAAAGAGGAAAAAGAGCAGGTCCTCCACCAGCACCAACAGGGCGGGGATGACAAAGGCGATGCGGGTGATGCGGAACAGGTCGTAGAAGCAGCCCAGCACCGCCCCCAGCAGGAGGGAATGGAAAAAAACGGCGGTCTGCTCGGTGATGGCGATGGCCATAGGCGGCCTCCTCAGCGGAACAGGCGGCTGAGCAGCCCGCCCCCGGCAGCCTGGGTATCGCTGTAGCCGATGTTGTAGATCTCCCCCTCCAGGGCAAGGTCCCCGGACACCACGTCGATCTTGCTGATGTGCAGCCCAAAGCCCTTGATGATCAATTCCCCCAGGTCGGTCATCAGCACCACCGTCTCCTCATCGAAACTCTCCACGTCGGTGACACCGCTGATGCTGACGTTTTTCCGGTCCTCGATGATGATGTTGTGGGGCACCGACAGCTGCTTCTGTTCCATTTTCTTCCTCCTCTTTTCCCATTCGTCCCGTCCTGTCCGCTTTCCGTCCACGGCAGGGACCACTAACAGGATATGCGGGAAAAAAGAGAAATAGAACCTATCCCTCGATAATGGTGTAATTCTGGGAGGCGTTTTCCTTGGTGGTCACCTCGCTGAGGCCGGTGACCTGGATGGTGAGGGGCCGCTGGCCCAGTTCGATCTGTATCTTGTCCCCCAGCTTCACCTCGTAGGAGGCCCGGGCGGCCTTGCCGTTGACCAGCACCCGCTGGGCGTCGCAGGCCTCATTGGCCACCGTCCTGCGCTTGATGATGCGGGAGACCTTGAGGTATTTATCCAGCCGCATAAAAAAACCTGCCTTTCCATAAAAAAGAGGGACCGGCAGAATATACCGGGCCCCCAAAAATGACAAAAATCGCAATTACTTGACAGCGTCCTTCAGCGCCTTGCCGGGCTTAAAGACCACCGACTTGGAAGCGGCGATGGTGATAGGCTCCTTGGTGCGGGGGTTGACGCCGGGGCGGGCGGCCCGCTCCTTCACCTCAAAGGTGCCGAAGCCCACCAGGGAGAACTTCTCGCCGTTCTGCAGGCCCTCGGTGATGGAAGAAAAGACGGCGGCTACCACCTTCTCGCTATCCTTTTTGGACAGGCCGGCCTTTTCGGCAACGGCACTCACCAGTTCGATCTTGGTCATGTTGTAATACCTCCAATAATTTTTTCAGCTTTTTTGGCTTCCCGCCAAAGGTCGTTGAGCTCATCAATGGTACATTCAGATAATTCTATGTCATTGCTTATTGCTGCCTGTTCCATCCGGTGGAACCGCCGGATAAACTTTTCGGTGGAGCGGGTCAGGGCTTCCTCCGGGTCCGCCTTCAGCAGGCGGGACACGTTGGCGGCGGAAAAGAGCACGTCGCCCATCTCCTCAAAGACACCGTCCCCGTCCTCCTTCGCCAGGGCCTCCTCCAGTTCCGCGATCTCGCTGCGGAGGTCCCCCAGGGCGTCGGCCAGGGCGGGATACTCGAACCCCACCTTCCCGGCGCGCTTCTGCACCTTGGCGGCCCGCACCAGGGCGGGCAGGGCCTTGCTGACCCCTTCCAGGGTGCTGGCTGCCGTCTGCTGGTGCTTTTCCGCCTTTTTTAGCTTGTCCCAATTATCCAGCACCTGGCCGGAGTTTTCCACCGTCACATCCCCGAACACATGGGGGTGGCGGTAGACCAGCTTCTTGCAGATGCCGTCGCAGACGTCGGAAAAGGAGAAGCCACCGGCTTCTTCCTCCATCCTGGCGTGGAACACCACCTGTAACAGGACGTCCCCCAACTCCTCCCGGAGCAGGTCGGTATCCTCCCGGTCGATGGCCTCCACCGCTTCGTAGGTCTCCTCGATAAAATTGTTCCGTATGGTGTGGTGGTCCTGCTCCCGGTCCCAAACGCAGCCCCCTTCGCCACGGAGGATCTCCATGATCCGCAGCAGGTCATCCATGCCATAATGGTCCTTAAAAACAAAGTTCATCGCGCAGCCCTCCCGACGCTTTTACTATTCTACCCGATAAGCCCTAGCTTTTCAAGTGTTTTTGCGATTTTTTCATTGTTCGGCAACATTTCCAAGTCACTTTTCAGGATAGCACCGGTGAGAAGCAGGGCCGCAAGGTAGATGAGCCCCCCGCAGGCGATTGACGCCAGTAGCCGCACGGAGGAGGAAAAGGAAGAAAAAAGAAGATAATAGGCAGAATGGGCCCCGCCGCCGCAAAGAGCGGCGCAGAAAAGGGGCTTCCCCGCCACCTGGAAGAGCCGCAGCCGCACCCCCACCCGCCCCCGGAGGTAGGCGGCGGAGACCAAAACGATGAAGCCGTAGCAGAGCAGGGAGCCGTAGGGCACCCCCTGGATGTTCAGTTCCGGCCGGGAGACCAGGGTGAAGTTGGTGCCCAGCTTGAGCATCGCCCCCACCGTCATGATGCACAGCGTCATCCGCTCGTGGCCGGTGGCCTGGAGGACGCTGTTGATGGGGGTGGTCGCCGCCACCAGGATGGTGCTGACCCCCATCACCCGGAGCACCGGGGTGATGATGGCCGCCTCCATCAGCCGGGCCGGGTAGAGGAACCGGAGGATGGGGCCGGAAAGCACCGCCAGGCCGAACCCCACCGGCAGCGCCACCAGCAGGGCGATGCGCAGCACCGAGTTCACCGTTTCCTCCAGCCGCCGGTGGTCCCCGGCGGTGTAGGCCCGGGTCACCGCCGGCAGGGCGCTGACCCCCAGGGCGGCGGTGATGGCCGGCGCCAGGTTGAAGAGGGAGAAGGCCAGGCCGGAGTAGGAGCCGTAGAGGTACTCCGGCAGCACGTCGTTGGTGACGGCGGCGGGGATGAGGCCGTCGTACATCAGCCGGATCATCCCCCCGTCCCGGGCGATGGCGGTCTTGAGGCAGTTCATCACCGACATCAGGTCGATGACCGAGGTGAGGTTCACCACCAGGGTGCTGAGGGAGATGGGGATGGCGATGCGCAGCAGCTGGAGGGCCAGCCCTCTCCCCCGTTCTTCGGCCTCCCCCCGGAGAGCGGCCCCGGCGGTCTCCCGGCGGTACCGCCCCCGGATGTACACCGCCCCGGTCAGAGTGCTCACCGTCACCCCCAGGATGGCTGCGGCGGCGGAAAAGCGGAAAATGAACAGGTTGGCTTCATCCAGGGAGGAAAAGGGCTGGCCCAGCACCAGGCCGGTATCCAGGTACCGGCGGCGGAGGTACATCGTCGTCCCGTAGGAGAAGGCCGTCCCCGCCAGCAACCGGGTCAGCGATTCCAGTATCTGGCTCTTGGCGGTGGGGATCATGTTGGTCATCCCCTGGAAGTACCCCCGGTAGGTGGCGGAGACACAGCTGAACACCACCGCCGGGGCGATGGCGTAGATGGCCAGGGTGGCCCCGGGGTTGTTGATGGCACGGGCGAACCTGCTGGAGAAAAACAGCAGCAGCGCCATCCCCAGCACCCCCAGCGCCAGGAACAGCCGGCGGCTGGCCCGGAGCACCTGGCGGGCCCCCTGCCGGCCCCGGGCGGCCGCTGTCTCGGACACCAGCCGGGAGGCCGCCACCCCCAGCCCGGTGACGGTCACCGAGTAGATGGGGGTGAAGATATCGTAGGCGGAGACAAAGTAGGACATCCCCACCCCGCCCAGGATGTTGGCCAGGGGTATCTTGAACAGGGCCCCGATCACCTTGACGGTGATGGTGGACAGGGTGAGGACGATGGCCCCCTCCAAAAAACTCTGACCCTTTTCCTTCATCGTCACGCACCTGTCCTTCCCTTTGTTCTTAGAAGCTGTACCGATAACCGAAGCATGCAGATTGGCGAGCAAATTCTTCGTATGCCGACGCCAAAAAAACGCAGGAATACTATATGTCTTTCAAGTTTTTTTGGCAAAGGCAGGCGGAAAATTTGCCGTCAAGATGCGTGCGGCGGCTATT
>CAJUFR010000078.1 GCA_910585525.1 uncultured Angelakisella sp.
CCACCCGGCGGATGTTGATGAGGTTCAGCGGCGTGATGTTGTCGCTGGTGGCGCTCCCGCCCACCGCCCCGCACCCCAGGGTCAGGGCAGGGGAGAGGTTGGTGGTGGCCCCCACGCCTCCCAGCGCCCCGGGGGTGTTCACCAGCAGCCGGGAGACCGGCTTTTTCAGGGCGAATTCCCGGATGACGTTCTGGTCGGTGCTGTGGATGGTCATGGTGTGCCCCGCCCCCTCGTTCTGCAGGATGGCGATGCACCGCTGGCAGGCCTTCTCCCAGTTCTCCTCCACGTAGTAGGCCAGCACCGGGCATAGCTTTTCCCGGGAGTAGGGATTGGTCTTGCCCACCTGGGTCTGCCGGGAGACCAGCACCCGGGTCCCCTCCGGGATCTGGATGCCCGCCATGCCGGCGATGGCCTGGGCGGACTTGCCCACGATCTTTGGGTTCATCGTCCCGTTGGCCCGGAGGAGGAAGCCGGACAGCCGCTCCGATTGGCCTTCGTCCAGGAAGTACCCCCCCTGGCGCTTCAGTTCCTCCTCCACCCTGGCGGCGATGCACCGCTCGGTGACGATGGACTGTTCCGAGGCACAGATGGTGCCGTTGTCAAAGGTCTTGGAATCCAGGATGCGCTTCACCGCCAGGGGGATGTCGGCGGTGCGCTCGATGAAGGCCGGGCCGTTCCCCGGCCCCACCCCGATGGCGGGGTTGCCGGAGGAGTAGGCCGCCCGGACCATGGCCTCCCCGCCGGTGGCCAGGATGATGCCGATGTCCCGGTGGGTCAGCAGGGCGTGGGTGGCCTCCATGGTGGTGATGGTGATGCACCCCACCGCCCCGTCCGGGGCCCCGGCCCTCTTGGCCGCCTCGGCGATCACCTTCACCGTCTCCACGATGCAGCTTTTGGCCCCGGGGTGGGGGCTGATGACGATGGCGTTCCCCGCCTTCAGCGAGATGATGCTCTTGTACATGGCGGTGGAGGTGGGATTGGTGGAGGGGATGAGGGCGGCCACCACTCCCATGGGGACCCCCACCTCCATCAGTCCCAGCCGCTGGTCCTCCCGGAGGACCCCCACGGCGGTCATCTCCCGGACGCTCTCCCAGGTGATGGTGGAGCCCAGCAGGTTCTTCAAGACTTTATCCTGCCAGACGCCGTAGCCGGTCTCCTCCACCGCCATCTTGGCCAGTGGCTCCGCCTTGGCGGCGCAGGCCTCGGCGATGGCCTTGCAGATGGCGTCCAGCTTCTGCTGCGGCATCTCCGCCAGCTGCCGCTGGGCCGCCTTGGCCCGGGCCACCAGGTCCCGGACCTCCTGGATGGATTGCAGGTCTCTGTCCATTTTCTCCCCCCTTCTAATACTTCAACGGATCGGCCGCGATCCGCTCCACCGTGCGGGCGAAGGCTTCGCAGGCCATTTTGCAGGCGTACTGGTTGCCGGTCAGCAGCCCCCCGGCAAAGTTGGTCTCGGTGGGGGGGCCGTAGAACACCTTCAGTTCCACCCGGGCGGCCTTGAGGGCCTCGTCCAGCCCCACCATGGCCTCCATGGGCGGGGCGATGAGGTAGGCCATGGGGGTGCCCCGGGGCACCTCCGCCATCTTGGAAAGGTAGCTGCCGGTCTGGGCGATGCAGTGGGCGAAGTAGGGGATGGTGTTCCCCTCGTCGGCGCTGTAGAAGCTGGCCTGGTTCTGGATAAAATCCACCGCCGCCTCCAGGCCGCTCCGGGCCTGGGCGGGGCCGGGGGCGGAGAGGATGCCGATGAACTCCCCCGCCAGCCGGGTGGAGGCGTTGCCGCTGCCGGCGTACATGCTCCGGGCGTAGGCCACCGAGACCTCCGCCTTTTTGGTGGCCTCGTCCAGGGCGGCGTAGGAGACATCGTCGCAGTCGGTGGTGATAAGCCCCAGGCTGCGGTGCCCCGCCGGCACCTCCAGGGAACGGAGGAGGAAATCCTCCGGGTTGGGGATGATCCGCAGGCTGAGGACCGTCGTTCTAAGGGCGTCGCCTATCATCTCTCACCCCTCCTTACTGTTTCAGTTCCACGCCGCTGGCCTTGGCGTCGTAGATCTTTTTGATGAGTTCGGCGATGTAGGCCCCCGCCTCCACCGAGGAGATGCCCCCCCGGTGGATGTTGCTCACCACGGTGCGCCGGGCCTCCGGCTGGCCCACCCTGGCGTCGTAGCAGATGTAGGCGCTCATGCTTTCCGCCGTGCCCAGGCCGGGGCGCTCCCCGATGAGGATGCAGACCACCTTGGGCCCCAGAAGCTCCGCCACGGCGTCCTCCGCCGCCACCCGGCCGAACCGGATGAAGAAGGGGGTGCCCACCGTGAGCCCCCGGCTTTGCAGTCCCTCCACGATGGCGGGGAGGGCGTTGGCCACGTTGGCCTCGATGGCCTTGGAGGACAGCCCGTCCGAGACGACGATCTGGACATCGGGGTTTTTTTGGCACCGTTCCCGGATGGTCTTTACCGCCTCGTCGGACAGCTGCCGCCCCAGGTCGGGCCGGGTGATGTGGGTATTTTTGTCCCCGCACCGGGTCTGCACCGTAAAGAGGCCGTTGGCCGCAAGGAACTCCGGGTCCACGTCGGTGAACACCGCGTCCCGGGCCAGGGCGTGGTCGGCCCGGAGGGTCAAAAGGGTCTTGGTCAAAAGCCTTGGCCCGCACCGCCCCACCCCGATGCGGGCGGAGGTGCGGCCCTTCATGCGGATCAGGGCGTCGTAGTCCTCCGGGCTTTGGAGGGTGGGCACCGCCTTCTGGGCGGCGCTGGTGATGTCCTCCATCTCCCCGGCGTCCTTCCCCCCGCTTTGCAGGGCGGCGGGAAGGGGGGCGGGGACGGCGGCGTCCCCCTGGGGCGCCCTCTGCCCGGCGGGGGCGCTCCCCTTTTGCATCTGCCGGATGATCTCGTTGGCGATGGCGTCGATGGTGTTGGCGTCCAGCATGGTCTATCCCCTCCCCCCTTTCTGTAAGAAGATGGTGGGGTCGCCGGCCCGGCTGGTCAGCCTGCCGTTTTCGCTGATCCCCATCTTTTCCAGCCACTGGTCGAACTCCCGGATGGGCCGCAGCCCCAGCACCTCCCGGATGGCGACCACGTCGTGGTAGGCGTTGGTCTGGTAGTTGAGCATCACGTCGTCGCTGGTGGGCACCCCCAGGATGTAGTTGGCCCCGGCGGCCCCCAGCAGCATAGCCAGGTTTTCGATGTCGTTCTGCTCCGCCAGCATGTGGTTGGTGTAGCAGCAGTCGCACCCCATGGGGATGCCGGACAGCTTGCCCATAAAGTGGTCCTCCAGCCCCGCCCGGATCACCTGGCGGCTGTCGTAGAGGTATTCGGGACCGATGAACCCCACCACCGTGTTCACCATAAAGGGGTGGAAGACCCGGGCGTAGGCGTAGCACCGCGCCTCCATGGTCACCTGGTCGGCGCCGTAGTGGGCGTCGGAGGAAAGCTCCGAGCCCTGGCCGGTCTCAAAGTACATGACGTTGGGGCCGGTGCCGGTGCCCTTTTTCCGCAGCAGTTCCATGGCCTCCCGGATGTGGTCGGTGGTAAAGCCGAATGCTTCGTTGCCCTTCTGGCTGCCGGCGATGGACTGGAAGATCATGTCCGCCGGGGCCCCCCGCTTCACCGCCTCGATCTGGGTGGTGATGTGGCCCAGGACGCAGATCTGGGTGGGGATCTCGAACTGGTTCTTCACCTCGTTGAAGCGCTTCAATATTTCCGACAGGCTGGCCACCGTGTCCCCGGAGGGGTTGAGGCCGATGAGGGCGTCGCCGCAGCCGTAGCTGAGGCCCTCAAAGAGGGAGGCGGTGATGCCCTCCACGTTGTCGGTGGTGTGGTTGGGCTGCAGCCGGGTGGAAAGGGTGCCCCGCAGCCCGATGGTGGTGTTGCAGTGGGCGGGGACACGTATCTTGGCGGCGGCGTAGACCAGGTCCAGGTTGGTCATCAGCTTGGCCACGGCGGCCACCATCTCGGCGGTGAGGGCCTTGCTCACCCGGCGGATATCCTCCTCCCCGGTGGCGTAGTCCATGATCCACTCCCGCAGTTCCGCCACCGTCCAGCTTTTGATGCCGCTGTAGATGGTCTCGTTGATGCCGTCCTGGTTCAGGCGGGTGACCTCGTCCTCCTCGTAGGGGACAGCGGGGTTCTGCCGCAGTTCCTCCAGGGTCATCTGGGAGAGGACCTCCTTGGCGGCGATCCGCTCCAGGCCGCTCTTCGCCGCCACCCCCGCCAGCACGTCCCCGGATTTTTCCTCGTTTGCCTTGGCCAGCACCTCCTTGACGCTGTCAAAGGTGAATATCTGGCCGGAGAGCAGGGTCTTGTAGGACATCTTCCCTGTCCCCTCCTTTCTGCCATTACTGTGGGTCTACTGTGTGGAACACTCGCCGGAGGCTCCCGTCCGGCTGGTAGAGAAAGACCAGCTGGAGCACCAGTTGGGCCAGTTCCGCCCCGGCGGTCATCTCGTAATCCACCGCAAAGCCGCTGCCGTCGGTGTAGGGGAAAAAGTGCAGCTGATGGTACTCGTATTGGGGATGGAAGTTGCAGGGCGCGCCGTACTCGTCAAAGCTGTCCATCTCATTGAGGTCCAACGTCCCCTGGATGTACTCCCGAAGGAACCGGGGCAGATCCTCCACCTCGCTTTCGTCCACGGCGGCGGGGACCTCATCGTACCGCTTCTCGTGGAACAGGTGGAGGATGTTCCTCACCGTTTCGATGGCCATGTCCTGGTGTTCTTTGCTGATCGTATGTTTCATGGTGTTTCCTCCTTACCGGTGATAACTCCTCTGCCGCAGGTCCTCCGCCGCCCGCTTCATCGCCGTCCCGGCCAGCTTTGCCAGGCGTTTTTGGGTCTCCTCCGGCCCGGTCAAAAGGGCGGTCTTGCACTGGGTGGGCCGGGAGGTCCACCCGCTGCCAAAGAAGAGGTTGGCTGTCACCTTGGTGATGGTCTTGCCCCGGTGGACAAAGACCTCCAGCACCGGGTGCTCCGGCCTGGGCAGGCCCACCGCCCCCTCCGGCACCGGCAGGCACCGGACCTCCCCCAGGGGCAGGCCGGGGAACACGGCCCTGGCCTGCTCCTCCACCGCCTCCCGGATGTCCCCCGCCTCCCCGTAGAGAACGACGGCAAGACTGTCGAACCGGCACCCCTGCTGGGGATCGTAGAGAGGGCAGCCGTACCCCTTCATCATCTCGGAGAACCTGGCCATCTCCTCCCGAGACAGCCCGTACCCGTCCACCCGGAACACCTGGGGGGTAGTAAACACCTGGAACCCCCCGCCGGTCTCCTTCTCCCAGGTGACCCCGTCCATCCGCTCCCATTTTGCGAAAGCAGCTTCAATCTCCGACAAAATGCCGTCAACAGGAAGCCACTCCAGCCCCTCGATCTCCCGACCGTCGCAGCAGGCAGTTTGATAGACCCTCTTCGGCTCCAACCCCACACCGGGAGAACTTTTCCAGTAACTTAGGTCAATACCCATAAAAAACTCCTCTTTTAAACAAGACCAGCAACCCCACCCCCGCAGGGAATCCAAATCCGCCGGAGGCACCTTATCAGGCCAACTTCAAGGAGGGAGCGGGCGCAGCTACCCACTTTACCAGCTGCAAACCATATCCCACCCCGCAGCCAGCCGCCCAACCAAGCATCGAGCCGCCAAAGCAGACATCTATCATGGCGCCGGGAAGCACCCCGGTCCAAGCGGACTGGGCGGCGTTTGTGGGTCCGAACCTAAGCGACCGACGCC
>CAJUFR010000079.1 GCA_910585525.1 uncultured Angelakisella sp.
TCGATACAGAAAGAAGGGCCCCGCCGGCGAGGCGGTCGAAGAGACGCCTTGAAAACAACAGAAAAAGGTACGGAAAGAAACAAGCCCCCAAACCCAGTTGTTTCCGATCGATCTTCTACGGAAAGTATTAGAACCCCAGAAGAGACAGATCAATCACATAAGGCACCAGGTTCAAGCGGTTCATGGAAAGGATCCAGCCATAGTACAGGAACCCCCCAAAGATGATAAACCCGATCCCGGCATAGTACATGGCCCGCTTGTCCCGGAGGGAACCCCGAAGTTCGCTGTACCGCTGCTGGTTGGCCTTCTTGTTGCCGGTGCCAGCCTTCACCGCCGCCTTGAGTTGATCCAGTTCCGCCTGCTGCTGGGGAGAGATGGCGAGGCAGCGGAGGATCTCCGGGAGGAGCAGCATCGAGACCGGCAGCAGCACCAGGGCGAAACGCTGGAAAACAAAGTGCTTGAGGGTCATCAGGAAGAGACAGGCGCAGTACATGGAGAGGTTGATCAGGGGCAGGTTCTGGGGGTCCCGGGCAAGAAGGGGCTTCTGCATCAGCACCACCACGGCGAAAAAGACCAGGGGGATAAAGACGGTGGCGGGGTCACGGCCGCGCATGTAGTAGCTGCCCACCTGGTACTCGGTGTAGATGTACTGGGTGATGATGGAAAGGACCTTCTCCGAGAAAAGGAAGTAGAGCCCCAGGCAGACGCCGTAGAAGGTGTAGGTCCGCCAGTCCATGGCCAGCTGGGCCAGGAAATAGACCGGTATCCAGATGAGCATGCTCTTGTGGAAGGTGGCGGTCAGCAGGATGATGAGAAGATAGGGGACGAACTGCTTCTTCTTCAGGTAGGGAAGGGCGAACATGAAGATGGCGATGGCGATCTGGTGCCGGATGGTGCAGAGGGTGTAGCCGAAGAAGCCGAAGGAGATAAAGACAAAGAAGCTGATCCACACCGAGGGGGAGTGCTTGTAGAGGAAGACGGCGTTGAGACCCAGGCAGATGAGGGCGATGCCGCTGGAAAAGACCAGAGGGGATGGGCCGATGAGGGAGAGCAGGTACTCCAGCAGGCTGTAGCCGATCTCCCGCCAGTAGACGTTGGCCTTGCTGAAGATGAAGGGCAGGCCGCCGTCGCAGACCTCCCAGTAGAAGTCGAGGTACATCTTGTAATCCACCCCCACCGAGGTGGCCCGGAGGATGGAGAAGAAGAACATGGCCACCGACATCACCGTTAAAAAGATGATATCGTTGCGGCGGGAGGGGTGCAGTTCGCAGAGGAAGAAGCCCAGGAGGGCGGCGGCCAGCGCCAGGATCAGATAGGGTGCCATATGGTCAACGCCTTTCGTTTTATAGTGTTCTTTCTATTATAGGGCAAGGGGCCGGGGGATGCAAGCGGCATGCCGCCGCTGTCAAGCCCTGCACGGCGGTTTCGCCGTGGGGCGATAGCGGGACTTGGGCTTTCTAACATGACTTTACTATTATAAAATAAGACACCCGGGGATGCAAGCCATTTTTCGGCTCGGGGCACCCCGGCGGCTCCTTTGTTGGGTCGAACTATTTGGCCAGCTTGTAGAGAGCGTATTGATTGAGGCTGACACCGTTCTCCTTGGCGGCCTCCGCCAGGTACCGGTGCAGTTCCTTGGGGATGCGAAGGGCTAGCTTGCCGCTGTACTCCCGCTGGGCCTTGTATTCCTCCAGGGAGAGGGTGGCGGCGGGGTCCTCGGCGTCGGCCTCCGCAAGGGCCGCAAGGTCCCCGGCGGTGGGCTCCTCCGGCGGCCGGCTGTCGATCTCGGCCCGTTTTTTCTCCAGTTCCTCCGGTGTTAAGCTGCTGCTCATGGTATCACCTCTTAATATTTTATGTTGGTGCGGGTGTTGATCTCGATCACAATGATGATCAGCGCCCCCTTTTCCCATCGGAAGAGGATGCAGTAATGCTCCAGCTTGCAGCGGTAGCAGTCCTTGGTGCCCTTTAGGGGGACGATGTCGCCCTCCATGCGGGAAAGCCGGTCAAGGGCCTTGTATAGTTTGGCCCGGTTTTTGGCGTCTACGCTGTCCAGATACTTCTGTGGCTGCTTTTTCAGCTGGACCTCCACAGCATCACTTCCTTTACTGACTGCATATATACTATCATATACAAGGGCTAGCGTCAACCAAGTGACGCAAAAGCGCCCCCGCGCCGGTGGTCCGGGGCGGGGGCGCTGGGGGTGGAGGTCACCCTTACTTGTGGTCCACAGTGTTCATGTGCTTGATGAGGTCCAGCAGCTTGTTGCTGTAGCCCCACTCGTTGTCATACCAGGAGACCAGCTTGACAAAGTGATCGTTGAGCATGATGCCGGCCTTGGCGTCGAAGATGGAGGTGCGGGGATCGGTGTAGAAGTCGCTGGAGACGACGTCCTCGTCGGTGTAGCCCAGGATGCCCTTCATGGGGCCCTCGCTGGCGGCCTTGACGGCGGCGCAGATCTCCTCGTAGGTGGCGGGCTTCTCCAGGCTGCAGGTCAGGTCGACCACAGAGACATCCAGGGTGGGGACACGGAAGGCCATGCCGGTGAGCTTGCCCTTGAGGCTGGGGATAACCAGGGCGCAGGCCTTGGCGGCGCCGGTGGAGGAGGGGATGATGTTGCCGGCAGCGGCGCGGCCGCCTCTCCAGTCCTTCTTGGAGGGGGAGTCCACCGTCTTCTGGGTGCCGGTGGTGGCATGGACGGTGGTCATGAGACCCTCCTTGATGCCGAAGGCGTCGTGGATGACCTTGGCCAGAGGAGCCAGGCAGTTGGTGGTGCAGGAGGCGTTGGAGACGACGTTCATGTCAGCGGTGTAGGTGTCGTTGTTGACGCCCATAACGAAGGTGGGGGTCTCCTTGTCCTTGGCGGGGGCGGAGATGATGACCTTCTTGGCGCCGGCCTTCAGGTGGGCCTGGCACTTCTCGGTGGTGGTGAAAACGCCGGTGGACTCCACCACGTACTCCACGCCCAGTTCGCCCCAGGGGATCTCCTCGGGGTTCATCTTGTCAAAGGTCTTGACCTCTTTGCCGTTGACCAGGAACTTGCCGTCCTTGGCTTCGGCCACGCCGTCGAAGCGGCCATGGATGGTGTCATACTTGGTCATGTAGGCCATGTAATCGGTGCTGATGAAGGGGTCGTTCACCGCCACCACCTCAAAGACCTCAGGCTGGGCCACCGCGATGCGGAACACCAGTCTGCCGATGCGGCCGAAGCCATTGATGCCGATTTTGATTGCCATAACAAAACACTCCTTTTCCGATTTTTCTTGGAACTGTGTACACAGGGTACCTCACGCATCCTATTTTACCCTATTTTTGTAAAAACTACAAGCCCCCTTGTCAAAAGGTTCACAAAAATTTCGGCAAGATCGTCGCCCTGCCGGATCGGGCCGGGGTTTGGGAAGAGGAATTGTGAAAAAAGACAGGGCAATATCTGGCAGCGGCCCGGCCGGGTTCCGGGGAGGATAGCGGGATATAATGGATGAGAACGCATCAGGGAGAAATTCGTCAGAATTCGGCAGAAATCGAGAAATCCCATGACAAATTTCCAGGAATATGGTACAATAGTTCATATATCGCATGACCAGAAGGAGGAGACCCCAATGGCGAACAAACGAGGCAGGCCCAAGAAGCTGGCTGTCCTGCAAGAAAAGGATTTTTCCCGGCAGTTCCAGGAAGCCTGCATCCCGGCCCTGCTGGTGGACCGGGAGTTGGCGGTGATCTACGCCAACCCCTACGCCTTGGACACCATGCCGGAGTTGGAGCAGCCGGAGGGACTGGAGCGGCTGCTGGGGCGGGAACTTTTATCCGACTGCCGGGAGCGGCTGGCAGGGGGGAAGGCCTTCCGGGTGCAGATGCCGGGGATGGGCCCGGTGCTGGCGGTGACCCCCCTGGCCGGGGAGGAGACGGGACAGGTGGCGGGGGCGATGGTGCTCGCCACCGGCGGCGGCCGCCCGGGGGAGCCGGGGAGCGAGGTGGCCAGCAGCGCCGGGATGGACGCCCTCTCCAACGGGCTGCGGCAGCCCCTTTCCGATATCTTTGCCGCCCTGGCGGTGATGGGGCGCAAGACCTACGCCAACCAGGACCGGCAGTACAACCCCTACCTCCACAGCATCAACCAGGCCAGCTACCTGCTGCTGCGCAACGTCACCAACCTGGTGAGTTATCAGCGCAGCTGCTCCGGCTACCAGCACGTGGTGGAGGTGGTGGACTTTTGGGGGCGGCTCTCCACCCTTTTGGACGCCTGCGGCATCACCCTCCACGGTCACGCCGTGCCCTTCGGGTTCAGCCTGCCCCAGACCACGGTGCATGTGTCCTGCTGCTTCCCGGAGGTGGTGGAGGCGCTGATGAACCTTATCGACAACGCCTACCGCCACAGTCGGGAGGGGAACCGGGTGATAGTAAGCGGCAAGGACGTGCCGGGGGGCGTGGTGGTGACGGTGGCCGACCAGGGGGCGGGGATCCCGCCGGAGCGGATGGACCGTATTTTCACGCCGTTTTACTCGGTGGGGGCGTATGGGGAAGCCTTTGTGGGGATGGGGATGGGGCTGAGCGTGGCGCAGCAGAACATCCGGGGCAACGGGGGGACCATCGCTGTGGACAGCACCCCGGAGGTGGGGACCACGGTGGCCTTCACCCTGCCGGTGACGGAACAGCCGCTGACGCCGCCGCTGATGATGGAGGCGGGGACGGCGCAGTATTTGCAGGACCGGTTTTCGCCGATCTATGTGGGGCTTTGCAACGAGGCGACGCTGCCGCCGCAGTAGTGTAAAGGGGGTTTGCTTTTCAGGTTCTTTTCTTCAAGACAGGCTGTTAGGCCGTTTCTTGAATGTGAGGGTTTTTCTTTTTGGGCTCGCTCCTTTCCATGCCTTTCCTGTTATTTTATAAGTCATCTCTTCGAGCGCCTGGCCGGCGGGGCCCTTCTTTCTGTATCGACAGAAAGAAGGCAAAGAGCGACTCAAG
>CAJUFR010000080.1 GCA_910585525.1 uncultured Angelakisella sp.
TTCCCCCTCTTGACCGGCAGGCCCTGCTTCTGGGGAGAGTTTTTCGACAGCCTAAGGCCGGGGGCTCTGTGTTCATGACAGAGCCCCCGGCTTTTTTGGGTTTGCCAAAATGGTCATCCCCCCGACACCAGCCGGCAGCAGAGCACCGTGATATCATCCTCCCGGCCGTCCCCCCGCCGCAGCCGGGCCGTGGCCGCGATCTTCTTGCAGAACTCGTTCAGGTCCCTGGGCTTCTCCTCCACCGCCATTTTGGCGATCCACCCCGTCCCCTGGGTGGTGGCCCCGTCGGAGAGCAGGATCACCATATCCCCCAGCCCCAGGGGAAGCTGGCTCCTCTCAAAGTCCACCCCGCTGAGGATCCCCGCCGGCAGCGACGCCGAATCCACCTCCAGGCTCTTTCCCTCCCGGATGACGATGGTGGGGGCCGCCCCGGCCTTGTACAGTTCCAGCTGGCCGGTGTACAGGTCGATGCGGGCGCCGTCCACGGTGGCAAGGCTCTCGTCGCTGCCCTTTACCGTCAGGGCGGCGTTGACCAGGTGCAGGGCGCTGGCCCAACTCATCCCCGCCTCCAGCAGGCGGGCGATGAGGGCCGCCGCCATGGTGGAATCCACCGCCGCCCCGCCGCCGCTCCCCATCCCGTCACTGAGCACCAGGTGGGCCGCCCCGCCCTCCAGGGTCAGGAACCGGTAGCTGTCCCCGCACAGGGTGTTCCCCCCGCAGATGATCTGGCTGGCGCCGTACTCGGCGGCGTAGGGGGCGTGCTCGTAGAAGGTGTACTGGGCCCACCGGCCCCCGTCGCTGAGCACCGGGTAACCGAACCGCAGGTCGCTGATGGCGGAAAGTTCCCGCATCAGTTCGGCGGGGATGGCCCGGGTCATCTTGTACCGGGGCACCGTCACCTTAATGACGGCGCGGCCCAGGCGGTTCTTCCAGCAAACGGCGCTTTGGGGTTCCAGCCGGGCGTCCAGGAACAGCTCCTTCACCTTGGCGGCCAGCACCCGGTCCCCGCTGCCCACCTCCCCGATGGCCTCCCCCACCCCCTCCAGGGCCAGGGCCAGGCCGTCGAACTGGTCGGTGACGACGCTGCGCATCCGGGCGGCCCGGAGGCGGCTGTCCTCCCGGTTCAGCCAGCCGCGGTACTCGGCGGTGAGCATCCGGGCGATCTCCTCCCGGCGCTGGCAGCGGGAAAGGCCGTCCAGCAGGTCGTCCCCGTGGATGGGCCTGCCCTGGCGCAGGCGGCCCATCCCCCGGGCCAGCGCCCCGATGGTCTCCCCGTAGGCCTCCTCCCAGCAGCAGAGTCGGTAGGTGCAGCCCTGGCAAAGCTGCTCCCCCACCCGGTCGTAGGCGGCGGCGATCTCCCCGCCCGCCAGTTCCCCCAGCCGCCGGGCCACGTCACGGGTGGTCTGGGAGACATCCCGCAGGGCGGTGGCGGCGGACTGGAGCCGCTCCTCCACCACCAGCTTCACCGCCTCCTCGTCGGTGGCGGCGGGGCGGAGGGCGGCTGCCACCAGCCGGAACCAGGGCAGGGGGGTCATGAGGAAGAGAAAGGCCCCCAGAGCCACCTCCACAAAGCCCGCCGTGCTGCCCGCCGTCATGGCGCTGATGGCCCCGTAGGTGAAGAGGAAGGCCAAGGCGCTCCCTGTCCGGCCAAAGGCGGAGAAGATGCCCGCCAGCATCCCCCCCAGGCCGTAGACGGTGATGGCAGGGGGGAAGTCCCCGGTGGCGAAGCCCATAGCCAGCCCGCAGACCAGCCCCACCACCGAGGAGAACCCCTCCCCGCCCACCCGGGCGGCGAACAGCACCCCGGCGGCGGCGGCCACGCCCCCCAGGGTGACGCCGCCGGCAGCGACGGTGTCCAGCCCCATCAGCAGCAGCGCCCCGGTGATGGTGAGGGCGGTGGCGTCCAGCCGGTCGGCGGGGGCCTTGCGGCGGCGGAGGGCCCCGGTGCCCCGCTCCAGGAAGGAGGCGGAGGCCGCCCCCATCACCACCTGGGTCACCCAGATGACCACGTCATAGACCAGGGGGCTGCTGTAAAGGAGGGGGGCCACACCGGTGAGGAACACCGCCCCCCCGGCCAGCAGGGGGCCTGTCCACCCCCGGTGCTTCTCCCACCGGGGGCCGATGACCCACCGGAGGATGGCGGTAAGGAGCAGCGCCCCCACCAGGGGGAAATTCCCCCCCATGCCACCCCCCAGCAGGTACCCCACCGACCCGCCTATGGCGCTGGGCAGCACCAGGGGGAAGGGGGCCACCGCGGTAAAGGCCACCCCGAAGGGGGCGCTTTTGCCCAGGATACGGGCCAGGGCCAGCACCAGCGCCCCGCTGCCCCAGCAGAGGCACCGCACCGGGTACCGCTGCTCCCGCAGGGCGGTGGCCAGCCGCTCCTTCCCTTTTTGTCCTGTGATCTCGGTGGAATGGTTCATTTTGCCCGTCCTTTCCCGGCGCTGCCGATGCGTATACTTTTGGTATATTCTATCGAATGTTGTTGGATATGTAATATTCCTTGCCGTCCTTCCATATCCTGGAGGGGGGCATCTTTCATCATAGCGGCAGCGGGGCGGAAATTTTGTCACAGGGGGGCGATGGCCCCGCTTGACTTTGGGGCGGGATACCTATAATATAGGAGGAGTAAAAAAACAAGACCGGTCCCAAGCCGGTTCAAGCAAAAAAAGGTGGTCAAAAAAAGATGGAATTTCACGAGATCAGGACACGCTTCGCCCCCAGCCCCACCGGCTACATGCACGTGGGCAACCTGCGCACCGCTCTTTACGCCTACCTCACCGCCAAGCACGAGGGAGGCTCCTTCCTGCTGCGCATCGAGGACACCGACCAGGAGCGGTACGTGGAGGGGGCGGTGGATATCATCTACAACACCCTGCGGGAGACCGGGCTGGTCTGGGACGAGGGCCCGGATATCGGCGGCCCGGTGGGGCCGTATATCCAGAGCCAGCGGATGGGGATGTTCAAGGGCTACGCCGAGGAACTGGTGAAGAAGGGCGCCGCCTACTACTGCTTCTGCGACAAGGACCGGCTGGAGGAGGTGCGGGCGGTGCAGCAGGCCTCCGGCATGGCCCCCAAGTACGACGGCCACTGCCGCCACCTCACCCCGGAGGAAGTCCAGGCCAAGCTGGACGCCGGCATCCCCTACGTCATCCGCCAGAAGGTCCCCACCGAGGGGAGCGTCACCTTCCACGACCAGATATTCGGGGATATCACGGTGGACTGCGCCGACCTGGACGACCAGGTGCTCATCAAGGCGGACGGGATGCCCACCTACAACTTCGCCAACGTGGTGGACGACCACACCATGGGCATCACCCACGTCATCCGGGGCAACGAGTACCTTTCCTCCACCCCCAAGTATAACCTGCTGTACCAGGCCTTCGGCTGGGAGATCCCGGTCTACATCCACTGCCCCCCGGTGATGAAGGACGCCACCCACAAGCTGAGCAAGCGCAACGGCGACGCCTCCTACGAGGACCTGATCGCCAAGGGGTACCTGAAGGACGCCGTCCTCAACTACATCGCCCTGCTGGGCTGGAGCCCCAAGGGGGAGCGGGAGATCTTCACCCTGCCGGAACTGGTGCAGGAGTGGGACCCCGCCGGTATCTCCAAGTCCCCCGCCATCTTCGACAACCAGAAGCTGCGGTACATCAACGGGGAGTACATCCGGGCCCTTTCCGGCGATGGATTTTACGAAAAGGCCCTCCCCTGGATGCGGAAAACGGTGAAGAGCGAGACGGCGGACCTCCGGGCCCTGGCCGGTGTGCTCCAGGCCCGGTGCGAGGTGCTGGAGGACATCCCGGAGCAGGTGGACTTTATCGACGCCGTGCCGGACTACGACCTGGCCCTTTACACCAACAAGAAGATGAAGACCACCCCGGAGAGCAGCCTGGAAGCCCTGAAGGAGACGCTGCCCATCCTGGAGGCCCTGCCGGAGTTCACCGCCGAGGCCATCCACGAGGCGCTGTTCCGGCGCATCGGGGAACTGGGGGTGAAGAACGGCTGGATGCTGTTCCCCCTGCGGGTGGCGGTGAGCGGCAAGCAGTTCACCCCCGGCGGCGGCATCGAACTCTGCGCCATCCTGGGCAAGGATGCGGCGGTGGCCCGGGTGAAGGCGGCCATTGCCAAGCTGGAGGGGTAACGACCCCAAGGATATTGCGGGAAACAAAAAACAAGGGTCATGGCGTACCGCGCTTGTACGTCATGACCCTCGTTTTTTCCAACTTTGCGTCAGCCACAGCCTATTTCCGTGTCACCGGCACCCAGACCTGGAACCGGGCGTCCTGGGGCACCGGCTCCAGATACACCTCGATATCCGGGGCGTTGGCGTATTCGTACCCGGAGGTGGGCAGCCACTCAGTAAAGATGCGCTGCTCCAGTTCCTGGATGCTCCCGGGCATCGCTCCCTTCCCGGGAAAGACCGCCCAGGTGCAGGCGGGGATCATATGCTCCTCCATCCCCTCCATCAAGGGAGCGTCGGTGGCCACGGCGATGAGATAGCGGAACTCACCCTCCACCCCTGCCTGGGAGATGCCCAGGATGCCGGGCATCTCCGGGTCCATCAGGGGGGCCAGGCGGGCGGGGAGCCCCTCCTGGGCGGCCCGGGCCCAGAGGGCGGGCACCAACTGGAAGTTCTCCTCCAACTCCTTACTCATGGGGGCGCCGATGCCCATCACCCGGAAGGACTGTTTGGTCACGATGCGGTATTCCATTTCTGTCGCTCCTTTCACCGTGATCTGGAACCGAATGGGGGGATACGCCTTGAGGG
>CAJUFR010000081.1 GCA_910585525.1 uncultured Angelakisella sp.
CGGGGTCATCCCAGCCGGCGGCCTCCCACCAGGCGGGCTGAGGGGGAGCCGGGGGGCCGGAATCGACCACCGGGCTCTGCTGCGGTGGTTCCGGGCCGCCGCAGGCGGAAAGGCAGCAAAGGGCCACCGCCAGGGCCAGCGTCAGACTGATAAAGCGAATGATAACGATCTCTCCTTTTTCCAGAGGGCGGCGGGCCGCCCGCACTAAATTCGCAAAAGGGGTAACGATAACAGGATATCGGGCCGGAGCGGGATTGTCAAGGGGAAATGCCGGAAAAACAGCGCCCCCCGGGGGTTCCCTGGGAAGTGATATCCCAACAACACATTCCTTAAAAGAGACATGCCCCCGGTCCACCTTGCGAATATCCCCCGTGTATGGTATAGTATACTGTATCTGTAACAAAACTGAGAAATGGGGCGTTAGGGCGATGAACAAAACCAAGGTGGCCGTCCTCTTCGGCGGCGTCTCCAGCGAGCACGAGGTCTCTCTCCTCACCGCCGCGTCGGTGCTGCGGAACATCGACCGGCAGCGGTGGCAGGTGCTGGCGGTGGGCATCACCCGGGACGGGCGGTGGCTCCTCTGCCACGAGGACATCACCCCCGACGCCATCGCCGATGGCAGCTGGGAGAAGGACCCGGACCTCTGCCACGTGCTCCTCTCCCCTGACCGGCAGCACCACGGCCTGATCCTCCTGGACGTGCCGGGGGGCTGGTGGGGGTCCCGGGTGGACGTCATCTTCCCCGCCCTCCACGGCAGGAACGGGGAGGACGGCACCATCCAGGGGCTGGCCCGGCTGGCCGGCATCCCCTGCGTGGGGTGCGGGGTGCTCTCCAGCGCCCTTTGCATGGATAAGGACATGACCAAGACGGTGCTCACCGCCCGGGGCATCCCCAACGCCCGGTGGCTCGCCGCCTGCCGGGAGGACCGGGACGACGCCGCCCTGGCGGGGAAGATCGGGACCGAGTTGGGCTGGCCGGTGTTCGTCAAGCCCGCCCGGGCCGGGTCCTCGGTGGGGGTCAGCCGGGCGGAGGGGCCGGAGGGCCTTGCCGCCGCCCTGGACACCGCCTTTGCCCAGGACCGCAAGGTGATCATCGAGGAGGCCATCCGGGGGGCGGAGGTGGAGTGCGCCGTCATCGGCAACTTCCGGGACCCGGAGGCCGCCCCCAGCCTGGGGGAGATCGTCCCCAAACGGGACCTTTACGACTACGAGGGCAAGTACCTGGACGGCTCCACCGACCTGTACATCCCCGCCCGCATCCCCGGGGAGCAGGCGGAAGCCATCCGCCGGGGGGCGGTGGAGGCCTACCGGGCCCTGGGCTGCACCGGCCTTGCCCGGGTGGACTTCTTCGCCCTCCCCGACGGGGGGTATCTCCTCAACGAGGTGAACACTTTACCGGGCTTCACCAGCATCAGCATGTACCCCAAGCTGATGACCGCCGCCGGCATGACCTATTCGGAACTGCTGACCCGGCTCATCCAGCTGGCCCTGGAAGGAGAGGACTGACATGGCGTTGAGACTCCAGGCACCCGCGAATGCCGGCCCGGAAGGTAAGGACCGGACGTGCCGTCCGGTTCGGGTAGGGCCCGACAGCGGCGGCACGCCGCCCATTGGCGTCTTTGATTCCGGCCTGGGGGGCTTGACCGCCGCCCGGGAACTGGCCGCCATGCTGCCGGGGGAGGATATCCTCTACTTCGGGGACACCGGCCGGGTGCCCTACGGCAGCCGGGGACCGGAGGTGATCCGCCGCTACGCCCGCCAGGACGCCGCCTTCCTGCTGGGCCAGGGGGTGAAGGCCCTGGTCTGCGCCTGCGGCACCGTCAGTTCGGTGGCCGGGGAGGAACTGGCCCGCCGGGCGGGCTGCCCCTTCATCGAGGTGGTGGGCCCCGCCGCCCTGGCCGCCCAGAAGGCCACCCGCACCGGCCGGGTGGGGGTCATCGCCACCGCCGCCACCATCCACAGCGGCAAGTTCCCCGCCGCCCTCCGGGCCCTGGACCCCGGTATCCGGGTGCTGGACCGGGCCTGCCCCCTCTTTGTCCCCCTGGTGGAGGGGGGGCACATCGCCGCCGATGACCCTATCGCCGTCCCGGCGGTGGAGTACTACCTCCGGGAGTTCCGGGAGTGGGGGGCGGATACCCTGATCCTGGGCTGTACCCATTACCCCCTTTTGGCCCCCCTGATCCAGCGTTACCTGGGGGAAGGGGTGACGTTGGTGAGTTCCGGCCGGGAGGCCGCCCGGGCCACCGGGGAGCGGCTGGGGCAGCTGGGGCTGCTCTCGGGCCGGGAGGCGGGGGGAAGGAGCCGGTACTTCGTCACCGACGACGCCGGCAGCTTCTCCGCCGTGGCGGAGGTCTTTCTGGAGACGCCGGTCACCGACGTCACCCCGGTGGAGATCGCCCGGCTGGAACAGCTGGAGTTGTAGAAACGCAACGATAAAAAAATCCGGTAATAAACCAGGACCCTCTTGTGGGGCCGGAAGGATCGTGTCATGAAACAGGAAGCGCTTATCAAAATAAAAGGCATCCAGCGGGCGGGAGGGGACGACGACGTGGTGGAACTGCTGACCACCGGCTCCTTCGCCCGGGAGGAGGGCAGCTATATCATCTCCTACGAGGAGAGCGAGGCCACCGGCTTCGAGGGGGCGCTGACCACCCTCCGGTACGAGGAGGAGGCGGGGCGGGTCACCCTTACCCGCAGCGGCAGCGTCAACACCCAGCTGATCATCGAAAAAGGCAAGCGCCACCAGTGCAGCTACGACCTGGGGTATGGCAGCATGATCATCGGGGTGAACTGCAGCGTCATCCACAGCACCCTGTCCGAGGAGGGGGGCCAGATCGCCTTCGGCTACTCCCTGGACCTGAACACCGCCCTCACCAGCGAGAACCAGGTGATCATCGCCGTCTTTCTGGACAACAAAGAGCCCGCCAAAGCAACAGAAGTTTAAGAGCATAAAGGAGTAGAAAAAAAGATGATCAGTGTCGCCGCCAATACCCAGCAGCAGCTGAAAGACATCATCCAGGCCGCCTTCGACGCCGCCCGGGAGGCGGGGGAGATCCCCGACAGTCCCCCGGCGGAATTCACCGTGGAGGTCCCCGCCGATACCGCCAAGGGGGACTTTGCCACCAACGCCGCCATGGTCAACGCCCGGACCTTCCGCATGGCCCCCCAGAAGCTGGCCGCCATCCTTGTCGCCCGGATGGACCTTTCCGCCCTGCCGGTGGACCGGTGCCAGGTGGCCGGCCCCGGGTTCATCAACTTCTTCGTCACCCCGGGGTGGTACGTGGACCAGGTGAAGGACATCCTGGAGAAGGGCCCCGACTACGGCCGCAGCAGCTACGGCGGCGGCCAAAAGGTGATGGTGGAGTTCGTCTCCGCAAACCCCACCGGCCCCATGCACATGGGCAACGCCCGGGGCGGTGCCATCGGGGACGTGCTGGCGGCGGCGCTGGACTGGTCCGGCCATGACACCATCCGGGAGTTCTACGTCAACGACGCCGGCAACCAGATCGAAAAGTTCGGCAAGTCCCTTTCCGCCCGGTACCGCCAGCTGTTCCTGGGGGAAGAGGCGGTGGAGTTCCCGGAGGACGGCTACCACGGGGAAGACATCCGGGACCACGCCAAAGCCTACGCCGAAGCCCACGGGGACAGCCTGATGGCCCTGGCGGAGGAGGAGCGGAAGGCGGCGCTGGTGGCCTACGCCCTGCCCAAAAACATCGAGGCGCTGAAGCGGGACCTTTCCACCTACCGCATCGACTTTGACGTCTGGTTCCTGGAAAGCCAGCTGCACCCCGACGCCATCAACGCCGTCATCCAGAAGCTGGAGGAGAAGGGGGCCATCTACCGCCAGGACGGGGCGGTGTGGTACAAGGCTACCGGCTTCGGCGGGGAGAAGGACGAGGTGCTGGTGCGGCAGAACGGCATCCCCACCTACTTCGCCGCGGATATCGCCTACCACTACAACAAGTTCGCCGTCCGGGGGTACCAGCGGGTCATCAACATCTGGGGGGCGGACCACCACGGCCACGTTGCCCGGCTGAAGGGGGCCATGGACGCCATCGGGCTGGACGGGAGCAAGCTGGACATCGTGCTGATGCAGCTGGTGCGGCTGATGAAGGACGGGGAGCCCTACCGGATGAGCAAGCGGAGCGGCCGGTCCATCACCCTGGCGGACCTGATCGAGGAGATCCCCATCGACGCCGCGCGGTACTTCTTCAACATGCGGGAGCCGGGGTCCAGCTTTGACTTCGACCTGGACCTGGCGGTGAAGGAGCAGAGCGACAACCCGGTCTACTATGTCCAGTACGCCCACGCCAGGATATGCAGCATCCTGAAGAACCTGGCGGCGGAGGGGATCGTTCCCCGGACGCCGGGGGACGGGGAGTTGGAACTGTTATCCACCCCGGAGGAGCGGGAGTTGATCCGGCGGCTGGGGCGGCTGCCCCAGGAGATCATCGACACCGCCCGGGACTACGATCCTGCCCGGCTGACCCGGTATGTCTACGACGTGGCGACGTTGTTCCACAAGTTTTACAACACCTGCCGGGTGAAGGGGGAGGAGGACAGCCTGCAGCAGGCCAGGCTGGCGCTGTGTACCGCCACGCGGACGGTGATCGCCAACGTGCTGGGGCTGCTGAAGATATCCGCCCCGGAGGTGATGTAGTTCCCTGCGGGGCGCAAGCCCCGCCCCGACCGCCCGGGCACCGGGCCGCAGGTCCAGGGCCGCGCAGGCCCTGGTCGCCCGCCGCAGCGGGCGAAAGCGGCGTGCCGCCGC
>CAJUFR010000082.1 GCA_910585525.1 uncultured Angelakisella sp.
GCCTGGAGGCGGCGATCCTGGAGGCCCAGGTGCTGGCCGACAGGGAGAACGCCCCTGGCGTCCGGGACGGCCTGGGGGAGGTGCTGGAGCATCTGCGCCAGGTGCTGGGGGCGGAGGTAAAGGACCAGCCCCTGGAGGAGGCCCCTCTGCTGGGGATGGACCAGGACCGGCTGCGCTATGTCTCCCACCACGTGCGGGAGGAGATCGGCATCGATCACCCGGTCCCCGGCTGGGAGATGGGGGAGTTGGCGCTGCGTCTCAACACCATTCGGACCCAGGTGCGGGAGACCGAGCTGGCGGCGGCCGCCGCCTTTGAATACCCCGGGGAGGCGCCCCGGGAGGACATCATCCGGGAACTGAACCGGCTGAGCAGCGGGGTGTACATCCTTTTTTGCCGGCTGCTGGCGGGGAAGTGAGAACCATTGACCACAGAAAGGGGGGAGCGCCGTGTCCATCAGCGAGGGAGAGATCCGGGAACTGGTGCAGCGGGTGCTGGCCCAGTGCGGCGGGATGGACCTGCCGGGGGCGCCCTGCCCGGGGGGCAGGGAATTCCTCATCGAGGCGTCGGCCCGGCACGTCCACCTGACCACCCAGGCGGTGGAGGCCCTCTTCGGGCCGGGGGCCCGGCTGACCAAAAAGCGGGACCTGTCCCAGCCCGGGGAGTTTTTAAGCGAACAGCGGGTGAAGCTGGTGACCCCCAAGGGGGAGATCGCCAACGTGGCGGTGCTGGGCCCCGAGCGGGGCGCCGTCCAGGTGGAACTGTCCCTCACCGACGCCCGGGGACTGGGGGTGGCGGCGCCGGTGAACCTGTCGGGGGACCTGACCGGGGCGGGGGACGTTTATCTTGTGGGGGACCACGGGATGATCGCCGCCCCCGGCAGCGTCATCGCGGCCAAGGCCCACATCCACATGACGCCGGCGGACGCCGCCCGGCTGGGAGTGAAGGACGGCGACCTGGTCCGGGTGCGGGCCAGGACCTCACGGCCGGTCACCTTTGACCAGGTGGTGGTGCGGGTGAAGGGAAGTTTTGCCCTTGCGATGCACATCGACTTTGATGAGGCCAACGGGTGCGGGCTGGGGCGGGGGGATATGGGGGAGATCGTGACTTGACCCCATTCCCACCCCAAAAAACATCGACCAAGAAAGGAGGCGTGACATGCCAGACCTTTCCAAGGAACAACTGATCGAGTTGATCACCCGGGAGGTGCTCAAGACCCTGGGCTGCCCGGAGGACGACGGGCCTGCTGACAGGGCGGGGCTGCCTTTGGCCCTCTGTATCGGGCCGGCGGACCAGCTGCCCAGGGGGGTGCGCTCCCAGTACCGGCTGGCCTCGATGGACGACTACCAGGGGGACATCCAGCCCTTTGAAAAGGTGTTTATCACCGCCATCACCCAGACCCAGCTGGCCGACATCGCCCTGGGGCGGGACAGCCAGCCGGTGACCTGCGCCCTCTCCAACGCCCTGCTTTACGGCAAGGAGATATTCCTCTACGATTCCGCCCTGGCCCACCGGAAGCTGGCCGGGCGGGGGAGCAGGGGGTTCTACCAGCTGCTGGAGGGGTATGTCCGCACCCTCCAGTCCTTTGGCGTCAAGCTGGTCCAGGGGACCACCGTCATCGACAAGTACCAAAAGACCGCCGCCCCCGGGGCCGACCTCCCCAGCGGCGTCATCACCGAGGTGGTGGCCCTGGAACTCTGCCGCAAGGGGGAGGGGGACATCATCCTGCGGAAGGGAACGGTGCTCACCCCCTCCGCCAAGGACGTGTTCCTCCACCAGAACCGGAACGTCACCTATTTATAAGGAGATACCGCTATGATCATCTGTCAAGTCATCGGCCACGTCTGGGCCACCAAGAAGGAGGAGGCCCTGGAGGGCATCAAGCTGATGGTGGTCCGGGAGACCAGGACCAACCAGAAGGAACCGTCTGTCTTTGTTGCCGCCGACCGGGTGGGGGCAGGCATCGGGGAGGATGTGCTGGTGGTCAGCGGCAGCACCGCCCGCCGGGCCCTGGGCCGGGACGACCTGCCGGTGGACTGCGCCATCGTGGGCATCATCGACACCATGGAGGTGGAGAAGGAAGCCGCCCAGCAGAAAAAAAGGGGGTAACGTGCCATGTCTATCCTTGAGCAGATCCGTGACGCCGGCATCGTGGGCTGCGGCGGGGCGGGGTTCCCCACCCACGCCAAGCTGTCCGGCAAGGGCATCCGCTGGCTGATCCTTAACGGCGCCGAGTGCGAGCCGCTGCTGGGCACCGACCGCTGGCTGATGCGGGAGCGCCCCGGGGACATCGTCACCGCCGCCGCCGCCGTCACCAAGGAGATCGGGGCCCAGGAGTGCGTCATCGGGCTGAAAAAAGCCTACACCCGGGAGATCGCCGCCCTGGAGGCCGCCATCAAAAAGCTGCCCCGCACCGCGCCGGTGGTGCGGCTCCACACCATGGACAGCTTCTACCCCGCAGGGGACGAGCAGGTGCTGGTCTACGAGGTCACCGGCCAGGTGGTCCCCCCCGCCGGCATCCCCCTGGACGTGGGGGCGGCGGTGAACAACGTGGCCACCATGGCCGCCGTCCATGACGCCATGGAGGGGAGGCCCTTCACCCGGAAGTACCTCACCGTCACCGGGGAGGTGGCGGACCCCAAGGTGCTCTGCGTCCCCGTGGGCACCAGCTACCTGGACTGCATCCGCCTGGCCGGGGGGGCCACCGTGGAGGACTGGATCGCCGTAAACGGCGGCCCCATGATGGGCAAGCCCATGACCATGGCCGAGGCCGCCGGGGCGGTGGTGACCAAGACCACCTCCGGCATCCTGATCCTGCGGTCGGACGGGGCCATCGGCAGGGCGAGGAAGATATCCCTGGAGCACATGAAGAACCGGGCGGCGGCCTCCTGTATCCAGTGCAGCTACTGCACCGAACTCTGCCCCCGGCACCTGCTGGGCCACCCCCTGGAGCCCCACAAGATCATGCGGAAAATGGCCATCAGCCCGGATATCACCCAGCTGCTGGACGACCCGGACGTGAGGAAAGCGGCCCTCTGCTGCCAGTGCGGCGTCTGCGAAAGCTACGCCTGTCCCATGGGCCTCCAGCCCCGGCGGGTGAACGCCCTGCTGAAGGACACCCTGGGCAAGGCGGGGGTCCGCTATCCCAAGGGGGAGGGGACCTTCGCCCCCCTTCCCGCCCGGAGGAACCGGAAGGTGCCCACCCAGCGTGCCGCCGCCCGTGCCGGGGTGCTGGCCTACTACCACACCGTCCTGGACAAGATGGAGCAGTACCAGCCGGACAGCGTCACCCTGCTGCTGGACCAGCAGATCGGGGCCCCCTGCCAGGTGGTGGTTAAGGAAGGGGACCAGGTGACAGAGGGCCAGCTGGTGGCCAGATGCCCGGAAGGGAAGCTGGGGGCGGACCTCCACGCCTCCATCACCGGGACGGTGGTGAAGGCGGAGGGAGCCATCGTCATCCAGGAGAGGAGAGGGTAAAAGATGAACCTGTGTATCGGATTTTTGGAACTGAACAGCATCGCCAAGGGGGTGGAGGCGGCGGACCGCATCCTAAAGACCGCCGAGACGGAGTTGATCTTTGCCAAGGCGGGGTGCCCGGGGAAGTATTACATCCTCTTTTCCGGGGAGGTGGCGGCGGTGACGTCGTCGCTGGAGGCCGGGAAGGAGATGGGGGGTGCCCACGTGGTGGACAGCGTGGTGATCCCCAGTGTCCATCCCATGGTCATCTCGGCCATCAACCAGGCGGTGGAGCCGGTGCCGGTGAACGCCCTGGGGGTGATGGAGTTTTTCAGCGTCACGGCTTCGGTCTGGGCGGCGGATGCGGCTGTCAAGGCGGCGGAGGTGGACCTGATGGATGTCCGGCTGGGGACTGGCATTGGGGGGAAGTCGTTCGTCATCCTCTCCGGGGATGTGGCGGCGGTGCACGAGGCGGTGGAGGCTGGGTGCCGGACTGCGGCGGAGAGCGGGCTTTTGGTGAGCCAGGTGGTGATACCGAACCCCAAGGCGGCGGTGTTCAACAGCCTGTTGTAAGGCCCCTTTGCGGGGCGCAGCCCCGCCCTGCCCGCCCGGGCCACCGGGCCGCAGGTCCAGGGCCGCGCAGGCCCTGGTCGCTTCCCGCAGGAAGCGAAAGCGGCGTGCCGCCGCCGTCATACCCTACCCGGCTGCTGCGCAGCCTTACCAAAGCATAAAACGATAGTGACTGCCTGGAGACTAGAACAGCCTTCAAAAGGCCGCCGCCGGGAAATAAAATGGTTTTTGGGAAGGCCGGAGAGGTTATCTCTTTCTGGCGGTTTTCCCGAAGTGACAACCACGGCGGCCGGAACGAGACTGGCCTATACCCGGCCGCGGGAGCGCCAAAAGCCTTTCCCTTCTCTATATTCTGGCCTTCAAGACAGGCCGTCAGGCCGTTTCTTGAACGTGGGGGCTTTCGGTTTAGGTCTCGTTCCTTTCCGTACATTTTCCTTAATTATTAGCTTATCTCTTCGACCGCCTCGCCGGCGGGGCCCTTCTTTCTGTGTCGACAGAAAGAAGGCAAAGAGCGACCAGGGCTGCGCCCTGGACCCGGACGGCCAAAGGCGTCGGTCGCTGTGTTTCGGACCCTTTCACGCCGCCCAGTCCGCTTGGACCGGAGTGCTACGTGGCGCCATGATAGATGTCTGCTTTGGCGGCTCGATGCTTGGTTGGGCGGCTGCGGGTGGGGTGGGATGTGGTTCGCAGCTGGTAA
>CAJUFR010000083.1 GCA_910585525.1 uncultured Angelakisella sp.
TTGCCTTCTTTCTGTCGACACAGAAAGAAGGGCCCCGCCGGCCAGGCGCTCGAAGAGATGCCTTTCAAAATAACAGAAAAAGGTATGGAAAGGAACGAGCCCCCCCAAACACATCATATTCCACCCCCCGCCCCCCGAATGACCCGAACCCCCTTCTCCTCAAAGCCCCGGGCCAACTCGTCCGGGGCGTGCCAGTCGGTAATAAGGGTGTCAACACCCTGGGAGGGCACCACCTGGACCAAAGAATCGTCCCCGTACTTGGAGTAGTCCATCAGAACGAACTTCTCCTTGGAAACACTGAGCACCCGGCGCTTGAGTTCCGCCTCCTGGAATATAGGGGTGGAAAAACCGTGCTCCAGGGTGAAGTGGTTGCCGGAGATAAACCCCTTGTCAAAGAAAAGCCGCTGGAGGGACAACTCCGCCAGGCTGCCCACGCAGGACAGGATGCTGCCCCTCAACTCCCCGCCGATGACGATGGTCTGAATGTCCGGGGCGGCGGAGAGGGCGGCGGCGATGTTGATGGCGTTGGTGCAGACCAGGATCCCCCGCTTGGGTCCGGCGATGATGAGCCGGGCCAGCTGGATGGTGGTGGTGCCGCAGTCCAAAAATACCGCCTCCCCGTCGGCGATGCAGTCGTAGGCGGCCCGGGCGATGGCCTTTTTCTCCTCCAGGTGGACGGTGGCCTTCTCCTGGTGGGAGAACTCCCGGAGGGAGCCGTGGGCGCAGACAGCGCCCCCCCAGGTGCGCTTCAGCTTGCCCTCCTGCTCCATGGCCATCAGCAGCTTCCGCACCGAGACTTCCGAAAGGCCCAGGGCGCTGCTGAGTTCCGCCACCGTCACCGAGGATCTCTCCTCCAGCTGGTGCAGTATGTACGCCTTCCGCTCCTGCATCACCATGGCCGTCCCATCCTCTCCGGGCCCCGGGGAATTGCCAGCGGCCCCTGATCTTGTTTCCCCCATTTTAACCTTTTTGAAATAGAATGTCAATTTGAAAACAAAAGTAACGATTTCCCTAATTTTACTTTCAAATTTCTTTTGATTATTTTCGATTTCTGTGGACTTCGGTCATTTCATGTTATATAATGGGATCAAAGAGGAGCGCCGTCACGGGGCGTGTCTGCAAGTGACCAAAGGAGGGACGTTGAGATGATCATTGACAGCAGGAGGTACAGCGGGGCTTGCCCCTGCGGCCGGGAGCATGTGATGGAGACCCGGCTGGCTGTGGTGGAGGCGGGGTGCCTGGGGCGGCTGGACCGGTATCTGGAGGAGGCCGGGCTAACCGGCAGGCGGGCGGCTGTCTACGACCGGAACACCTACCGGGCCAAGGGTCTGGTCCGGCCCCGGGCGGACCAGGAGATCATTCTGGACCCGGAGGGCCTCCACGCCAACGAGAAGGCCACCGGGGAGGTGCTGGCCCAGCTGGAGCCTGGGGTCCGGCTGCTCATGGCGGTGGGGAGCGGCACCATCCACGACATCACCCGGTACTGCGCCAAGGAGAGGGGCATCCCCTTTGTGGCCTGCCCCACCGCCGCCAGTGTGGACGGCTTCTGCTCCACCGTCTCCGCCATGACCTGGGGCGGGTTCAAAAAGACCCTCCCCGGGGTGGCCCCGGTCCTGGTGCTGGCCGACCTGGAGGTGATCCGGGAGGCCCCTTTGGCCCTGGCCCTCAGCGGGGCGGGGGACGTGCTGGGCAAGTACACCGCCCTGGCGGACTGGCGGATCGCCCACGCCCTTGCCGGGGAATTCCTCTGCCCCCGGATCGAGGGATTGACCCGCAAGGCGGTGGAGGAGGTCCACGGCTGCTGCCGGGATATCCCGAGGAAGGACCCCGCCGCCTTTGAGCGGCTCACCTACGGCCTGCTGCTCTCCGGCCTGGCGATGCAGATGATGGGTAACTCTCGCCCCGCTTCGGGGTCGGAGCACCACGTCTCCCATCTGATCGAGATGGAGCCGGAGCCGCTGGGGGTCCGCTCCGACGCCCTCCACGGGGAGAAGGTGGGGGTGGGGGCCGCCCTGGTCTCCGGGGTCTACCACGCCCTGGCCGGGATGGAGGATATCTCCCAGAGGGTCCGTCCCTATCCTCCCCTCACCCCCCGGGAGGCAAAGGAACTATTCGGGGAACGCCTTTCCCCCTCCATCCTCCAGGAGAACCAAACAGACTGTATGACTGGGGTCACCCCGGAACAGCTGGCGGAAAAGTGGGGGGAGATCCGCTCCATCATCCAGGATATCCCCACCCGGGAGGAACTGGAAAGCCTGTACCGGGAGATCGGGGCCAAGACCACCCTGGCCGACCTGGGGGTAAAGGAGACGCTGCTGCCCAGGCTGCTGGACCACTCCCCCCTGGTGCGGAACCGGATGACCCTGATGCGGATACGGCGGATGATCGAGTAGATCACAGTTCCATTTCCCGGGAAAAAGCGGGGCCTTTTGGCCCCGCTTCAGCTTGTCGAAAAAGTCTTTTCGACAAGCTGAAGCCCGCCGCTACGGCGGGGTCTATCCGCTCCCTTCGGTCGCTCGACGCGAAAAGAGGGGTTTCCCCCCTTTTCACACTTTTTCCCCCTCTTGACCGGCAGGCCCTGCTTCTGGGGAGAGTTTTTCGACAGCCTAAAGCGGAGCCACAAGGCCCCGCTTTTTCCCTTTTGTGACGGAGTTCATTGTAATCTGACCAGCAGGTATGCTATAATAGGCACACTATGGAAAAAAGGGGGTGGCGGGATGCAGGGAGATGTCAGCTGGGGGGTGGACCTCCGGCGGGACAAGCGCCTGGAGCGGGGCGCCCTGCGGCGGTACCTGGGGGCGGTGGGGCTGACGCTGCTGGTGTTCCTGCTGGCGGCCAAGTCCACCAACCTGCCGGTGACGCTGCTGCGCTGGTACTGGACCAGCCACGGGGTGGAGATCACCGCCACCATGGCCCAGCTGGTGAATATGGCCAGCTATACCGCCTCGCTGCTGCTGCCCCTCCTCTTCTTCGTGGCGGCCCGGCGGGACCAGGGCCACCGGCCCCTCTTCCCCCTGAGCCGCCCCCGGAAGGGGACCCTCCTACCTGGGATGGGGGTCTGTTTGGGGGTCTGTACCCTCTCCAATTACCTCTCCTCCTGGATCGCCATGCTGATCCAACGGAACTTCCCGGAGACGCTGCCCGCCTACCGGGCGGATATCCCCACCCAGGGCGCCCCTATGGTGCTGGGCATCATCTCGGCGGCGGTGCTCCCCGCCGTGCTGGAGGAACTGCTCTTCCGGGGGGCCATCCTCCAGGGGGCCCGGGGGTTCGGGGACCGGTTCGCCGTGTTCGTCTCGGCGGTGGCCTTCGCCCTCTGCCATACCACGGTGCCCCAGCTGCTGCCGGCGCTGCTGGCGGGGCTGCTGTTCGGCTACTTCACCATCCTGTCCGGCTCCCTGTGGATGACGGTGGTCATCCATTGTTGCTATAACCTCATGGCCGCCGCCGTGGAACTGGCGGGAACGATAGGGGGCCCGGAGGCCCAGCTGCGGACCTCCGCCGGCTTCGCCGCCGTCTCCTTCATCTGGTGCGGGCTGGCGGTCCTGTGGATCATCCGCCGGGACTGGCCGGAACTGGACCGGTACCAGGGCCCCCTCACCCTGGTGGAGCGGCTCCAGGGGATGGCCTGTAATGTCCCGCTGCTGGTGGCGGCGGCCACCCTCTGCTGGGTCACCTGGAGCCCGGTGCTGGGGGGTGGCGGAGGAAGATGATGCCGACACCCAACCAGATGACAGAGCACCGCCGGTGGATGACCGCCGCCCTGGAGCAGGCCCGCCAAGCGGGACAAGCCGGGGAGGTCCCGGTGGGGGCGGTGGTGGTAAAGGAAGGCCGTCTCATCGCCTGGGGGCGGAACTCCCGGGAAGGGGAGCGGTCGGCCCTGGGGCACGCCGAGATGAAGGCCATCGCCATGGCGGGGAAGGCGCTGGGGGACTGGCGGCTGACGGGGTGCACGCTGTACGTGACGCTGGAGCCCTGCTGCATGTGCGCCGGGGCGTGTCTCAATGCCCGCCTGGAGCGGGTGGTCTACGGCGCGGCGGATGAGGCCGCCGGGTGCCTGGGGTCCCGGGTGGACCTGTTTGCCATGGGGCTTGGGGTGGCGCCGGGGATCCTCCCCGGGGTAATGGAGGAGGATTGCCGAAGGCTGCTTCAAGAGTTCTTTGCCGCACGGCGGGGATGAAGCGGGGCGCAGCCCCGCCTTGCCACCGGGGGCACCCCGGTCCGGGTCCAGGGCGGACAGCGCCTGGTCGCTCCCCGCAGGGAGCGAAATCCCCCATGAGACGATTTTAAAAAGGCCGCCGCCGGAAATCGAACTTGCTTTTGTAAGGCTGGAGAGGTTTCCTTTACATAGACGTTTTTCTCGAAGTGACAAACACGGCGGCCGAAATGAGACTTCCCTATACCCAGTCGCGGGAGCGTTCAAAAGCCTTTCCCTTCTCTGTTTCTAGCCTTCAAGACAGGCCGTAGGCCGTTTCTTGAACGTGGGGGCTTTCGTTTTAGGGCTCGTTCCTTTCCATGCCTTTCCTGTTATTTTATAAGTCATCTCTTCGACCGCCTCGCCGGCGGGGCCCTTCTTTCTGTATCGACAGAAAGAAGGCAAAGAGCGACCAGGGGGATTCCCCCCTTGGATCCCCCGTGCGATGTGTAATGCAGCGGGCCCGCCGTCAAGCGGCGGATCGCTAACGAGTGCTAGGCG
>CAJUFR010000084.1 GCA_910585525.1 uncultured Angelakisella sp.
AAGGACAACGCCTGGGCCAAGGCCAACCCCGACGAGGTCCAGCAGTGCTACATTATGACCGGCTTCCACACCGCCACCGGCGGGCCCCTCTCCATCCCCCTGTTGCAAGGGGTCAGCGACGAACTGATGGAGGTGAACTGCCGGGACGACATGAAACGCTGGTGGGAGGTGATGGACCGCACCACCGGCCAGCCCCTGGCCCCGGACCGCTGGGAGTACGGCGGCGGCAAGGTGACCATCCCCGACCCGGAGCCCTTCCACGACTACACCGTCAGCTTCCTGGCCTACCTCATCTGGGACCCGGTCCACATGTACAACGCCGTCACCAACGACTGGAAGGACTTTGAGCACCAGATCACCTTCGACGTCCGCCAGCCCAAGACCCGTCAGTTCACCATGGAGCGGCTGCGGAGGTTCATCGCCGAGCACCCCCACGTGGACGTCATCCGGTACACCACCTTCTTCCACCAGTTCACCCTCATCTTCGACGAGTTGAAGCGGGAGAAGTACGTGGACTGGTACGGCTACTCCGCATCGGTCTCCCCCTACATCCTGGAGCGGTTCGAAAAGCGGGTGGGGTACAGATTCCGGCCGGAGTACATCATCGACCAGGGGTACTACAACAACCAGTACCGGGTGCCCTCCAGGGAGTTCAAGGACTTTATGGCCTTCCAGCGCCGGGAGGTGGCCGCCCTGGCCAAGGAGATGGTGGACATCACCCACCAGCTGGGCAAGGAGGCCATGATGTTCCTGGGGGACCACTGGATCGGCACCGAGCCCTTCCTGCCGGAGTTCAAGACCATCGGTCTGGACGCCGTGGTGGGAAGCGTGGGCAACGGCTCCACCCTGCGGCTCATCTCCGACATCCCGGGGGTGAAGTACACCGAGGGGCGGTTCCTGCCCTACTTCTTCCCCGACACCTTCCACCCCGGCGGCGACCCGGTCCGGGAGGCCCGGGAGAACTGGATCACCGCCCGCCGGGCCATCCTTCGCAAGCCCATCGACCGCATCGGCTACGGCGGGTACCTCAAGCTGGCCTGCGACTTCCCGGAGTTTATCGACTACGTGGCCTCGGTCTGCGCCGAGTTCCGGGAACTGTACCAGAACATCGGCGGCGCCCGGCCCTACTGCGCCAAGACGGTGGCGGTGCTCAACTGCTGGGGCAAGGCCCGGTCCTGGGGCTGCCACATGGTGCACCACGCCCTGTACCAGAAGCAGAACTACTCCTACGCCGGCGTCATCGAGGCACTGTCCGGCGCCCCCTTCCAGGTGCGGTTCCTCAGCTTCGATGACCTGAAGGAATCCCCTATGGCCCTGGAGGGGGTGGATGTGGTGCTGAACATCGGGGACGGGGACACCGCCCACACCGGCGGCGCTGTCTGGGAGGACCCGGCCATCTCCGCCGCCATCAAGAGGTTCGTCTGGAACGGCGGCGGCTTCATCGGGGTGGGCGAGCCCACCGGCCACCAGTACCAGGGGCGGTATCTCCAGCTGGCCCAGGTGCTGGGTGTGGAAAAGGAGACCGGCTTCACCCTGGGGTACGACAAGTACAACTGGGAGCAGCACCCGGAGCACTTCATCCTGGCTGACCAGCAGGGCGAGGTGGACTTCGGCGAAGGGAAAAAGAGCATCTACGCCCTGGAGGGGGCCCAGGTGCTGGTGCAGCGGGACAAGGAGGTACAGCTGGCGGTGAACAGCTTCGGGAACGGCCGGGGGGTCTACCTCTCCGGGCTGCCCTACTCCTTCCAGAACAGCCGCCTCCTCCACCGGGCCATCCTCTGGGCCGCCCACGGGGAGGAGGAGTTGGGCCGCTGGTCCTCCTCCAACTACAACGTGGACGTCCACGCCTACCCGGAGGCCGGGCGGTACTGCGTGGTGAACAACACCTACGCCCCCCAGTCCACCACCGTCTGCCGCGGCGACGGCAGCAGCTTCCAGCAGGCGCTGGAGCCGAATCAGATCATCTGGTACCAGGTCTGATACAAGATAACAGGGATAAAGGCCCCCGCTCGGTGAGAGCGGGGGCCTTGTTTTGCGGGACTATACCATTTAGCCCTTGACGCCGCCGGAGGCGAGGCCACTGACCAGGTTCTTTTCGATGGACATGAACAGCAGCACCACCGGGATGATGGCGAAGATCGACGCCGCGAAGAGATACTGCCACTCGATCATGTTGTAACCGTTGAAGGTGTTGATACCCACCGTCAGCGGCTTGAGGGTGTCGGTGGAGATCAGGCAGAGCGCCACGGTGTACTCGTTCCAGGCGTTGATGAAGATGAAGATCAGGGTGGTGACGATGCCAGGGGCAGCCACCGGGATGAGGATCTTCAGCATCGACTGGACACGGGTGCAGCCGTCGATGGTGGCGGCCTGCTCCATCTCCGGGGAGATGCTCATGAAGGTGCCCCGGAGCAGCCAGACGGTAAATGCCTGGTTAAACGCGGCGTTGACGAAGATGAGCCCCCACAGGTTATCGGTAAGGCCCAGGGTCTGCATCACCTGGTAGATACCCACCAGCAGCACCACCGGGGCGAACATCTGGGAGACGATGATGAAGCCCAGGAAGGCGGTCTGCCCCTTAAACTTCATCCGGGCCAGGGCGTAGGCGGCGGGGATGCCGCAGAGCATGGCGATGAGGGTAGAGCCCCCGGCGATGAGCACCGAGTTGAGCAGATACTTGGCCATAGGGGCCCGGCTCCAGATATCGATGAAGTTGGACCACATGGCGTTGATGGGCAGGATGGTGCCGTTGGGGGAGAATATCTCTACCCGGCTTTTGAGGGCGGTGCAGAACATAGCAAAGTAGGGGTAGAGGATGAAGATACAGACATCGATGACCACAAAGTAGAGGAGGATGCGGAGCACCGTCTTTTTCACGGAAAATTCCTTATGTACCATGGCGTCATTCATCAGGTGTCATCTCCTTTCCGCAGGGTGTAGACCATGTAGGTGCTGGCGCAGACCAGCAGGATGATAAAGCCGATGACCGAAACGGCGGCGGCTTCCCCCTGCTTGCCGTTGTAGAAGGCCAGCTTGTACAGGTAGGTCACCAGGGTGTCGGTATGGTTGGCCGGGTCGCCCTTGGTCATGGTCCAGATGATGGGGAAGGAGTTAAAGACATAGATGATGTTCAGGACGGTGGCCACCGTCAGGGAGGGGCGCACCAGGGGCAGGGTAAGGCTGGTAAGCTTCTGCCAGTAGTTGGCGCCGTCCACCGTGGCGGCCTCGTAGTAGGAATTGTCGATGCTTTGCAGGCCGGAGAGGACGCAGAAGGTGACGAAGGGGATGGTGACGAAGATACCGCAGGCGATCTCCCAGGCGAAGTAGGCCGCCGGGGTGGGGGTCCAGTTCACCGCCTCCTTGATGAGGCCCAGCTTCAGCAGCAGGGTGTTCAGGGTGCCGTAGTCGGTGTTGATGATGAAGTTCCAGGCGCTGGCCTGGATGACCAGGGTGGTGGCCCAGGGGAACACCACGATGGCCCGGGCGATCTTGCGCCCCTTGAACTCGTTGTTCAGCACCAGGGCCAGCATAAAGCCCAGCACGGTGGAGATGATCACCACCGCGATGGTCCAGACGATGGTGTTCTTCAGCACCAGGGAGAATGCCGGGTCGTTGACCACCTTGGTGAAGTTCTGGAAGTTGTTGAAGCCCTGGATCTTGCCGGTGCGGCTCACCTTGTTGGATGCCATTCGGAACACCGAAAGGATGGGCGTCATGATGAAAACGGCCATCAGGATGACGCTGGGGGCGATCCAGATGTAGGGTTCTATCTTGTGGTAGAGCTTTTTGTTCACAGGGACACCTCCTCATTTGTCGGCTCTTCCAGCCGTTTTCCAAGGGCGTCCTCTCACCCGCCTTTGGAAAGGGGCTGGAAGCAGCCGCGGGCCGGGCCGTTACAAGTGGCCCGGCCCGCGGTCAAAGTATCACGTGTTGTCCGGGGCAGTGTCAGCAGTTAGCCAGCGATCTGCTTCTGCAGGTTGTCCAGCAGTTCCTTGACGTTGCCGCCCAGCAGAGCCTGCTGCTCCACGTTGATGACGCCCTGCTTGACATCGGCCCACTCCGCCTTGGCGGTGGGGTAGAACTTGCAGCTGCCCACGATCTCCACCCAGGGAGCCATGGAAGCGTCAGCCTTGGCAACGATCTCGCCGCCGGCGGAGGTGGCGGGCAGGAAGCCCTCCATCAGCACCCAGT
>CAJUFR010000085.1 GCA_910585525.1 uncultured Angelakisella sp.
GCGGGGTGGGATGGATTCAACTGCCGCTAAGTCCAGATATCGCCCGCTCCCTCCTTGAAGTTGGCCTGATAGGGTGCCTCCGGCGGATTTTAATTCCCTGCGGGGGGAAGGAGCGGGCCGTAGCGGCCCGCTCCCCACTCCCCCGCCGCAGCGGCCCCGCAGGCCGAAGGCCGGAGGGGCTATAACCCCCCGCAGGGAACTTCCAATAGCTCCGCAGGAATAAGAAGGTCCGGGGCGTTTGCCCCGGCCTTATTTTAGCGTTCTTTCGCTTCCTTTCTGGCAAGACAGAAAGGAAGGGCACCCCGCACAAACGATAACTAGAATGAAAGGCTATGTTGTCCTATCCAAGCATGAGGTAACCGCTAGCGCAACCAAAATCTATCGCCTAGCACCCGCTGTCAATCCGCCGCTTGACGGCGGGCCCGCTGCATTACCCACCGCAGGGGGGTGCCAAGGGGGGAACCCCCCTTGGTCGTTCTTTGCCTTCTTTCTGTCGATACAGAAAGAAGGGCCCCGCCGGCGAGGCGGTCGAAGAGATGCCTTGAAAATCACGATAAAGGGTAGGAGAGGAACGAGCCCCCCTCCCCCCCACTCTCCACATACCTTATATAATAATGTGCAGAAATAACCTGTGAAAACTTGAACCGCCCCCCCCCTTGTGGTATAATATTATGTGTATTGCCATACCCCCGCAAATGATTTTGAGGAGCGTGGACGACCGATATGGATTCCTTTCAGGACCTGTTCCAGCTGGCCTGCGAATATTGCCAGCAGCATCTTTCCGAGGTAGCGTATAACCTTTGGATCCGGGACATTGAACCGAAAAGCTTTGACGGTTCGGTGGCCTGTCTTTATGTGACTTCCCAGTTCAAGAAAAACATCCTGGAGGAAAAGTACCTGCCCCTCCTCCGGGAAGCCTTCGCCGCCGTGGTGGGCTTTGATATCGAGATACGGCTGATGTGCCCCGAGGACTGCGGCAGCACCCCCCCTCCCCCGCCCCAGGAGGAGACCGGGGAGTACGCCTACACCTTCGATACCTTCATCGTGGGTCCCAGCAACAAGTTCGCCCACGCCGCCAGCTGGGCGGTGGCCAGCAACCCCGCCAACAGCTACAACCCCCTCTTTATCTACGGGGGGTCGGGGCTGGGCAAGACCCACCTGATCAACGCCGTCTGCGAGGAGATCAAAAAGAACAACCCCGGGTTCACCATCCTGTCGGTGAAGGGGGAGGAGTTCACCAACGAACTCATCACCGCCATCCGCAACGGCACCACCCAGCAGTTCCATGCCAAGTACCGCCAGGCCGACGTGCTGGCGGTGGACGACGTGCAGTTCATCGCCGGGAAGGAGTCCACCCAGGAAGAGTTCTTCCACACCTTCAACGAACTGTACCAGAGCAGCAAGCAGATCATCCTCACCTCCGACCGGCCGCCCAAGGAGATCAAGACGTTGGAGGACCGGCTGCGGACCCGGTTCGAGTGGGGCCTGCTGGCGGATATCCAGCCGCCGGACTACGAGACCCGTATCGCCATCATCCACCGGAAAGCGGAACTCATCCACATCCACATCCCCGACGACGTGGCGGAGTACATCGCCAACAAGCTGAAGAACAACATCCGCCAGCTGGAAGGGGTGGTGAACCGGCTAAAGGCCTTCCAGCAGCTGATCGGGAGCCCACCCTCCATCCTTACGGCCCAGTCGGCCATCAAGGACATCCTCAACGAGCACCAGCCTATCCCCATGACGGTGGAGCGGATCGTCACCGAGGTGGCCCGGACCTACTCGGTGACGGGGGAGGATATCCGGTCCGGCAAGCGGAGCAGCACCATCTCCACCGCCCGCCAGGTGGCCATGTACATCGTGCGGGAGATCACCCAGATGTCCATGTCCACCATCGGGGAGGAGTTCGGCAACCGGGATCACTCCACGGTGGTCTACGCCACCAAGCAGGTGGAGAAGCGGATGGAACGGGACAGTCATTACCGGGAGACGGTGGAGGACATCATCAAGAACATCAAGGCGACTTCCTAACGGCCAGGGGTCATTCCTCGGGCAAAAAGTTTTCCTCTTTTTCCACCGAGTTTTCAACATTCCTTGCCCGATCTTCACTTTGCGGTTGAATCTTTTGGAACTTTCCACCTTGTCCACAGATCGTTCCCAGGGGTTTTCCCGGGAAATTTTCTCGGGGATCGCCTTTGGGACTGGCCTTTTTCGGATTTTCCACGATATTCACACCCCCTACTGCTACGGCTATCTTTTTATTCCTATCTCTCTATAGAGAGAGGAAAACGCACAGAAAGGACCGGTGACGCTACTATGAAATTTTCCTGCTCTACCCAGGCGCTGGGTCAGGCCATCGCCAACGTCTCCCTGGCCGTCTCCCCCAAGTCCACCCTGCCCGCCCTGGAGGGCATCCTGGTCACCGCCGGGACCGGGACACTGACCCTGGTGGGGTACAACCTGGAGTTGGGCATCACCTCCACCCTCCCCGCCCGGGTTGAGGAGGAGGGCCAGGTGGTGATCCCCTCCAAGCTGTTCTCCGAGATCGTCCGCAAGACCGCCAGCGACGAGATCCAGATCAGCTGCGACCAGCGGTTCCTGGTGGAGATCAAGGGCGGGGTGTCGGAGTTCACCATACTGGGGATGTCCGGGATGGAGTTCCCGGAACTGCCCACCGTGGGGGACGGGGAGGCGGTGTCCCTGCCCCAGAACAAGCTGCGGTCGATGGTGGACCAGACCCTCTTTGCGGTGGCCCAGAACGACGCCAAGCCGGTGCACACCGGGTGCCTCTTCCTGCTGGAGGAGGACCAGGCCACGGTGGTGGCGGTGGACGGCTTCCGGCTGGCCCTGCGGCGGGAGCCGGCCAAGGCCCCCCAGACCATGCGGTTCGTGGTGCCGGGCAAGAGCCTGAACGAACTGTTGAAGCTGCTGGGGGACGACGACAGCGGGGTGGAACTCCAGGTATCCAAAAAGCACATCCTCTTTACCATTGGGGAGACCAGCATCGTCTCCCGGCTGCTGGAGGGGGAGTTCCTGGACTACAACGCCGCCATCCCCAAGGACTGCTCCACCACCGTAAAGGTCTCCACCCGGGGGCTGGTGTCCTCCATCGAGAGGACGTCGCTGCTGATCTCCGACCGGCTCAAGAGCCCGCTGCGGGTGGTGTTCGACCAGGGGCTGGTGCGGATGAGCTGCTCCACCACCATCGGCAAGGCCTACGACGAGTGCGAATGCCAGTCCCAGGGGCCCCAGGTGGAGATGGGCTTCAACAACCGCTACCTGATGGACGCCTTAAAGAACAGCGAGGCCGACATGGTGAAGCTGGAGATCAGCGGTCCTCTCTCCCCTATGAAGGTGGTGCCGCTGGAGGGGGACAGTTTCCTCTTCCTGGTGCTGCCCATGAAGCTAAAGACCGAGTAAGGGGGCGTTTGGCATGGAAAAGAAGATCGAGACTGTGGTCATCACGACGCCGTTTATCAAGCTGGACAGCTTCCTGAAATTTGCCGGCGCCGCCGAGACGGGCGGTCAGGCCAAAGAGTTGGTACAGGGGGAGGATGTTCTGGTGAACGGGGAGATATGCACCATGCGGGGGAAGAAGCTGCGTCCGGGGGACACGGTGGATGTTCGGGGGAGGGTGTTTTCTGTTGAGGGCGAGGGGTAAAATATAAAATTTATAGGGGGTATAGAGGAAATTGATAGATGGGGGGCTTTTTAGGCTCGTTCCTTTCCCGCCTTTTCCTGTGATTTTCAAGACGTCTCTTCGAGCGCCTCGCCGGCGGGGCCCTTCTTTCTGTGTCGACAGAAAGAAGGCAAAGAGCGACCAGGGCTACGCCCTGGACCCGGACGGCCAAAGGCGTCGGTCGCTTAGGTTC
>CAJUFR010000086.1 GCA_910585525.1 uncultured Angelakisella sp.
AGGGCTGCGCCCTGGACCCGGACGGCCAAAGGCGTCAGTCGCTAAAAAACGGACCCTTTGACGCCGCCCAGTCCGCTTGGACCGGAGTGCTTCCTGGCGCCATGATAGATGTCTGCCTTGGCGGCTCAATGCTTGGCCGGGCGGCTGGCTGCGGGGTGGGAAATGGTTTGCTGCCGCTAAAGTGGGTAGTTACGCCCGCTCCCTCCTTGAAGTTGGCCTGATAAGGTGCCTCCGGCGGATTTTAGTTCCCTGCGGGGGGTGGGGCGTTTTTGGGCTCGTTCTCATTAAAGTTATTTTCTGATCATTTTAGGAGCGTGAGAGAGAAACACGATGGATAGCCACCGACGACGTTTTTTACTGGACTGTGACCAGCGGGGACTTTGCCCCGCCGTTGCCGCCGCCGGGGCCCGGCCGGTGGTGCTGGCCTCCCTTCCCGGGGGGCTGTACGACGACGCCTGGGCCCTTGCCGGGGAGGAGATGCTCCGGGAGACGAAAAAGGGCCTGCCCCAGGGGGCCGAGGTCTGCGCCGCCCTCCCTGCCGGGGGCTTCTGGATGGAGCCCTACGGGGAACTGCCCTTTGCCCAGGGGGCGGCGCACTACGCCGCCGCCGCCAAGAAGGCGGCGGCGTGGGGGGCCGATTCGGTGCTGATCCAGCGGGCCAGGACGCTGCTCCAGGCCCGGGCGGGGGTGCTGGGGGCCCGGGAGGCCGGGCTGCCGGTCTACGTGATGCTGGAGATCACCGGGGAGGGGGAGGGCCTGGGGGGCGGCGGCGACATCCTGGCCGCCTTTATCACCCTCCAGGAACTGGGGGTGGCCGCCCTGGGCCTCTGCTCCCCGGTGACGGGGGTCATCCTGGAGGCCCTGGAGGAGGTCGCCCCCTGCTGCCGGGTCCCCCTGATGGCGGTGACCCGGGACCTCACCGGGGAACTGCCTGTCCCCGAGACCCGGGCGCTGTTCGCCAGCCGCACCGCCCGTCTGGCCGCCCTGGGGGCGGACTGGCAGGGCATCCTGGAGGCCGGGGCCCCGGAGGTGGAGGCCGCCGTGGCGGCGCTGCTGGAGGCGCCGGTCCCCGCCATCCGCCGGGTGGACTACCGGGGGGAGGAGGAGATCTGGGCCGCCGGGGAAAAGCAGGTGTTCTACCTGGACGGCGGCATCGAGTTTTCCGACCCCATCCTCTGCCAAAGCGACATGGCGGACGAGATCATCCAGCTGGAGCACCAGGGGGAGGAGGCCATCTGCGTCCAGCCGGAGACGGCGGACGACGGGTACAACATCTCCCTCAACAACGCCAACCTCACCATGCTGCCGGTGGTGTTCCTCAGCGACGACGAGGAGGCGCTGGACAACGCCCTCTTCTACTACAACGGCCGGGCCATGGTGGACAGCCGCTCCCTGATCCCGGAGGAGCGGCTGGAGGAGATCGCCGGGCGGTACGGGGCGGTGGTGGTGTAGCCATGGACAAACTGGATCCCCGCCTGGCCCTCATCTACCAGATGGTCCCCCCCTGCCGGAGGGCGGCGGACGTGGGCACCGACCACGGCTACCTGATCTGCGCCCTGGTGGAGAGCGGCAGGGCGGAAAGCGGCATCGCCGCCGATATCGCCCCCCTGCCCCTGGACAAGGCCCGGCGGGAGGCGGAGAGCCGGGGGCTTTCCCATCGCGTCCGGCTGGTGCTGGGGGACGGCCTGGCCGGGGTGGGGCCGGGGGAGGCCGACGCTGTCATCATCGCCGGGATGGGGGGAGAGACCATCGCCCACATCCTGGAAAGCTGGCCCCACGCCAAGGACCCCGGCATCACCTGGCTGCTACAGCCCATGACCAAGGCGGAGCGGCTGCGGGACTGGCTGTGGGATCAGGGCTTTTCCATCACCCGGGAGCGGTGCGCCACCGCCAACCGGCGGGTCTACTCGGTGATGGAGGCCCGGTACACCGGGGAGCGTTCCCCCCACCCGGAGTGGGAACGCCATCTGGGGGCGGTGGACCCGGGGGAGGACCGGCACAGTCTCAGTTACGCCGCCAAGCGGGAGGCGGAACTGGACAAGATCGCCTACGGCCTGGAGCGGACCGGGACCCCGGAGGGGGCGGCAAGGGCAAAACGCCTTCGGGAGGCCGCCAGGGCCATCCGCCAAAGGATCAATGAAAGGAGTTGCCCGTGAACATCGGTAAATTTTTGAACAAGATCACCGGCAAGGACAAGCTGGACGCCTACCGGCAGGCTACCCGGTACCAGCAGCAGGCGGCTGCCGCCGCCCCGCCCCAGCCGGAGTCCCGGCCTACCACCACCCAGGTCACCTTCACCCGGACCAAATGCGACGTCCCCTTCCGCCTCGCCACCAGCGAGGGGGAGTGGACCGTCACCCAATGGGAGGAGATCGGGGAAGCGCTGGAGCAGATGCTGGAGGAGGTTGTGGAGTTCGTCATCCTTACCGCCGGGGACGCCAGCCACGGCATCCGGTTCATCCAAAGCTGCCCCCTGCCGGACAAGGATATGGTGACGGTGGAACTGAGCCTGGAGGAGCCGGGGAACCCCCGGACCCGGCTGGTGGAGAAGGATTGCGGCCAGGAGGAGGTCTTTGCCATCTTCCGGGCCTTTTACCAGACCGGTGACGTTCCCAACCGGGAGCGGTACCAGCCGGTAAGATTTTTCCAGTAAAGGGGAGAGCGGCATGATAACAGTACAGGATGTGGCCCGGGCGGTGGACGGCATCGCCCCCTTTGACACCCAGCTGGACTGGGACAACAGCGGCCTGCTGGTGGGGGACCCCGCCGGGGAGGTGGACCGGGTGCTGGTGGCGCTGGACGCCACGGCGGAGGTCATCCGGGAGGCCGCCAGCCTGGGGGCCCAGGCCATCGTCACCCACCACCCGGTGATCTTCCGGGGGGTCCAGCGGCTGCTGGCCGGGGACCCGCCCTACGAGGCCGCCGCCCGGGGCATCGCCATCATCAGCGCCCACACCTGCTACGACATGGCGGAGGGCGGGGTGAACCACGCCCTGGCCGACGCCCTGGGCCTCCGGGACCGCCGCCCCCTGTGGGAGGAGCGGCCGGGGGAGGCCGGGGGCCGCTCCCTGGGCCTTGCCGGGGAACTGCCCTGCCCCATGACCCGGGAGGAGTTGGCCGCCTGGGTGGAGGAGGCCCTCCACCTGCGCCCCGGCTACGTCCGGTGGCTGCCGGACGCCGGCCCGGAGAGCATCCGCCGGGTGGCGGTCTGCGGCGGCGCCGGCTCCGACTACCTGGCCCAGGCCAAGGCCCTGGGCTGCGCCGCCTACATCACCGGCGACGTCCGCCACCACGAGTTTTTGGCGGCCCGGCAGCTGGGCCTGCTGCTGATGGACGCCGGGCACGGGGCCACCGAGGGGATCGCTATGCCGCGGCTGCGGCGGCAGCTGGAGGGGGCGATGCCGGGGGTGGAGGTGGTTCTTTTCTCTGGCGAGGGGGCTTTTTAGGTCTCGTTCCTCCCCGTACCTTTTTCTGTTATTTTATGAGACATCTCTTCGAGCGCCTCGCCGGCGGGGCCCTTCTTTCTGTATCGACAGAAAGAAGGCAAAGAGCGA
>CAJUFR010000087.1 GCA_910585525.1 uncultured Angelakisella sp.
GTGCGGGACGATAGCGGGTGCCTGGAGTCTTGAACTCGTTTTTTTCCTGTTTTTTCAAAGCCCCTGGTCGTGATGGCCGGGGGCTTTTTGTTTTTCCATTTTTTCATACGGGATACATCGTTCTTGTGGGGCTACAATAACAGTGCGGACAGCGGGAGCACATCTTTTATCCCGTCCGCGTTTCGTCCCTTCATCCATCATCCCCACCCAAAACACAGGAGGAACTTCCCCATGAGCTGTAGATGCAACAACGCCAACAAGTCCATCGAATGCACCGTCACCAACTGCCGCAACCACTGTGACGGCGCCAACTATTGCAGCCTGGAGCGCATTCTGGTTGGCACCCACGAGGCCAACCCCACCATGGACCAGTGCACCGACTGCAAGTCCTTCCAGCTGAAGTAAACCCATGCTGGTATCCGCCCCCGGTCGTAAAACCGGGGGCTTTTTCAACATGATTTGAACCAATATATCGGATTGACTATCCTCGTCGTTTGTAGTATACTATATCTTGTTTCTTGCCGTTGGACCAATAACAACATATCGGCGGCACTCCGCGGAGAGGGGGAAACGTCTATGCTGCGGTTGGCCCTATGTGATGATGACGAACAGCAGCGCTCCATCTCGGAAGCGTTGCTGCGGCAATACCTGGAGCGGCCGGAGGGGCCGTCCGGCCGGCTCTCGGTCTTTTCCGACCCCCGGCAACTGCTGGAGGAGGTGGAGGAGGACGAGGAGGCGGGTGGCTTTGACATCTACATCCTGGACGTGGTGATGCCGGGGCTTACCGGGGTGGAATTGGGGATGCGCCTGCGGGAGCGGGGCTGCCGGGGGGCTATCGTCTACCTCAGCGTCTCGTCGGAATACGCCGTGGATTCCTACCAGACCCAGGCTTTTTACTACCTTCTCAAGCCGGTGGAGGCGGCCCGGCTGTACCAGGTGCTGGACCGGGCGGTCACGGCGCTGGAAAAGCAGCGCCAGTCCTGTGTCGCCGTCAAGACCAAGCAGAGCCTCCGGCTGCTGCGGCTGGATGATATCCTCTACGCCGAGTTATCCCGCCGCGCGGTCCACTACCACCTGGCGGACGGGGAGCAGGTGGACAGTGTCACCATCCGGCGCTCCTTCCAGGAGGAGACGGCGCCGCTGCTGGCGGACAGCCGCTTCCTGGCCTGCGGCGCCAGCTTTGTGGTGAACCTACACTATGTCAGCGCCGTGGAGAAGAATTCTCTCTGCCTGGACGGCGGGATCCAGGTCCCCCTGGCCCGCAAGGCCGCCGGGGAGGCGACCCGCCGCTGGAGCGACTACTGGCTGGGGGGCGGAAAGGAGATAGGACCATGACCATCCTGCGTGACATTTCCTTCCTTTGGTCGATGCTCCATGTGGTGGCGCTTTTCCTGCTGCTGTTCCAACCCCGGTACTCCTGGCGGACCACCCTGATCGCCGGCTTTGCCGGGGCGGGGGTACTGCTGGTGGTCAACGTGCTGGCTATGTACTGGCTGGGTCACGGCATCATCATGAGCATCGCCTTCTTTACCTGCACCATCCCTTCCCTGGTGCTGTTCTTTGTTCTTTCCAAGTACCGGGACGGGCGGTATTTCTTCCTTTTCTGCCTCACCGATACCGTTTGCTTCTGGCTGCTACAGGCCACCAACTTCCTGGACCGGTTGGCCGGGGACACCTATCTGGTGCTGCTGGTGAGCCGCCTTATCCTCTTTCCGCTGGTGGAACTCATCTTCTGGCGGTATCTCCGCCGTCCCTACCTGGAGCTGCAGGAAAAGCAGAGCCGGGGCTGGTGGACCTTCACCGCCATCGGGGCGGTCTACTACCTCCTTATCATGGCCACCTGCGTGCCGGTGGGGGCGGAGATGCCGGACACCGCCGGCCTGCTCCGCATCCTGCTGGTGATGGCGCTGATGCCCCTCACCTACCTCACCATCCTCCACTCCCTTTGGCAGCAGATGCAGATCTACGAGAACCGCTGGCAGATCGACCTCCAGCGGCAGAATTACAACGCCATCTGCCAGAAGCTGGAACTGGGGCGGATCTACCGCCACGATATGCGCCATCACCTCATCGTCCTGGACGGGATGCTCCGCCAGGGGGACACCTCCACCGCCCGCCAGTATGTGGGGGAACTCAGCGGCAAGCTGGCCAGCCTGGCCCAGACGGTGTGGTGCGCCAACACCGCCGTCAACGCTGTCCTTGCCGCCTACTTCACCCAGGCGGAGGAGACCGGCTGCCAGGTGAAGGCGGAGGTCCGTGTCCCCGCCCAGCTGCCCTACGGGGAGATGGACCTGTGCATCATCCTGGCCAACACCCTGGAGAACGCCATCCGGGCCTGCTGGGAGGTCCCCCAGGACAAACGGCTGCTGCGGCTCAAGCTGGAACTCACCGACAACCAGCGGCTCACCCTCTTTGTGGAGAACGCGTGCAGCCAGCTGGTGACCTTCGGCCCGGACGGGCTGCCGGTCACCTCCCAGTCCGGCAGCGAGCACGGCCTGGGTCTGCGCAGCGTCCAGGGCGTGGTGCGCCGCCATCGTGGCCTGATGCGCTGCCAGTGCGAGGAGGGGAAATTCCTCCTCTGGGTGGCCCTCTTCCCCCGGGAACAGCAGGGAGATTAGAAGGATCTCGCCTCCAGCAGGGCGGCAGGCCCCCCCGCCAGCAGCAGCGCCCCGGCGCAGCAGAGGAGGGGAAATGGCTCCCACCGTCTGGTAAGGGCCAGAGGGACCTCCACCGGCTCCACCATCTCCCCATCCAACCGGGCCACCGGCCGCTGGAGGGAGACCACGGCGCTGCTCTCGGTGCTGCTGGAGAGGGTGAGGGTATCCCGCAGGGAGAGGCCGCAATCCAGGGGCAGCAGCCCCGCCCGCTGGGCGTACTGCGCCGCCGCCTGGCACTGGCCGGAGAGGATGGCGGGGCACCGGGCCGGGATATCCACCCGCCCCGGCAGCGAGGCCAGCCGGTCATCCAGCACCACCACCGTCCGCCCCGGCGGCAGCGGCCCGGGGCCATTGTCCGCCAGCAGGAACCGGTCCCGTGGCAAAAGTTCCAGCGCCCCTGCCAGCCGCCCCCTGGGGCTATCCGAGAGAAGAAGCAGAACGATCACAAAGCACACCACCTTTTGGGGCATTAAAAAAAGCCCTCCCCGCTATTATCCGGCAGGGAGGGTAAAACTATGCGCCGAAGGGTCATTTCAGCAGGTCCAGCAGCGCCTCCTTCGAGGTGAGCCCCACGGTGCGCCGCACCTCCTGGCCGTCCCGGAAGGCGATGACGGTGGGGATGGCCATGATGCCGAACCGCTGGGCAAGGCCGGGTTCCTGGTCGGCGTCCACCTTGGCCACCAGCACGTCGGCGGGGACCTCCTCCGAGATGGCCTCGATGACAGGGCCCAGCATCCGGCAGGGGCCGCAGCGGGGGGACCAGAAGTCCACCAGGGCGGTGCGCTTCTCCTCCATCACCAACCGGTCGAAGTTTTTTTGATCCATGTGTACTGCGGGCATAAATTCTACCTCCTTGGTATACT
>CAJUFR010000088.1 GCA_910585525.1 uncultured Angelakisella sp.
CTGTCTCAGGAAGTATACAACCTGAAACGCTGTAGATATATGGAAATAAGCCGCTCTCCGGGGATGGAGAAGCGGCTTTTGTGTTTGTACTGTGTATGTATAATTATGTAAAAAAAATACACCCCCGGCCGGTATCTCTCCGGCGGGGGGCGTTCTTTTTTATCTGCTCACATTCCACCCAGCTGCCATTCCAGGTAGCCGCCGACGTCGTAGACATGGGTGTAGCCCATCTCTGCCAGACGCTGGGCGGTGTGCCAGCTTCGTGCGCCGGTGCGGCAAAAGACCAGCACAGGGGCGTTCTTATCCGGCAGCAGGGACGGGGCCTTGCGGTCCAGTTCCCACTCCGGGATGGAGACGCTCCCCGGCAGCGTTCCCTTGCGGAAATCGGCGGGGTTTCTGGTATCCACCAGGATAGCCCGGCGGTCCTCTTCTAACAGCCGTATGGCCTGGGAGATCGAAAGGCTGGTATAACCTTTTCCCTTCATAACGGCATCAACTCCTGGCGGGGTAGCCCCCGCTGTCATGCCCTACTCGGCCCCTGCGGGGCCTTAGCTTGCGCAGGGCGATGGTGGGTGCCTGGGGTCTTGGGCTGTTTTCTTTTCTCCTGCACCCGTTACCAGACTATGCCGCTGGCGGGTCATTTGTTACTGGGCCAGGAGACGGACCTCCAGGGCCACCCCCTGGGGGGGCAGGCTGCGGGTGGCGATGCCCTTATGGTAGATGTTCAGCAGCGCCCCCTCCTTCAGGTCACCGGCGGAGGTGTAGAACTGGGTGTCCGGGCCGGTGTGGAAAACGAACTGCTTCATGGGGTCCCCCCAACTCTCCATGGGGGTGTCCTGGGGGACCATCACCAGGTCAACGGTGCCGTCCTCCATGGTATCCTGTTCCACCAGGATGCCGTTGTAGTACACCCCCTCGGCGGGGAGCAGACGGTTGGCGGCGATGACCTCGTAGCAGGTGAGGCCGCAGGTCTCCCCCTCCACCGGCTGGTAGAACACCTCCAGGTGGTCACCCTCCTGGATGGTATCCTGGGGGAAGCTGGTCTTGCTGTCGCCGGTGAACACGATCATCAGCTGTTCGGGCAGGCCGGAGCCGGGGAAGGCGGTGAGGCGGTACATCAGTCCCCCGGCGATGTCGGCGTCGATGGAAGCCACCGTCCCCCGGTACCGGGCGGCGTCGGCCACATAGAGCTGGTCCATAGCGGTCTCCTCCTTTTCGTTATCTGCTTTGGCTCCGGTCTCCTCCGGCTGGGGCGGCGGGTCCTCCGGGGCGGGAGCCACCGGGGTAGCCACGGTGGAGGACGGGGACGGGGCGGCGGGGGCCGGGTTGGTGCAGGCCGCCACCACGCAGCAGGCAGCGAGGGCCAGCAGCACGGCGGCCAGTCGTTTTGTTGTCATGTTTATCCCTCCTTGGAATCGGGGCCTGGGCGGATAACGCCCCTTTCACCCTATCAGTGGCGGTTTTTTCCGGTTTTATTGCAGAGGTAAAAAGAAGGGTTTTTTAGTTGCAATTTCCCGCCCTGTGGGATACAATAATGATATTGTGGAATTTGTCGAAGATCAAGAACGCCTTTGCGGCTTTTTCACCAAATCGATGCCCCCAGCCGGGGAGAAGGGGAGTAAAAAACATGGGTCAAGGTCAATATGAAGCACGGCGCAGGCGGCCCCAGGGGCCGGAGGACCAGGGGGAACCCCCCCGCCGCCCCCGGCGCAGAAAACGGCGGCGGCGCAGCCCGGTGCTGCCGGTGCTGCTGGTCCTGGTGGTGGTGATCCTGGCAGGGGCCTTTGGTGCCCGGGCCTACTACACCGGGGAGGTGGAGGGCACCCGCCGGCCGGAGGGGGAGGTGGAGGTGGAGATCCCCCAGGGGGCAGGCACCGCCCGGATCGCCTCCATCCTGGAGGAGGCCGGGGCCATCGGCAACACCTACCTGTTCCGGTACTACTCCAACAAGACCGGGGCTGACGGCACCTACCAGTACGGCACCTTCACCCTGGACCCCCGGGAGGGGTATCAGGGTATCATCCAGCGCCTCCAGGAGGTGCAGCAGCGGGTGGAGACGGTGACGGTCACCTTCCCCGAGGGCTACAACGCCTTCCAGATGGGGGACCTGCTGGCCAAGGAGGGCTTCTGCACCGTGGACGAGTTTCTGGAGGCGGTAAACACCCACGACTTTGACGTGGACTTCATCGACCAGGTGGGGAACGACCCCCTGAAGCTGGTGCGGCTGGACGGGTTCCTCTTCCCGGACACCTACGAGTTCTACGCCGACGAGGACGTGGATTCCATCATCCTGCGGATGCTGAAAAACTTCCAGCAGAAGGTGTACACCCCGGAGAACCTGGCGGCCATGGAGGAGGCGGGCTACACCCTGGAGGAACTGGCGGTATTCGCCTCCATCATCCAGAAGGAATCGGCCAACGTGGAGGAGATGTACAACGTCTCCTCGGTGTTCACCAACCGCCTGGCGGCGGGTTCGGAGTACCCCCGGCTGGAATCCTGCACCACCAACAACTACATCAACGACTACATGACCCCCTACCTGGGGCAGCCCAGCCAGGAGATGCTCACCGCCTACGACACCTACGACCGCAGCGGCTTCCCCATCGGGGCCATCTGCAACGCCGGGACCGACGCCTTTGACGCCGCCCTCCACCCGGAGAAGAACACCCTGGACGGCACCTACTACTTCTTTGTCACCGACGTGGAGTACACCCACTACTACGGCAAGACCTACCAGGAGCACCTGGCCAACATCGAGAAAGCCAAGGCGGTGAACCGGACCCACGGCATCGAGGGGCTGATCCAGTGACCCCCTGGGACAGGCTGCCCCCGGCCTGGTACCTCCGGGACACGGTGACGGTGGCCCGGGACCTCATCGGCCGGTACCTGGTCCGGGAGACCCCCCGGGGGCGGCTCTGCTGCCGGATCACCGAGACCGAAGCCTACTGCGGCCCCGGCGACCCCGCCTGCCACTCCCACAAAAAGGCGTCCCGCAGCCGGGAGGGGCGCACCAACGTCATGTACCGGGACGGCGGGCTGGCCTATATCTACCTGATCTACGGGATGTACTGCTGCTTCAACGTGGTCACCCGCCCCCAGGGGGAGCCGGAGGCGGTGCTGGTCCGCAGCGCCCAGCCTGTCCTGGGCCAGGAGCAGATGGCGGAAAACCGCCGGATGGACCAGGTGAAGGAAAAAGCCCTCCTCACCGGCCCCGGCAAGCTGTGTATGGCCATGGACATCGGCCGGGAGCTTTACGGGGAGGCGCTGTGGGGGGACCGTCTCTGGCTGGCCTGGGGGGAGCCGGCCACTCCCTCCGCCATCGCCGCCACCCCCCGTATCAACATCGACTACGCCGGGGAGGCCGCCGCCTGGCCCTGGCGGTTCGTGGAGAAGGGGAGCCGGTTTTTGTCGGTGAAATATCGGGAATAGTGCGACAGACATCAGAAAGGACCCGCGTCCCGTTGGGGGATGCGGGCTTCAGCTTGTCGAAAAAGTCTTTTCGACAAGCTGAAGCC
>CAJUFR010000089.1 GCA_910585525.1 uncultured Angelakisella sp.
GTGCCGAAGATACTTGGCGGGAAGCTGCCCGGAAAAATAGGTCTTCGCCGGCACCAAGAGAGAGCCGCAAACACGGTTCTCTCTTGTCTCTGTTTTGTTCTTCCGCAACTGCAAAAAATGGCTTTCCTGACTTTGTGAAGAGAAAAAGCGGATCACATTTTTTAGGTTGCGGCGGACAGATCAAGCTGGTATCTATTACGGTGAGGTCCCACCCGTTCCCATCCCGAACACGGAAGTTAAGCTCACCAGTGCCGAAAATACTTGGCGGGAAGCTGCCCGGAAAGATAGGTCTTTGCCAGCACAACAAGCGATGTATGGGCAGCTGCTTATACATCGCTTGTTTTTTATTGAGGTGAGAAGATGAAAAGCTGGAAGTTGGAGCCGCTATCCAATAGGCGGCAGACCGAGGAGGACGATACCTTTATTGGCGGCAAACCCAAGCTGCCCCCGGATATGTTCCTCCCCAGCTGTCGGCTTTGTGGAAAGGAACTGGCCTTCTTCTTCCAGCTGGCCTTTCCCCAGGGGCACAAATGGGAGGGCAAGTCTATGGCGGTGTTCTACTGTGTGGAGGAATGGCACGACCGGTACTGCATCCCGGAACTGCCGGATGGCCCCAGTCTGAACAAGGTGGATGTGACGGCAGATTTTTTGAATCAGTATCAGCGGAACTTCCGGGTATTGGTTTTTGATACGGCAAAAGCCGTGCCAGTGGAGGGCTATCAGGAGAAGGTGGCTTTCCGGTCCATGGCCATCACCCAGGAGGACAAAACCGATAAGGGATGGGATATGGTGATAGGAGGCCGCCCCGTATGGATCATGGGCCAGGCGGAAAGACCGGCCTCGGTGGCTGGGGACAAGAAACCGGTCCTGCTGCTTCAGGTGAGAGAGGACTTCAAATTTCCCATCCTGCCTGATGCCCCCAGGGAAGCGGCCCCTTTTTTTCCCACCAAGGTATCGCCTTTTCTCTGGTACAGCCTTTTTGCCAGGGACCGGATCTACTTTTGGGGCGGACAGGGTCAGGAGGGGGAGAAGGTCTATATCTCGGTGCAGAAATGAGCGACACCTTCCCCGGAATTTTCCTCGATTTTTAAAAAGAAATACTTGACATTTCCCCCTGAATACACTATAATAATTAACGTTGACTTGACCGGACGCCCCTTCTATCGGGTGGTGGACAAGATGACAGCAGGCAAAACGCAGGGTCTTGCCCAGGCTCGGAACCAAATGTAGGGGTATAGCTCAGTTGGTAGAGCAGCGGTCTCCAAAACCGCGTGCCGAGGGTTCGAAGCCTTCTGCCCCTGCCAAACGCCGCGTTTGCGGCTGTTCGCTGCTATGGCTCAGGCGGTAGAGCGCGTCCTTGGTAAGGACGAGGTCACCAGTTCGAATCTGGTTAGCAGCTCCAGTGAGAACGCCTATACAGGCGGTCACTACTTGGCCCCCTCATTTGAGGGGGCCTTTTCATACCCCAGTTACCGAAGAAGGAGGCGGGTCGATGGAGCAGGTGAACAAGCGCCGGGAGTATCGAGAAGCCCTGTGGGTCATCTGGACCCTGGCCTGGCCCACCATGCTGGAGCAGGTGATGCAGTCCGCCGTTCAGTACATCGACACCGCCATGGTGGGTTCCCTGGGCACCCAGGCCACGGCGGCGGTGGGGGCCACTACAACCATCGGCTGGCTCATCGGCGGTTCCATTGGGGCCTTTGCCATCGGCTTTTTGGCCATGATCTCCAAAGCCTGCGGTGCCGAGGACCCGGACACCGCCCAGCGTACCTCCGCCCAGGCGGTGCTCTCGGTACTGGTCATCGGCAGCGTCTGCACCCTCCTTACCACCGCCCTCAGTGGCCTCATCCCCGGCTGGATGCAGTTGGAGGAATCTATCCGTCCGGTGGCCTCCCGGTACTTCCTGGTCCTCTACCTCCCCATGCTGCCCCGGACCGCCAGCACCGTCCTGGGGACGGCCCTCCGGGCGGCGGGGGACACCAAGACCCCCATGAAGGTGGGTCTCATCGTCAACGGCATCAATATTCTGTTGAATTTTCTTCTCATCTACCCCACCCGCACCCTCTGCCTGTGGGGATACAGTGTCACCCTCCCCGGGGCGGGGATGGGGGTGGTGGGGGCTGCCGCCGCCAGCGCCGTGGCCTTCACCTGGGGCGGTTTCCAGATCACCAGAGCCCTCTGGCGGCATCCTGTAATCTCTCCCCGGGGGCGGGGCCTCCGGCCGGACAGGACCATCCTGGGTCCCTGTCTGCGCATCGCCCTGCCCAATATGCTCCAGCGGTTTGGCACCTCCCTGGGATACGTCGCCTTTGCGGCGATGATCAACTCCCTGGGGGCGGTGGCCACGGCGGCCCACACCATCGCCAACACGGTGGAGTCGGCCTTCTACATCCCCGGCTACGGGATGCAGACCGCCGCCGCCACCCTGACAGGCCAGGCCTACGGCGCCAGGGACAGCCGGCGGATGAAGTCGATCACCGCCATGTTCCTCCCTATCGAGATGGCGCTGATGTGTCTCTCCGGCGGAGCCCTTTTCCTGGCGGCCCGGCCACTGATGGGGCTTTTCTCCCCCAGCCGGGAGGTCATCGACCTGGGGGCCACGGTGCTGCGGATGGTGGCCGTCTCGGAGCCGCTGTATGGTGTCCCCATCGTGGTGGAGGGGATGATGATGGGGGTGGGGCGGACCAGGACCCCATTCCTTTACAACATCATAGGGATGTGGGGGGTCCGCATCCTGGGGACCTACCTCTGCACCCAGCGGCTGGGGATGGGGCTGGTGGCGGCCTGGGGGTGTATGATCGCCCACAATGTGCTGCTGTTTGTTTTGTACATGGTTTCGTATGTTACTGGCAGGTGGGATCCTTTGGCGGGGGCAGAGAAAGAGGGCACCACGTGACAGGGCCGGAAAGCGTCTGCGTTCAAAAAGCGCCCGCCACCCGACAGCGGCCTTGCGCAAAGCCGCTCCGCAGAGCGGCCACCCCCACCCCCCGCAGGGAATAAAAATCCGCCGGAGGCACCTTATCAGGCCAACTTCAAGGAGGGAGCGGGCGCAACCACCCACTTTAGCGGCTGCGAACCATATCCCACCCCGCAGCCAGCCGCCCGGCCAAGCATCGAGTTACCAAGGCAGACATCTATCATGGCGCTGGGGAGCACTCCAGCCCAAGCGGACTGGGCGGCGTCAGTGGGTGCGAACCTTAGCGACCGACGCC
>CAJUFR010000090.1 GCA_910585525.1 uncultured Angelakisella sp.
CCGGCGGGGCCCTTCTTTCTGTATCGACAGAAAGAAGGCAAAGAGCGACCAAGGGAGTACCCCCCTTGGATCCCCCCTGCGATGTGTAATGCAGCGGGCCCGCCGTCAAGCGGCGGATCGCTAATGAGTGCTGGGCGCTAGATTTTGGTTGCGCTAGCGCCTGCCTCATGCTTGGATAGGATACCTTGGATTTTCTTTCTGGGTTTTGTGGGTGCGGGGTGCTGTTCCTTTCTGTCTCGCCAGAAAGGAACCGAAAGAGCGACTTAAGGGACTGGTCCCTTAAGGATCCCATCAGGGGCAGCGGGCCCGCCGTCAAGCGGCGGATCGTTAGCGGGTGCTGGGCGGTAGATTCTTTAGCGATGGCGACAGCGGGTGCTAGGTGCTTTAGGTGGTGCTGGTTGTTAGATTTTTTTGGTAGTGCTGGTTGTCAGATCCTATACACGAAAGGAGCGTGACCCGTTATGGACAGGCCGGAGGTGCTGTACATCGTGGTGCCCTGCTACAACGAGGAGGAGGTGCTGCCGGAGACGGCGCGGCGGCTGGGGGAGAAGCTGCGGGGGCTGGTGCGGCGGGGGCTGGCCGCCCCGGGGAGCCGGGTCCTCTTTGTGGACGACGGCAGCCGGGACCGGACCTGGGCACTCATCGCCCGGTACCACCGGGACGACCCGGCGGTGGCCGGGGTCAAGCTGGCCCACAACCGGGGGCACCAGAACGCCCTCCTGGCGGGGCTGATGGCCGCCAGGGAGCGGTGCGGCGTCACCATCTCCCTTGACGCCGACCTCCAGGACGACATGGAGGCCATGGACCAGATGCTGGAGCAGTTCTACGGCGGCTGCGATATCGTCTACGGGGTGCGCAACGACCGGGCCGCCGACACCCCCTTCAAGCGGGGCACCGCCCTGGCCTTCTACCGGCTGATGGCGGCGCTGGGGGCGGAGACGGTGTACAATCACGCCGACTACCGCCTGATGAGCCGCCGGGCCCTGGACGGCCTTTCCCAGTACCGGGAGGTGAACCTCTTCCTCCGGGGGCTGGTGCCCCTGGTGGGCTACCGCGCCGGGGTGGTGGAGTACCGCCGTGGGGAGCGGCTGGCCGGGGAGTCCAAATACTCCCTCTCCCGGATGCTGAACTTCGCCATCGACGGCATCACCTCCCTTTCGGTGCGCCCCATCCGGCTGATGGCGGCGGCGGGGGGGCTGTTGCTCTGCGGCGGCGGCCTCTGGCTGCTCTGGCTGCTGGTGATGGCGCTGGCGGGCCGCCCTGTGGCGGGGCTGACGGTGCTGCTGGCCTCGGTCTGGACCATCGCCGGGCTCCAGCTGGCGGGGCTGGGGCTGGTGGGGGAGTATGTGGGCAAGGTCTACCTGGAGGCCAAGGGCCGCCCCCGGTACCTGATCGAGGAAGAATTGGTGTGAAGAAAGGCCCTCTTTGTGGTATACTGGGATAAGACCTCCCCCCTCCCTGCATATCCTCCCCATTTTTAGCACATCCTAGAAATAAACTAGGCAAACTAAAAGGGGAGGTCCTGTCATGAGAAGGAACCAAAACGGACAGCCAGAGCTGCTGGACGAGGAGCAGAACGGCCAGGAGGAAGAGGAGCAGGAGGAGAGCCAGTCCCAGCAGATCTACCACTCCGGCTCGGTGACGCCGGAGGGGGGGCGGCACAAGATCCACTGTCTCACCATCATCGGCCAGGTGGAGGGGCACTACATCCTGCCGCCCCAGAACAAGACCACCAAGTACGAGCACGTCATCCCCCAGCTGGTCTCCATCGAGCAGGACAGTTCCATCAAGGGGCTGCTGATCATCCTGAACACGGTGGGCGGGGACGTGGAGGCAGGGCTGGCCATCGCCGAGCTGGTCAGCGGCATGAAGACCCCCACCGTCAGCCTGGTGCTGGGGGGCGGCCACTCCATCGGCGTCCCCCTGGCGGTGAGCGCCCAGTATTCCTTCATCGCCCCCACCGCCACCATGACGGTGCACCCGGTGCGGATGAACGGCGTCATGCTGGGGGTGCCCCAGACCCTCTCCTACTTCGACAAGATGCAGGAGCGGATCACCGGCTTCGTCTGCCAGAATTCCCGCATCCCCCCGGAGCGGTTCAAGGAACTGATGATGAACAGCGGGGAACTGGTGATGGACATCGGCACCGTCCTGGACGGGGAGATGGCGGTGGAGGAGGGTCTCATCGATTCCCTGGGGGGCCTCAACGAGGCCATCGAAAAGCTGTACCAGCTGATCGAATCCCAGCCGGACAAGGAGGAGCCGGAGGACCCTCCCGCCAAGGGCGCCAAGAAGGCCCAGGCCCCCGGGCCAAAGAAGAAGCCCGCCCCGGCGGCCCCCGGCAAAAAGTCCCCCGGCAGGCCCCGGAAGAAGCGGGAGGCGGCGGCCGCCCTGCCGGTGATGCCCCCCCTGCCCCCCACCAGCCAGGCGGGGACGGAGCCGCCCCCAAAGCGCCGGCCGGGGCGCCCCCGGAAGGAGGAGCGGTAGCTATGCCCATCCACTCTATCCTCCCCCCGGAGGCTTACCTGGAGGCGGGACCTCCGATACAGAGGGTGCAGAAGCGGTGCCGCTACGGGGTGGTGGACTGCCTGCCCCTGCCCGACGGGCGGCTCCAGATATGCCGGGTCATTTCTACCGACCCGGCGGCTTTTCTGGACCCGGCGGTGGCGCCGGGGGAGATCTTTCAGGGGTGAGGTTTTTTGGCCCCCTTTTGGGGGGGTACATACTTTTTGGGGGCTCGTTCCTTTCTGTCCCTTTTTGGGCTCGTTCCTTTCTGAGGCTTTTCTGTTATTTTGAAGGGCGTCTCTTCGAGCGCCTGGCCGGCGGGGCCCTTCTTTCTGTATCGACAGAAAGAAGGCAAAGAGCGACTCAAGGGGTTCCCCCTTGAGAATCCCCCGTGCGATGTGTAATACAGCGGGCCCGCCGTCAAGCGGCGGATTGACAGCGGGTGCTAGACGATAGATTTTGTGGGCGATAGCGGTTACCTCATGCTTGGATAGGACACCTTGGATTCTCATTCTGGGTT
>CAJUFR010000091.1 GCA_910585525.1 uncultured Angelakisella sp.
CCCTATGACCCACACCCACCACCAGGCGCATCCCCTAACCGAACCCGCTCCCCCCGACCTCTGCATCAAGCACTTCCGTGACCTCACCGCCCCGGAGTTATTCGCCATCTACAAGCTGCGGACGGCGGTGTTCGTGGTGGAACAGCGTTGCCCCTACCAGGAGGTGGACGACGCCGACAAGACCGCCTGGCACCTCTGGCTCCGGGAGGGGGAGGAGATATCCGCCTACCTGCGGCTGCTGCCGGTGGACGGGACCGGCCGGGCATTCATCGGCCGGGTCATCGCCGCCCGGCGGGGACAGGGGCTGGGGGCCCGCATCCTGGCGGAGGGGGTGCGGTTCGCCCGTGACGGCCTGGGGGCTGGCAGCGTCGCCCTCTCGGCCCAGAGTTACGCCAGGGGCTTTTACGAAAAGGCGGGGTTTTCCGCCATCTCCCCGGAGTTTTTGGAGGATGGCATCCCCCACATCAAGATGACCATGAGTATAAAATAGACAGAATTCGACAGAAAGGAATGATCTTCGTGGCGCGGATCGGGCTTTCTATGGGCTGCTACTGGGCGGCGTACGGCATCGTCACCCTGGTGGGAATCCTGCACACCTGCTACAACATCCTGGTCCTGGGCATGGGCACCATGAAGGAGGGTCCCGGCATGGGGGAGGGGTACGAACGGACCAAGCCCTGGCATCCCCTGTACAACCTTCTGATCTTCCCTTTTTTCGCCTGGCTCTACCTCCGGGGGGCCGGAGCTGTCTCCTGGAGGGAGGCGGCTGCCACCGCCCTCCTTTGGGGGACGCTGACGGTGGTGGTGGACCTGGTGGGATGGGTGCTCATCAAGCACCCCTGGTCCCTGACCCCCCGGGCCTTCTACCTGGATTACCAGCCCTGGATCACCCTTATCTATATCACCATCTACGCCAGCCCACTGCTGGCCTTTGGTTGGATATATTTTACACGATAGGAGACGATAACCATGATCTACCCCACTCCCCTGCGCCCCGGCGACCGTGTCGCCCTGGTGGGTCCCAGCGGCCCTGTCCCCCCGGAGCGGGTGGAGCCTGCCCTGGACGCTGTAAAGGCACTTGGCCTTACACCCGTCCTCTGGCCCAGCGCCACTGCTTCCTACGGCTATCTGGCCGGGGAGGACCGTCAGCGGGCCCGGGATCTCACCGACGCCTTTCTGGACGACAGCATCCAGGGCATCCTCTGCATCCGGGGCGGCTACGGCGCCCAGCGGATGCTCCCCTACTTTGACCCGGAGGTGGCCATCTCCCACCCCAAGGTGTTCTGCGGCTACAGCGATATCACCGCCATCCACGGCCTGCTGAACCAGACCGGGGAGGGGCTGGTCACCTTCCACACCCCCATGCCCAGCACCGAGTGGTACCAGGGCCTGGACGGCTACACCCTGGCGTCGATGAAAAACCTTCTCTTCTGCCCCCCGGCGGACTGGACTCCCTGGGAAAACCCGAAGGATGCCCCTCCGCCGGAGGTGGCCGTCCCCGGGGAGGTCACCGGGCGGCTGACGGGGGGCAACCTCTCCCTGGTGGCCTCGTCGGTGGGCACCTGGTACCAGCTGGACACCGCTGGGGCGGTACTCTTCCTGGAGGACATTGGGGAGCGGCCCTACCGGCTGGATGGGATGCTGACCCATCTGCGCAACAGCGGGGCGCTGGAGCGGTGCGCCGCCATCCTGCTGGGGGCCTTTACCGACTGTGTCGCCGAGGACCCCGCCCGGAGCCTCACCATCCCGGAGGTGATCCGGGACGTGGTGGAACCGGTCTGCCGGGAGAAGAACATCCCCCTGGTCACCGGCCTCACCTGCGGCCACACCCTCCCCACCATGAGCCTGCCCCTGGGGGCCACGGTCCAATTAAAGGCCGGGGCCGATGGCAGTTTCCTTTTCCGGCCGGCCGCCGCCGGTGACAATACATGATGAAAGCGAGGTCATCCTTATGCGTTACGCCCTGGTGAAAAGCCCCATCGCCCCCCTCTACCTGCGGCCGGAGGTCCCCTGCGAACTGGCCGACGAGGCCCTCTGCGGCTGGCGGGTGGAGATCACCGAGGAATTGCCCGGCGGGTGGTGTAAAGTAAAGACCCATTACAGCTATACCGGCTACCTCCACCAGCGCCACCTGGAGTTAGCAGAGGACCGTCCCGGCTGGTGGGAGGCCCTGCCCAAGCAGGTGGTGACCCGTCTCACCGCCGATATTCTGAACGCCCCCAAGGTCCAGGGGGCCTGTGTCGAGACCCTCCCCCGTGGCGCCTGGGTCAGCCCCGCCGGCCCCGCCGACGAAAACGGATGGGTGCCGGTCACCCTCTGCGACGGCCGTACAGGGTACACCAAGCACAGCTTCCTGGGGGAGGTCATCACCGCCTGGGACCCCGCCGACGAGGTCCAGCTTCGGGAGCGTCTGGTGAGGACCGCCCTCTCCTACATGGGCGTCCAGTACCGCTGGGGGGGCCGCACCCCCCTGGGCATCGACTGTTCCGGCCTGTGCAGCCAAGCCTACCTGATGAACGGCATCCTCATCCACCGTGACGCCCGCATCGACCCCGCCTTCTCCATGAAGCCCATCCCCCGCGCCCGGCTGGACCGGGGGGACCTGATCTTCTTCAAGGGCCACGTGGCCATGTACCTGGGGGAGGAAAGATTCGTCCACTCCACCGGCAAGGACGGCAGCGACGGCGTGGTCATCAACAGCCTGGACCCCACCGCCCCCAACTACCGCCAGGACCTGGCCGAGGGCATCCTGGAGATGGGGAGCATCTTCCGGGTGTAGATTTTTGTAGAAATAATACGAACTGTAGACCGATATCAAAAAAGCAACGGCCAAGCCGTTGCTTTTTCTCGTTCGGTCCACGTCGTGTCAGTTGCCGCCTGCGGCGCATCCCTTCCCCCGCAGGGAATCAAAATCCGCCGGAGGCACCTTATCAGGCCAACTTCAAGGAGGGAGCGGGCGAAAC
>CAJUFR010000092.1 GCA_910585525.1 uncultured Angelakisella sp.
CGTCCAGCTTGGTCTTGATGGTGACGGTGGCGGTGGTGGGGAGCACCACGTTGCCGCCCAGCTTGTAGGCTTCGGTCTTGGCGTCCTCCTCCTTGACGGCGGACTTCATCAGTTCGGCGTCACGGGGGTCCTTCTGGAAGCCCAGGGGGTAGCCGAAGCGGCCGGGCTCCGGGGTATGCTGGAAGCCGTTGGGGAGGATGATCTCGGCGGCGCCGTTGTTGATGTTGGCCTTGATGCCCACCTTGCCGTCGGCCAGCAGGTCCATGGTGTCCACCGAGAGGGAGGCCTCCAGGCCGTGAAGTTTCACCGGGACGACGGTGCTGGTGGAACCGGTGGCGGTCTCCACCGTCTGGGCCTTGGCGGGAAGTTCCTCCCCGGCGGCGATGGCCTCGTTCACCTTGTCGATGACGTCGACAGCGGCTTCTTCGGCGCGCTGGTTGTCGGTTTTGCTGGGGATGGTGATAGATTCGATGGGCTTCTGACCTTCCTCTACCACCTGGATCCGCCAGCCTTGGCCGTAGCCTTTTCGGTTCTCATCGATCGCATGGATAAGGACTTGCTCTGCTCCTGTTTTAATGGGGGTGACGGTAATGGTGAAGTTTTCTTTATCGATCACTTCCATCTCATCTACTCTCAGCAGCAGTTGTTCCTCGGGAGCATTTCTATAGGCCTCAACATCCGCTTTTGTTCCCTGGAAAAACTCCACCCGATAGGGGACCGAAAAAGTATCGGTGGGGTCAACAACTTTGACATCCAATACGACCTGTTCACCAAGGGTAAAGACCTTTAACTGATTTTGACACTGTATGTGCCCATGTCCTACATAGGTGACCACCAGATGGAAAGAGTAGGTCTCACCATTCCCAAGGGTGATGTGAATGGTATCCTCAATGGTCTTGCCCACATCCTCCGGCTTGGTAAGGGGGTCAGCGGGGCTAAAAAGATATTCCCAGTTGCCGACATACTCTCTTATTTTTCCATTGAAATCTTTTTTGTTTTCGTGGTCCCACTCCTTGATCTCCAGATCGGTTTTGATCATAAGACCTTGGGTGCCCGTCATGGTAATATCCCAATTCGCATGAACAGTCTCCCCCGGGAGACAGCCATTCATGGTGATCGGCGCTTCCTCCTCCACAGGCTCATCCGGGGTGTCGGGAGTTTCCGGGACGTCCGGTCCCTCCGGGGTCTCCGGGGTGTCCGGGGTCTCGGTGGCGGGCGGGGCGTCGGGGGCGGTGGTCTCCTCCGCCATGGCCGCCACTGTCATGGATGCCGCCATCACCACGGCCAGCATCAGTGCCAGGATCTTCTTCATCTTTTGTTCCTCCTTGCTTTTTTCTTGTGTCCTCCCGCGGCCGGTGCGGCAGGGGCCTTTGTCCAGGCCCCTGCCCTCCTTCTTCCGCAGGGCAGCAAGAAAGCGCCGTGTACGGGAAACAAGCCATACACGGCGCCAGCAAGTACAAAACACATCAAAACCGCCCCTTTTCCTTGTGTTCCCCAGGAAAAGACGGTATAATGATAACCGCTGGTACGGCCGAAGCCGTTGTGTATGGAGGTCCTTTCTCCGTAGACAGGGGGCGGGGTGCTGGAACCACTCCGCTCCTGCTGGCACTTGCCTGTGCCCTGCTACTATCATACACAACTTTCCCGGAAAACACAATGTCTTTTGCGCTTTTTATGGGAATTTTTTCTTTTTCCCCGGCGGTCCTCCCGCCAGGGGGGCAGGGAAGGCGGTGGTCCGCAAAAAAAGCGCCGGCGGCAGGGCCCGTGAATGGGACCTGCCGCCGGCGCTGTCTGTCCGGTCAGTAGTTGCAAAAGAGGGTGACGGCGTAACTCTGTTCCTCGCCGTCGAAGTAGGGCCCGGCCAGCACCGCCACCCCGCAGTGGGTGTACCGCTCCCCCAGCATGGCGGCGTAGTGGCTCTCGCTCTCCTTCCACATCTGGAACCACTGGAAGGGAGGGATATCCTGGCCCACGGCGTGGTTGGACCAGGCCAGGTTCTCCCCCGCCAGGGAGAACTCCACCGGCACGTCCCGCTGGAGCACCGTTTCCCAGGGCTCCCCGTCGGGGCGGGTGTGGCCCACATAGTTGCCCCGGTACAACTCATCCGCCCGCACCCGGGCGGCGGCGGTCAGGTCCGGGTCCAGGGTCAGGGGCTGGAGCCCCATCCGCCCCCGCTCCTTGTTGATGAGGGTGAGGATGGCGGCCTCGTTGATGTTCAGCCAGCGGCAGCCCTGGGATATCTCCTCCCCCGGGGAGGGCTGCTCCGGGGCCGGGTCGGAGGATGTCTCCGGTGGCTCCGAACCGCTCTCCGGTGGCGGCGGATCGGCGGAGGACGGCTCCTCCGGGGGAAGGCTCTCCGGCTGGGACGCCCCCTCCGGCTGGCTTTCCGGGGAGGAGGGCGCAGAAGCCTCCGGCTGGGAGGAGACAGAAGACTCGCCCTCCGGGAGGGAGGCGGGGCTGGAGACCTGGCTCTCCTCTGGCGGCGGGTCCTCCTCCGGCCGGCTTTCCGCCGACGTGGCAGGCTGAGAGGAAGAGGTCTCCGCCGGAGCGGAGGGCTGGGCCACCGAGGTGGCGCTGCCGCCCTGGGAACTGCTGCTCTCCGGCGGCAAAGGCTGACGCGTCCCGCCGCAGGCGGACGCGCAAAGACTGAGCGCCAGGATCAAGGCCAGCGCGCCATTTAGTCGGACCATATCCCTATCCCTCCTGTCTCCGCCCCAAGAGCGCCCAACGGGCGTGTGTTTGTTACAATTATACTCCCTCCCCGCCCAGGACGCAACGGGGAAAAAAGGCAAAAAAATGGTTTTTTCCAAACAAAAGAAAGGGCGGCGCCAGCCGCCCCCAAAAACCCGCCGCAGCACCCCCACCCCCCCGCAGGGAACTTTAAATCCGCCGGAGGCACCCTATCAGGCCAATTTGAAG
>CAJUFR010000093.1 GCA_910585525.1 uncultured Angelakisella sp.
CCCCCACCCCGGTGGAACTTCACCCCCCGGACACCCCCGCCCCAGCGGAAGCCCCGCCGCAGGCCCCTCCCCCGGCCGCCCCGGCCCAGCGGGCCAAACCCCGGCGGACCAAACCCCGGCGGGGGGCCCATGTGAAGAGGCGGGAACCCCTCACCGGCCGGTTGGTGCTGAAAAAGGCCCTCCGGGCGGCGGAGTGTGTGGCCCGGTGCGTCTTTAGCCCCGCTACCGCCGCCAGTATCGCCGCGGTGATGCTCTCCGCTGTCATCTTTACGGTGGTCTACCTGAACCATGTGGTCTATATCATCGACGGGGACAGCGCCACCGTCACCGTCACCGCCGAGCGGGATTATATGAAGATACTGGCCAACGAGGAGATCGACCCCGGGCCCCGGGGGCTGGTGGAGCACACCGCCGCCGGCGGCGGGAATTTCCAGCGGATCTCCATCCGCCACCCCTTCCCCATCTCCCTGACGGTGGACGGCGACACCGAGCGGTACTACTGCATGGAGGGGGACACAGTGGCGGATATGCTCATCAGCAACGGGGTGGAACTGCGCAACGCCGACAAGATCACCCACCCCCGGGCCACCGAACTGATGCCGGGGGACGATATCTCCATCGTCCGGGTGGATTCCCGCCGGGTGGAAAACGAGGTGACCATCCCCCACGAGACGATCGAGAAGCACACCAGCGTCATCCGCAAGGGCACCACCCGGACCCTCCAGTACGGCTCCGACGGCCTCAAAAAGGAGACCTGGGAGGAGGTGCTGGAGGACGGGGAGGTGGTGGACCGGTACAAGGTCCGGGAGGACGTCCTCAAAAACCCCACCACCACCCACCTGCTGGTGGGGGACGGCAGCCCTGTTTCCAACTTTGACTTCAGCGCCCAGTACCCCCTGGACGAGAACGGCAATCCCATCAACTACATCTCGGTGCTGCGGAACCAGAAGGCCACCGGCTACCACCGCTCAGGCAAGGCTTGGGGCTCCGGGTACTGGACCACCCGGGGGCAGTACGGGGAGACCTACTGCCAGGCGGGGACGGTGGCGGTGATCCGGCTGGACGAGATGCCCTACGGGAGCAAGCTGTACATCAAAACGCCGGACAACCAGTTCATCTACGGCTACGCCGTGGTGAATGATACCGGGGAGTTCGCCAGCAACGGCGTCACGGTGGACCTGTTTTACGAGACCTATACCGAGAGCGTTCTAAACGGCGCCCGGTTCGTGGATATCTACATCCTGGAGACACCTTAACATCGCCGCCCGGGCACCGGGCGCAAAAAAGGAGGACATAACATGAACGAATCCATCCAAGCCCTGCAGGACGCCGCCCAGGCCGGCAGCGTGATGGCGGTCTACCGGGACGAGACCGGGGACAGCTGGAGCGGCATCCCGGTGGCCACCGGCCCCGCCATCGCCGTTTTGGCCCGGGAGCGGGACTTTGTCCTGGATGGCTATATCGCCATCGGCGCCAGCCAGATCACCGGGGTGGAGCAGTACGACGACAACGACTTTATCCGCCGGGCCATGAAGGGGGAGGGGGTCTATGACGGCTGCAAGCGCCCCGCTGCCCTCCAGACCTGCCGGGACTGGAAGGAACTGGCCGCTGGCATCCTCCGGGACTTCGGCGGCTGGTGCATCGCCGAGTGCGCCGGGGAGGAGGGGGAACTCTGCTTCTTTGTGGGGAAGATCATCTCCCTGGAGCAGGATTATCTCACCCTCCAGCCGGTGGGAGCCGACGGCAGCTGGACCAAGGACACTGCGGTCATCCCCTACGAGGACCTTTGCACCATCACGTTTGGTGATAATTATCTTAAAGTATACGCAAAGTATATAAAAAAGCAGTAAGGAGGCGCCCTATGGACCACAGCGAGCCCTGGCTGGATTGGGCGGTAGAACTCCAGTCCATCGCCCAAGCGGGCCTTTATTATGGCAAAGACCGGTTCGACCGGGAACGCTACCAGCGGGTCCGGGAGATCGCCGCCCAGATGCTGAGCCACAAGACCGGCATCTCCCCGGAGAAGGTCCGGGACCTTTTCTGCTGCGAGACGGGCTACCAGACCCCCAAGCTGGACACCCGGGCCGCCATCTTCCAGGGGGAGACTGTCCTCCTGGTCCAGGAGACCGACGGCCGCTGGTCCCTCCCCGGCGGCTGGGTGGATGCCGGGCTGTCGGTAAAGGAGAACACCATCAAGGAGGTCCGGGAGGAGGCCGGTCTCACCGTCACAGCGGACCGGATCATCGCTGTCCAGGACCGGGAAAAACACAATCTTCCCGTTTACGCCCATAAGATCTGTAAAGTATTTGTCCTTTGCACCCTTCTGGGCGGGGATTTTACCCCCAACCTGGAGACCACCGCCAGCGGCTGGTTTCCCCTGAACGCCCTGCCCCCTCTGGCGGAGGAAAAAAACACCCGGGAACAGGTGGCGATGTGCTTCGACGCCTACCACGATCCCGGATGGGTCACGATGTTTGACTGAAAACCGGGCAGACTCACCAGAGCCTGCCCGGTTTTATCGACCCCATAACCCTCTTGACCAGTTAGAATATTATCAAGGGACCGGCTGCGCTTCCACCCCGGAGAGGCGGACAAAATAGCCATCCAGTCCCGCCCCCTGGCAGCGCCCGGGCGCCCCGGCCACCGGATCCACCGGGGCGGTCAGTCCCCCAGAGGGGACATTTGCCTTCCGGGGGGGGCATACCGGCGGAAAATATATACTCTTTGTATTTCTTATGCTTTGTCATACAAATAGTACTTCTATTTTCCGATAATTTCGGTAGTTCCTCCGGGAGACGTGGTCACTTTTGGGCTCGTTCCTTTCCATACCTTTTTCTGTTATTTTATGAGGCATCTCTTCGAGCGCCTCGCCGGCGGGGCCCTTCTTTCTGTGTCGACAGAAAGAAGG
>CAJUFR010000094.1 GCA_910585525.1 uncultured Angelakisella sp.
CACGGGGAGGACGGGGCTCTCTGGGCTTCTTCTCCCGGGGGGGACGGGGGTCCTTCCGGGGCTCCCTAGGCTCCTGGGGCTCCCTCTTTTCCTGTGTCGCGGCGGGGGCTTTGGTCTCCTTGGGGGCGGGTGCGGGAGCCGGGCGCTCCTCCCGGGGCTTCTTCTCCGGGGCGGGGCGCTCCTCCTTCTTGGGGGCGGGGGGAGGGGCGGGCTTAGGCTCCGGCTTGGGCTGGACCGGCTTGGGGTCCGGCACCTCCCGGAACACCCTCACCTTGGCGGGGTAGGTCTTGAGACCGAGGAAGCCCTTCTTCTCCCGGGCGATGATCTCAAAGTCAAAGATGTCCTCCTCCCGGTCGATCCCCAGCTGAAGGCATCCGTTATCGATGGCCGCGTTCACGTCACGGCCGGTGGCGATGGTCTCCTGGATCAAAGCAGTTACACCTCCTACTTCAAATCGTCATCGGTGACTTCCACATAGGTGTCGCCGTACTTCTCCGCGTTCCTGCGCCGGGCCTCCGCCAGCTTGCGGCGGTCCTTCTCCTTCTGGGAGAGGGCGGTGGCCTCGTCGGTCTTGCCCTGCTCCTTGGCGCGCTTTTTGGCTTCGATCTTCTCCTGGCGCTCCCGTTCCTTCCGGGCTTCTTCCTCCGCCTTCATCTTCTCAGCGATCTCCTTGGGGTTCCAGAAGTGGTTCATGACCTTGGTCTGGGCCACCGCCACCAGGTTGGAGATGGTCCAGTAGAGACCGGCGCCGCCAGGGACCATAAAGGTGAACCAGAGGGACATGAGGGGCATCATCAGCATCATGGCGCCCATGCTGGAGTTGCTGGGGCCGGCGGCGTTGCGCATGGTCACCAGGGACATGATCAGGGCGGTGGCGCCGGAGAGGATGGGGATGAGGATGATGGGGTTGAGCATGCTCTTCAGGGCCTCCCCGGAAAGGCCCAGGGTGATGACCTGGTTGGGGAAGGTGGAGAGGTCCAGGCCCAGGAAGTGCATATCAAAGGCCAGTATCTTGTCCAGGACGTCGGTGCCCAGGGCGGCGTAGGCGGCGGGATCGGCCTTGATGGAGTTGAAGACGGCGATCTCCGGGGCATAGCCGCTGGTGGCGTTGGTGCCGATGATGCCGACAGCGATCTGCTTGGCCTGTTCCATGGCGGTGCTGGAGATGTGGAGCAGGTGGGTCAGGGGGCGGTAGACCACGTCCAGCAGGCCGAAGATGATGGGGAACTGGATGAGCATGGGGAGGCATCCGGCGGTCATGGAGTAGTTCTCCCGCTCGTAGAGGGCCTGGATCTCCTCGTTCATCTTCTGGGGGTTGTTCTTATATTTGGCTTGGATCTCCTGCATCTTGGGCTGGATGATCTGCAGCTTGATGGTGGACTTCTGCTGCTTGATGGCCAGGGGGATGAGCAGGAGTTTGGTGACGATGGTGAAAAGGATGATCGCCACGCCGTAGTTGTGGACGATCTGGTACATGGCCCACATGATATACCCCAGGGGCAGGCCAAAGACGGTCATGATCCATTGGAAAATATTCGGCATTTTTGTGGTTCCTCCAAAATTGGGTGGATGGGTTTTTCAGAGCCTTTCATGTGGCTTCCGGTCCTGCTCCGGGGGGTCCTCCAGCCCGGCGAAGGGGCGGAGGGTGAAGTGTTGGGGGACGGGGTCCACCCCGCCCCGGCAGAGGGGGTTGCAGCGCAGGACCCGGCAGATGGTCATCAGGCCGCCCCGGATCAGGCCAAACCGCCTTAGGGCGGTGGCGGCGTAGGTGGAGCAGCAGGGGATGAACCGGCAGGAAGGGGAAGGCTTGAGCCCGGACAGGTGCCGCTGGTAGAAGCGGACGGGGGCAAGGAGCAGACGCTGCCAGAGGCCGGCCAAGGTGCCGCCGGCGCTGGTGACAGGTCTATCTTTTCTGCTCATGGCTTTTTTTGGCATCGGACGGGGCGGTGGCCCGCCGCAGCTGGGCGGACATCACCTCCCGGACCTGCTGCATCTTGGCCCCGGTGGTCCTGCCCCGGGCCACGAAGATGTAGTCCCAGCCGGAGGGGGCTTCCCGCTCTACCTCCCGCCAGGCGGCCCGGATCAGGCGCTTGGCCCGGTTGCGCTGGACGGCGCCCCCCACCTTCTTGGTGGCGGTGATGCCCACCCGGCGGCGGCCCCTTGGCCCCCGGCGGGCGTAGGTCACCAGCAGCGGCGCTACCTGGCACTGTCCCCGGCGGTAGATCCGCACAAAATCCCGGTTGTCGTTAAGGGTCTGGGCGTTTTTCATCTTCATGGGGGTGGCTTCTTTCTTTGGATTGGTGGGGGCATCCTCTCCGCCGCGGCGGGGGATGGGGCTTTGGACTCCAGGCAGTTGCTGGCAGCCCGCGCTTGGGTAAGGCGGCGGAGCCACCGGGTAGGGGTCGGCTGCGGGGGCACCCCGCTGCCGCTAAAAAGAGTGCCCACGCTGTTGCTACAGGTGGGCGATCATTTTTTGCTGGGGGATATTACCGCTTACAGGGACAGGACTTTGCGGCCCTTTGCCCGGCGGCGGGCCAGCACCTTGCGGCCGTTGCTGGTGGACATCCGCTTACGGAAGCCATGGACCTTGCTCCGCTGGCGCTTCTTGGGCTGATAGGTTCTCAGCATCTCTCTCGTTCCCTCCTTCTCATGGGATAGTCTCACCACCCCGCCCCAACCGCTGGGACAGGGGGACACCTTGCTCTATCTTGCAATATAGCATTATACCTTAGTTTGGGAAGGGCTGTCAAGTGAGTTGCGGGGGGTTGGGGAAAAAAGTGAGGGTATGCTGTTTTGGGGCTCGTTTCTTTCTGACATTTTTCTGTTATTTTCAAGGCATCTCTTCGACCGCCTCGCCGGCGGGGCCCTTCTTTCTGTGTCGACAGAAAGAAG
>CAJUFR010000095.1 GCA_910585525.1 uncultured Angelakisella sp.
TCGCTCTTTGCCTTCTTTCTGTCGATACAGAAAGAAGGGCCCCGCCGGCGAGGCGGTCGAAGTGATGTCTTAAAAACAACAGAAAGAGGTAGGAGAGGAACGAGCCCAAAAAAGGGGAGGGTCAGCCCTCCGAGGGCCACCAACCAGCCTGGCGAAAGGCAGAGGGCAAAGGATACCCCACCTCCAACTCCCCAGGCGCCGCCCAAACGACCCCCGCCCCGGCCCCGGTGACCCGGACCGCCCAGGCGGTCATCTCCCACTCCACGTGGGTAAAAACATGCCGACCAGAGGGCAGCGGAGCCACCTCCAACGGCGTCAGACCCATCCCAGCCACGGCGGCAGCCACCTCCTCAGAAGTAAGACGGCCCGGGAGGTTCACCGGCTCCCACATCCCCGCCAGCAGCCCGGCGGCCGGGCGGCGGCGCAGGGCCAAGCGGCCCTTTTCATCCCGGAGCAGCAGCACCGTCAGCTGCTGGACGCGCCGGGCCTTCTTGGGGGCCTTTACCGGAAGCTCCCCCTGGAGGCCCAGCTTTTTTGCCTGGCAGATGTCCCCCAGGGGGCAGTCGCCGCAAAGGGGCTCCCCGTTGGGCAGACAGACGCAGGCTCCCAGTTCCATCAGGGCCTGGTTGAAATCCCCCGGCTGAGGGGGGAGTATCTTGCGGATAAGATCGCCCACCTGGACCTTTATCTTGGCGCCGCCGATGTCCTCGTAGCTGGCGGTGACCCGGGATGTGACCCGGAGGACGTTGCCATCCACGGCGGGGCAGGGGAGACCGAAGGCGATGGAGGCGATGGCCCCGGCGGTGTAGTCCCCCACGCCGGGAAGGGCCCGGAGGGCCTGGAAGGAGGCGGGAAGTTCCCCGCCGTGGCGCTCCATCACCAGCCGGGCGGCCTTTTGCAGGTTCCGGGCACGGGAATAGTACCCCAGCCCCTCCCACAGCTTGAGGAGGGTATCCTCCGGGCAGGCAGCGAGGGCGGGGACGTCGGGAAGGGCCTCCAGGAAGCGGAGGTAGTAGGGCTTGGCCGCCTCCACCCGGGTCTGTTGCAGCATGATCTCGCTGATCCAGACCCGGTAGGGGGTGGGGTGGCTGCGCCAGGGGAGCACCCGGGCGGAGCGGTGGTACCAATCCAAAAGGGGGCCCGGTATCTGCTCCAGGAGATACCAGGCCCCATCCCGGGGGGCGGTCACAGCGCCACCTCAAAGAGGCGCTGGAAATTGCGGTGGAGGATGTCGTCCCGAGCCTCCTCCGGCAGGCCCAGGGCAAGAAAACGGTCCAGTTCCTCCCGGTGGTCCCACATAGGGAAATCGGTGCCAAAGAGGAAACGGCGGGTGCCCAGGATATCCAGCAGTTCCAGGGCACGGTCCCGGGGAAGTTTGAAAAGGGTGCTGCTGGTATCGAACCAGACGTTGGGGAGGGAGCGGTATACCTCCACATCCTGCCAGTGGTTGTAGCCGCCGAAGTGGGCGGCGATGCAGGTCAGCTTGGGAAAGCGCCGGGCCACCACCGCCAGACGGGCGGGAGCGGACCAGTCGTAGCGGTCGTCGCCGGTGTGGAAAAGGATGGGAAGGCCGGCGGCGGCGCAGGCGTCATAAATAGGGAAGGCGGCGGGGTCGTCGATGCAGAACTGCTGGAAATCGGGGTGCAGCTTGACCCCCCGGAGGCCGAGTCCGGCGACACGGGAGACCTCGCCGGGGATGTCCTCAAAGGCGGGGTGGAGGGTGGCGAAGCCCAGAAGTTCCTTGTGCTGCTGGCAGCAGTTTTGGATAAAGTCGTTGATGGAGACCACCTGGGCGGGGCGGGTGGCGGTGGAGCAGACCAGGTATTTTCGGGTGCCGATGGCGGCGCCGCTTTGGAGGAGGGCTTCGGGGGAGCCGGGGTGGGACATAGGGATATGGTAGAAGTCGCCGATGGAGCCGACGGCCTTTTGGGCGATCTTTGGGGGGAAGATGTGGGCGTGGGCGTCGGTGATGATAAGATCTGATGACATAGTAAAACCTCCTGCGGCGGAACGCCGCTTTGACCGCCCGGGCTGCCGGGCCGCCCATCCAAGGGCGCGTAGCCCTTGGTCGCTCCCCGCAGGGAGCGAAACTCTTTGAAAGGCTGTCGGTTTGCGGGGCTGATGGTTATAAGAGCAGTTTTTGATAAGGCCGCCGCCGAAAATGAAAACTGCCTTTTAAAAGGGTGGAAAGGTCGAAACCTTTACGGATTTTTTGTCGAAGTGGTAAGCACGGCGGCCGTGTGAAAGCCTGGCGGCAGGCGCAGGCGCGGGAGCGTAAAGGGGGTTTGCTTTGCAGGGTCTTTTCTTCAAGACAGGCTGTTAGGACGTTTCTTGAATGTGGGGGTTTTTCTTTTTGGGCTCGTTCCTTTCCGTACATTTTTCTTGATTATTGGTTTATCTCTTCGAGCGCCTCGCCGGCGGGGCCCTTCTTTCTGTATCGACAGAAAGAAGGCAAAGAGCGACTCAAGGGGTTCCCCCTTGAGAATCCCCGTGCGGTGGGTAAAACAGCGGGCCCGCCGTCAAGCGGCGGATTGACAGTGTGTGCTAGGCGCCAGATTTTGCAGGCGGTAGCGCCTGCCTCATGCTTGGATTGGACACCTTGGATTTTCATTCTATCTTTCGTGGGTACGGGGTACCCTTCCTTTCTGTCTTGCCAGAAAGGAAGCGAAAGAACGCTTGAAAAA
>CAJUFR010000096.1 GCA_910585525.1 uncultured Angelakisella sp.
TTCTTTCTGTCGACACAGAAAGAAGGGCCCCGCCGGCGAGGCGGTCGAAGAGATGCCTTGAAAATCACAAGAAAGGGTAGGGGAGGACCGAGCCCAAAAAAGGCAGGAGAGGACCCAGCAAAACACCCCACCGCCCCTGCAAGCTATTGTATTCCACCCCCCACCTGTGCTATACTTAGAACTCAGACAAGTATCCCGCTGCAAGGAGGTATCCCCATTGGGTAAAATCATCTCTATCGCAAACCAAAAGGGCGGCGTCGGTAAGACCACCACCGCCGTCAACCTGGCCGGGGGCCTGGGCGAGTTGGGCAAAAAGGTCCTCCTCTGCGACCTGGACCCCCAGGGCAACGCCACCAGTGGCCTGGGCATCAACAAGCGGGAGGTGGAGGTCTCCTGCTATGACGTCCTCATCAACCGCGCCGAGGTCCAGAAAGCCGTGGTCAAGACCCAGTTTAAAAACGTCTCTGTCCTCCCCAGCCACATCTCTCTGGCAGGCGCCGAACTGGAACTGGTGGAATTGGACAACCGCACAATGGCCCTCCGGGCGGCCCTCCTCCGGGAGAAGGAGCGGTACGACTATATCCTCATCGACTGCCCTCCCTCCCTGGGCCTTCTCACCGTCAACGCCCTGGCGGCCTCCGACACCATCCTCATCCCCTTACAGTGCGAATACTACGCCCTGGAAGGGGTCAGCCAGCTGATCTCCACCGTCCGCACCGTCAAGCGGATGTACAACGACCAGTTGGATATCGAGGGGGTGCTGCTCACTATGTACGACAGCCGCCTGAACCTCACCGTCCAGGTGGTGGACGAGGTGAAGAAGTATTTCGCGGGGAAGATATTCACCACCGTGATCCCCAGGGCGGTGCGCATCTCCGAGGCACCCAGCTTCGGGCAGCCTATCATGTACTACGACCGCTCCTCCAAGGGGACCGAGGCTTATGTCTCGCTGGCCAAGGAATTGGTGAGAAACAACCGCAAACGGTGATAACCGATGTTTCACGTGGAACACTAAGAGGGGAAAAGCCGCCGGGGAGAGATTTCTGGCGGGAGGAATGACCAAAAGAAAAGGGGGATGCCAGGAATGGCAAAAAAAGGAGGGCTGGGGAAGGGACTGGACGCCCTGTTCCTGGACAACGACACCCAAGTGGGGGGCGGGCTGATGAGCCTGCGGGTCTCGGCCATCGAGCCCAACAAGGACCAGCCCCGGGACCGGTTCGACCAGGCGGCGTTGAGTGAACTGGCCGATTCCATCCGGGAGCACGGGGTGTTGCAGCCCATCGTGGTGCGGACCATGGATGGGGGGACCTACCAGATCATCGCCGGGGAGCGGCGGTGGCGGGCCAGCCGGATGGCGGGACTCTCCGAGATACCGGCCATGGTGGTGGAGGCGGAGGACGGCAAGGTAATGGAGTTAGCCCTCATCGAAAACCTCCAGCGGGAGGACCTTACCATCATCGAGGAGGCGCTGGGGTACCGGACGCTGATGGAGACCTACGGGCTGACCCAGGAGCAGGTGGCCAAGCGGATGGGGAAGTCCAGGCCGGTGATCGCCAACGCGCTGCGGATACTGAATCTTTCGCCGGGGTCGCTGAAGCGGCTGGAGGCGGGGGAGTTGACGCCGGGGCACGCCCGGGTGCTGGCGGGGCTGGAGAGCCCGGAGTTGATGGACCAGCTGGCGGAGGAAGCTGTCAGGTCCGCCCTGACGGTGCGGCAGTTGGAGAAGCTGGCGGCGCAGCGGAAGGGGAGCAGGAGAGAGGTCGTCTCTGCCAATGCGGCGCCGGTGTTGGAGGAGGGTCCTTCCTCCTGGGGGGAGAGTGCTTATCGGGAGGTGGAACTTTGCCTGCGGGAGGTGCTGGGGCGGAAGGTGGAGGTCCGGCGGTCGGCCAAGGGCGGAGTTTTGGAGATCGAGTTTTACTCGAAGGAGGACTTGACGCAGTTGGCGGGGCGGATCGTTGGGATGAGCCCGGAGGGATAAGGGGATGCGGGGCGCAGCCTCGCCCTGCCACCGGGGGCACCCCGGTCCGGGTCCAGGGCGGACAGCGCCTGGTCGCTCCCCGCAGGGAGCGAAATCCCCTTATGAGACGATTTTTAAAAGGCCGCCGCCGGAAATTGAATCTGTTCTAAGTAAGGCTGGAGAAGTTTCCTTTTATGGGCGGTTTTCTCGAAGTGACAAGCACGGCGGCCAGAACGAGACTGGCCTATACCCAGTCGCAGGAGCGCTCAAAAGCCTTTCCCTTCTCTGTTTCTGGCCTTCAAGACAGGCCGCAGGCCGTTTCTTGAACGTGGGGGCTTTCCTTTTAGGGCTCGTTCCTTTCCCTGCATTTTTCTTAATTATTGGATCATCTCTTCGACCGCCTCGCCGGCGGGGCCCTTCTTTCTGTATCGACAGAAAGAAGGCAAAGAGCGACCAAGGGGGTTCATCCCTCCCTACGGTCGGGAAATTGACCTCGAAAGCCCCACCGGGGCTTTCGCCACTCCGCTTCGCTGCGTGACCGGTCACCCTTGAGAATCCCCCTGCGGTGGGTAGAACAGCGGGCCCGCCGTCAAGCGGCGGATTGCTAACGAGTGCTAGGCGGTAGATTTTGCAGGCGCTAGCGCCTGTCTCATGCTTG
>CAJUFR010000097.1 GCA_910585525.1 uncultured Angelakisella sp.
GCAAAAAAAACGGGGGTGAAGCTGGCCTTTGAGAACGTGGGCTACCACGGCTCCGCCATCTACACCCAGGAGGAGTACATCCACGCCCTGGATGGGGTCGATCCCATCGTGGGGTACCTGATCGACGTGGGCCACGCCCATGTCAACGCCTGGGATATTCCCGGGACCATCGACGCGGTGTCCCACCGGCTGTACGGGCTGCACCTCCACGACAACTGCGGCAACTGCGACGCCCATCTGCCCATGGGGGAGGGCACCATCCCCTGGGACCAGGTGCTGGCAGCCATGGGCCGCATCCAGACCCCGGAATGCGAATTTGTTCTGGAGTACGCCCCTATGCAGCCGCTGGAAAGGCTGCGGAGCGGGGAGGAGATGCTGGCTAGTATTGTCAACAAACAAGGTACCTAAAAGATCAAACCCGTTGGCTTGCTGTGAATTACCCTCCCAAAATGGACAGTGAAAAAAGACCTCCTGTTGTAGAATAGAAACTACGACAGGGGGTTCTTTGACGGATGCCAACCGTGAAAACTTCCAGATGTGGTGAGCGGCAAAATCAACCGCATGATTGTGAAAGACCTTTCCCAGTTCGCCCGGAATTACAGTGGTGCGGGGAGTCGGGTTGATAACCTGTTTGTGCTGACGGGCATCCGCTTTATCTCCTTAGCGGAGAATGTGGGCAGCTACCGAAACCCCAACAGCGTTTCAAATATTTTTGTTCCGATGAGGATATTTTGTTGGACGGGATAGAGGAGCACTTGTATATTATCTTAGCAACTGCCTGGAGACCTGTGCTGCATCTGGACCCTAGAAACGCACCATCCAATAAAAGGTGACAAATATTTCTCATCACCCCTTGACAATCCTATGGCAGAGTGATATATTTATCCTATCGAGAGATAAATATATCACTTAACCAGGAGGCTCCCCATGAAAAACAACAAGGTAAAACTCTGGACCGGCGGTGGGATCATCTGCGTTGTGGCCATGCTGCTTTCAGTCTGGTACGCCATCACCTTTAACGATTCCCGCCTGGTGGTTCCCATGGACTTTAGCCGCTATTCCTTCATCCCCCAGGACCTGCCCATGATCCTGTCTGTCTCCCTCTTCTGCATCTACACCATCGCCCTGTGCCTTTCGCTCCTTATCGCCGCCAGGAAAAACAAGCGGGATATCACAAGGTCCAACACCACCCGGCGGATCGACCCCAGGCTGGGCTTTCTGGGGCTGCTGGGATTTCTGGGGTTTGGTGGCTTTTGGGCCTATCCGGCCACTGGAGATATTTCCCCCTTCCTGTTTTTCCTGTTCTTCGGCTTCTTCGGTTTTTTCTACGAGGGGAAGATGTCCGGGACACTGATGGACGAACGGTTCCGCGAAAACGCTGCCCGGGCCCAGCTGGTCACCTACCGGACCACCTTTGGCATCACCCTGCTGGCGCTGCTCATCCTCTGCCAGGGGAAGTTGCTGGGCAGCCTGGAATACACCCTGATTGCTACTGTTATTGTGCTTTCCCTGACGCTGGCTCTGGGTATTTTCCTTCCCGAGTATCTGCTGTACCGCTACGACCACGACGACCGGATGGAGGAGGGTGAGGATGGCGGAATTTGAGTGCAGGCTGAAAAAATACCGGCAGCTGAAAGACCTGACACAGGAACAGCTGGCGGTACAGGTGGGGGTGCGGAGAGAGACCATCATGCGGCTGGAAAAGGCGCAGTACAACCCCTCCCTGAAGCTGGCCATCGACATTTCCAGGGCGGTGGAGGCCCCTATTGAGGAGATATTCATCTTCCAGTGACACGGTGGAGGGCGGCGGTGTTTTGATCGCCGCCCTTATCCTTTGGGATGCTGCGGCAGGGACAGCTTGATACGCAGGGTGTCCCCTGTGATCTCGGCGGACACCTGGCCACCCATCCGCTCCATCAGTTCCCGGACGATGGAAAGACCCAGCCCGGCCCCTCCCTTGGTCCAGGAGGGGTTGCCCTGGTAGAAGCGGTCAAAGAGATGGGCCGGGTCCGGCCTGGTGCCGGGGGGCAGGGGATTGGAAAACCAAATCTCCCGGTCCCCGCCGGAGATCACCAGCCCCCCGCCGCCGTGACGCAGGGCGTTGGCGATGAGGTTCCGGTATACCCGGTCCAGGGCCGGCGGGCTGGCCCAGACGGTGATATTTTCCCGGTCAAACCGCAGTTCCGGCTCCACCCCCGCCGCCTCCAGCTGAGGATAAAACTCCGCCAGCGCCTCCCACAGGGGCGGTAGGGCCGCCATCTCCCTGCACTCCAGGGGGAGAGAGCCCCCCTGGAGCCGGGTGTAAAGGAACAATTCCTCCAAAAGCGCTTCCAGTTCCTCCAGCCGCTTCTGCACAATGCCCAGATATTCTCCCTGGCGGTCCGGCGCCCCCTCCATCAGCTGCAAGTACCCCATGGCCCCGGCCAGGGGGGTGCGGATGTCGTGGGAGATGCAGGCCATGGTGTATTTCA
>CAJUFR010000098.1 GCA_910585525.1 uncultured Angelakisella sp.
TCCAACATCACCATGACGCTGAACTATTACGCACACGCAACTTTCGCTTCCGCAAGGGCTGAAATGGAAAGGCTGATCGCAGCATAGCCGCAGACGGATTTACTACTTCTTTTACTACCATTGAGAGGGAAAACCTAAAAGGTTTTGAGGGTATATGAGAACTTCTCCCCATATCTAAAATGCCGGGAAAGCCCGAAAATACGGGCTATACCGACATATAAGAACTTCTAAAGAGATAATCTAAATTCACCATAAATTTTTCCAGAAAAACTAATGCACTTTGCCACAAATCATGGTAAAATAGGCATAGTATGTCCACCCCCATCATCAACAAGGAGGCCCGCCGCCTATGGAAAAGAAAACCTTTTATATCACCACCCCCATCTATTACCCCTCCGACAGCCTGCACATCGGCCACAGCTACTGCACCGTGGCTACCGATACCATGGCCCGCTATAAACGCCTTACCGGCTACGACGTGATGTTCCTCACCGGCGCCGACGAGCACGGCCAGAAGATCGAGGAAAAGGCCAAGGCCGCCGGGGTCACCCCCCAACAGTACGTGGACCAGATCGTCGCCACCTTCCAGTCCCTCTGGAAGCTGCTCAACGTCTCCTATGACCGGTTCATCCGCACCACCGACGACTACCATGTGGAATCGGTGAAGAAGATATTCAAGGCCCTTTACGACAAGGGGGATATCTACAAGGGCTCCTACAAGGGCAAATACTGCACCCCCTGCGAATCCTTCTGGACCGAGAGCCAGCTGGTGGACGGCAAGTGCCCCGATTGCGGCCGCCCCGTGGCCGACGCCGAGGAGGAGGCTTACTTCTTCCGCCTCTCCAAGTACGCCGACCGTATTCTGGCCCTCTACGACGAGCACCCGGAGTTCCTCACCCCCCAGTCCCGTGTCAACGAGATGAAGGGCTTCATCGGCCAGGGGCTGGAGGACCTTTGTGTCTCCCGCACCAGCTTCTCCTGGGGGGTGCCGGTGGAGTTCGACCCCAAGCACGTGGTCTATGTCTGGGTGGACGCCCTCTCCAACTACATCACCGCCCTGGGGTACGAAAACGGCACCTACCACGACTTTGACAAGTACTGGCCCGCCGATGTCCACTTTGTGGGCAAGGAGATCGTGCGCTTCCACTCCATCATCTGGCCCGCCATGCTGATGGCTCTGGACCTGCCCCTGCCCAAGCGGGTGTACGGCCACGGCTGGCTGCTGCTGGACGGCGGCAAGATGAGCAAATCCAAGGGCAACGTGGTGGACCCGGTGGTGCTCTGCCAGCGGTACGGGGTAGACGCTATCCGCTTCTTCCTGCTGCGGGCCTTCCCCTTTGGCTCGGACGGGGTGTTCTCCAACGAGGCCCTTATCTCCACCATCAACGCCGACCTGGCCAACGACCTGGGCAACCTGGTGAGCCGCACCGTCAGCATGGTGGAGAAATACTTTGGGGGGACCCTCCCCACCCACCGTGCCGCCGAACCCCTGGACGAGCAGCTGATGGGGATGGTCCGGGAACTCCCCGGCCTTTATGTAAACGAGATGGAGGCCTTCGCCTTCCAAAACGCCTTGGCGGAGGTGTTCAAGGTGGTGAGCCGGGCCAATAAATACATCGACGAGACCGCCCCCTGGATCCTGGCGAAAAACGAGGAGAACAAGCCCCGCCTGGCGGCGGTGATGTATGACCTGCTGGAGGCCATCCGGGTCTGCGGCATCCTCCTCAAGCCCTTTATGCCGGATTCGGCGGAGAAGATCCTGGACCAGATCGGCGCCCAGGGGGAGGAACGCAGCTGGGAGAGCGCCCAGAAGCCCTGCGGTCTCCGGGACGATGTCACCGTCAGCAAGGGGGAGACGCTGTTCCCCCGCATCGACATGGTCAAGGAACTGGCGGAACTGGAGGCCCAGCAGGCGGCCAAAAAGGCCAAGGCCGAGCCGGAGGTGAAGGCGGAGCCGGTGGCGCCGCAGATCACGGTGGACGACTTCTTCAAGGTGGACCTGCGGGTCTGCCGGGTGGTCAAGTGCGAGGCGGTGCCCAAGGCCAAAAAGCTGCTGCGGCTGGAACTGGATGACGGCATGGGCGGGCGGCAGATCGTTTCGTCTATCCATCCCTGGTACGAGCCGGAGGACCTTACGGGGCATAATATCATCGTTATCGTGAATTTGAAGCCTGCGAAGTTCTGCGGGGTGGAGTCTAACGGGATGCTGTTGGCGGGGGATGACGCCGATGGTAATTGTAAGGTGGTGTTTGCGGACCAGCTGCCGGCGGGGACTAAGATAGGCTAACAGCGTTGGCCGCACCTCTGCGGGGCGAAGCCCCGTTGTGCCACCGGCCGCCTGGCCGGTCCGGGTCCAGGGCGGACAGCGCCTGGTCGCCCCCCGCC
>CAJUFR010000099.1 GCA_910585525.1 uncultured Angelakisella sp.
GAGCGCTCTGGTCCAAGCGGACTGGGCGGCGTTTGTGGGTTTGAACCTAAGCGACTGACGCCTTTGGCCGTCCGGGTCCAGGGCGCAGCCCTGGTCGCTCTTTGCCTTCTTTCTGTCGATACAGAAAGAAGGGCCCCGCCGGCGAGGCGGTCGAAGAGATGACTTGAAAATAACAAGAAAGGGGAGGGGAGGAACGAGACCAAAACCGAAAGCCCCCACGTTCAAGAAACGGCCTGACGGCCTGTCTTGAAGGAAAGGATCTGCAAAGGGAAAGCCCTTTACGCTCCCGCGCCTGCGCCTGCCGCCAGGCTTCGACACGGCCGCCGTGCTTGTCACTTCGACAGAAAATTTGTAAAGGTTTCGACCTTTTCACCCTTTTGAAAGGCTGTTTTTATTGACGGCGGCGGCCTTTTTAAAAACTGCTTTTACAACCACCAGTCTCTGCAAGCCGATAGCCTTTCAAAGGATTTCGCTTCCTGCGGGAAGCGACCAAGGGCTGCGCGCCCTTGGATGGGCGGCCCGGTGCCCGGGCGGTCATGGCCCTGCTGGGCGGGGTCTCTTCGGCGCCATCCGCCGCTTACTCACCAACGCCCCTTTCTCTATCCGCCACATCATCCCTTCCCGCATCGCCCCAAACCCATTCCTCTCACAACAAGTAATAAACAACTGCCCCTCCGCCAGCCCGGAAAGCAGATAATCCCTCCTGGCCTTATCCAACTCACTCAGAACATCATCCAAAAGGATCACCGGCTGCTCCCCAGCCACCTCCCGAATGACCCCGCACTCCGCCAGCTTCAAGGTCAAAGCACAACTCCTTTGTTGCCCCTGGCTCCCGTAGGATCGCACAGCGACCCCATCCACCCAAAGGTCCAGGTCATCCCGATGAGGCCCCAACGTCGTGCACCCGTTTTTCAAATCGTCCCCCCGGGCCCGCCCCAGGGCGGAGAAGATCAGTTCCTCCCCCTCCTCCTCCTTGATCTTCCCCCACTCCCCGGGGATCGAGGGATGATACGCCATGGAGAAGGCCTCTTTCCCCCCGGAGATGCCCCGGTATATCTCCTCCCCGAAGGGAGCCAGCCGGCTGAGATACCGGCACCGGGCGTTGATCACCGAATAGGACAGCTTGGAAAAACTCCTGTCCCAGACCTCCAGCAGCCCGTCGTCGGGCGCCAGCCTGCGGTTGATGTCGTTCAGCAGACTGTTCCGCTGGAAGAGCACCCGGTTCAGGTCGGCCATGGTCCGCTGGTATCTGGGCATCACCTGGGAGATGGCCCCGTCCAGGAAAGCCCGCCGCTGGCTGGGTCCGTCCCGGACCAGGGAGAGACCGGCGGGGGAGAAGACCACCGCAAAGAACTTCCCGGTGAGTTCGCCCACCGCCACCGGCAGTTCGTTGAGGGAAGCGGCGCGCTTGCCGCCCTCCAGGGTGAGGGAGACCACCTGCTCCCGGCCGCCGCCCTGGAACCGGGCGGAGACGTTGGCGGTTTTCTGTCCGAAGCGGACCAGGTCGGTCTCTCTTGTCTGGCGGAAACTTTTTTGTCCTGTCAGGAGGTAGAGGGCTTCTACCAGGTTGGTCTTGCCCTGGGCGTTGTCGCCGTAGATGACGTTGACGCCGGGGGAGGGCTCCAGGGACAGGGAGGGGATGTTACGGAAATCCCGAACCGTCAAAGCAGAAATGACCAACTCGATCCCTCCCTCCGATCCAACCACCAGCGGGGCGCAGCCCCGCCCTGCCACCGGGGGCACCCCGGTCCGGGTCCAGGGCGGATAGCGCCTGGTCGCTCCCCGCAGGGAGCGAAACTCTCCATAAGACGACCTTAAACCGGCCGCCGCCGAAAATCAAAACCGCCTTTTAAAAGGCCGGGAAATTTTCCTTTCATAGACGCTTTTCTCGAAGTGACAAACACGGCGGCCGAAATGAGACTATCCTACACCCACCTGCGGGAGCACCCAAAAGCCTTTCCCTCCTGCGGTTTCTTTCCTTCAAGACAGGCCGTCAGGCCGTTTCTTGAACGTGAGGGCTTTCCTTTTGGGACTCGTTCCTCACCATACATTTTTCTTAATTATTGTCTTATCACTTCGACCGCCTCGCCGGCGGGGCCCTTCTTTCTGTATCGACAGAAAGAAGGCAAAGAGCGACCAAGGGGAGTACCCCCCTTGGATCCCCCGTGCGCTGGGTAATACAGCGGGCCCGCCGTCAAGCGGCGGATTGACAGTGGGTGCTAGGCGGTAGATTTTGGTTGCGGTAGCGCTTGCCTCATGCTTGGATAGGACAACTTGGATTTTCATTCTATCTTTTGTGGGTGCGTGGTGCCCTTCCTTTCTGTCTTGCCAGAAAGGAAGCGAAAGAACGCTTGA
>CAJUFR010000100.1 GCA_910585525.1 uncultured Angelakisella sp.
CCCCAGCAGAGACCAGGGGACAGCCCCCCGCCCCCATCCTCACTTCCCATGCCGCCTCCGCCGCTCCTCGTCCCGGTAATCCGAGATCACACGCAAAAACTCCGTCCCGTACCGGGCGGCCTTTACCTGGCCCACGCCGGAGACCTCCATAAACTCCTCGATGGTGGAGGGGGACTTGGCGGCCATGTCCGCCAGGGTGGCGTTGGAGAACACCAGGTAGGCCGGGACCTGGGCCGCCTGGGCAAGCTGAGTCCGCTTCTCCCGCAGCGCCGCCAGCAGCCCGTTTTCCTCCGGGACCGCCGGAGCCGCCATCCCTCCGCCCTCCCGGGCGGGATGCCGCCTCCTTTCCTCCCGGGCGGGGCGGGCCTCCTTCATTGGCGGGTCATCGATGATCTGCACCTCCATGATGACCTTCTCCCCGTGGAACAGCACCTGGTCCGCCTGGGGGCCGGGGCGAAGGGTCTCGTAGGCGGGCTCCAGGTAGAGATACCCTTTCTCCTTCAGGCAATCGATATAGTCCTGGATCAGCCGCCGGTCCTTGTCCTTCATCAGACCATAGGTGGACAGCTTGTCCAGCCCCAGGCTGGTCACCCGCTGGTTCCGGCTGCCCCGGAGCACCTGCTGGATCAGATTCCCGCCCACATAGTACCCCAGCTTCCGCTGCACCCGCAGCAGGCAGGATAAGATCATCTGGGCGGGGACGGTGATGTCCTCCTCCCGGCGGGGGATACAGCAGTTGCTGCAATTTTCGCATCGCTGCTGGTAGGACTGACCGAAATACCCCAGGATGTACCCCCGCAGACAGCTTCTGGTCTTGCAGTAGCCGGTCATCACATCCAGCCGGTCCAGATCCCTCTGCTGCCGCTCCAGCCGCTCCGGGTCCTCCTCCTCTCCCTCCTGGCCGCCTTGGCCGATGAGAAATTTGGCGGTGTAGATATCCCCGGGGGCAAAGAGAAGGATACAGTCGGCGGGCTCCCCGTCCCGCCCTGCCCGTCCCGCTTCCTGGTAGTAGGATTCCAGGTCCTTGGGCATGTTGTAGTGGATGACATACCCCACATTGGACTTGTCGATGCCCATGCCAAAGGCGTTGGTGGCCACCATGACCGGCTTGCGGTCGTACTGGAAATCCTCCTGGTTCTGCCGCCGCTCCTCGGCGGGCAGCCCGGCGTGGTACCGGGCGGCGGAAAAGCCGCTTTGGCAAAGGGCCTCCCACACCTGTTCCACCTTGGCCCGGGTGGCGCAGTAGACGATGCCGCTTTTGTCCCGGCGTTCTTCCAGCAGGCTCAGCAGAAGGGGCAGCTTTTCCTTTGTCTTGGGGCTGCGCACCGAAAAATGGAGGTTGGGCCGGTCGAAGCCGGTGACCATCTGCAACGGGTCCCGGAGGGCCAGCCCCTGGGTGATATCCTCCCGGACCCCCTCGGTGGCGGTGGCGGTAAAGGCGGCCACCACCGGGCGGCTGGGAAGGCTGTCCACAAACCCGGCGACGCGCAGATAGCTGGGCCGGAAGTCCTGCCCCCACTGGGAGACACAGTGGGCCTCGTCCACCGCCACCAGCGGCACCTGCTGGCTGCGGATGAGGGAGAGGAACCCCTCGTTGTCCAGCCGCTCCGGGGCGACATAGAGGAGCCGGTACTTCCCCGCCCGGATGCCGGCGCAGACCACCTGGAACTCCCCGCTGGTCATGGAACTGTTGACAAAGGCCGCCGGGATGCCCGCCGCCTCCAGGGCGGCCACCTGGTCCTTCATCAGGGAGATCAGGGGGGAGATGACCAGCGAGAGCCCGGGGAGCATCAGGGCTGGGACCTGGTAGCAGATGGATTTGCCCCCTCCGGTGGGCATGATGCCCAGCACGTCCCGCCCGGCCAGGATGGCGTCGATCAACTCCTCCTGGCCCCCCCGGAAGCTGCTATGGCCAAAGTATTGCCGGAGTATGGCGCTCTTGTCCATGGAGGTCCCCCCTGTTGTCAGATCAAAAAATCACAGTCCCCGCTCCCCCAGCCCCAAAACCAGCCCCCGGTAAAACCCGGGCACATCCACCCCCGGTATCTCCCGCTTCCACAGGTCGGTGACGTCCTCGTGG
>CAJUFR010000101.1 GCA_910585525.1 uncultured Angelakisella sp.
CTCCTCCACCTCGTCCTCCTCCCAGAGGGAGCGGGCCGGGGCCTCCTGCCGGGGCGCCCGGGGGGGCTTGGCCGACGGGGTCCGGCCAGGCCGGGGGGCCTCCTCCTCGTCCTCCTCCCAAAGGGAACGGGCGGGAGCCTCCTGCCGGGGCGCCCGGGGAGGCTTGGCCGAAGAGAGACGGCTGGGCCGGGGGGCCTCCTCCACCTCGTCCTCCTCCCAGAGGGAGCGGGCGGGAGCCTCCTGCCGGGGCGCCCGGGGAGGCTTGGCCGACGGGGTCCGGCCAGACCGGGGGGCCTCCTCCACCTCGTCCTCCTCCCAGAGGGAACGGGCGGGAGCCTCCTGCCGGGCCGCCCGGGGGGGCTTGGCCGACGGGGTCCGGCCAGGCCGGGGGGCCTCCTCCACCTCGTCCTCCTCCCAGAGGGAGCGGGCGGGGGGTTCCTGGGCCCGGGCAGGCGGGGCGGGATGCTGGGGCTCCGCCGGCTGCCTGCGCCGGATCTCCCGCAGGATATCATCTACGTCATAGTTTCTATCTGGCAATTTTACGACCTCCCAAACGGCCTGTCTGCTTTGGTATCATTTCGCTTTCAATCCCATACGCTGGCGGGCCATCTCGTACATGACGATCCCCGCCGCCACCGAGGCATTCAGTGAGCCGATCTTCCCCCGCAGGGGGAGGGCGACGGTGATATCGCAGCTTTCCTTCACCAGGCGGCTGACACCGGAGCCCTCCGCCCCCACCACCAGCCCGGCGGGCCCGCCGTAGTCCACGGTGCACCAGGGCTGGCCGTCCATATCGGCGCAGTAGAACCACAGGCCCTTTTGGTCCCGCAGTTCCTTCATCGCCGCCACCAGGTTGGGCACCCGCACCACCGGCAGGTGCGCCGCCGCCCCCGCCGCCGTTTTGACGGCAGCGGCGGTGAGACCGGCGCTGTGGCGCTTGGGGATGATGACCCCGTGGGCCCCCGCCCCCTCGGCGGTGCGGATGATGGCCCCCAGGTTGTGGGGGTCCTCGATGCCGTCGGCCAGCACCAGGAAGAGGGGCTCCTCCCCCGCCCGGCGGAAGATATCCTCCATCCGGCTGTAAGCCGCCGCCGACAGCACCGCCGCCACCCCCTGGTGGGAGGAGATGCCGGACAGCGCCTGGAGTTTTTCGGCGGTGGTCTCCTTCACCGGGACCCCCCGCTCCTTGGCCAGGGCGACGATCCGCCCCACCGGGCCTTTCTCCAGTCCTTTTTGCAGATAAACGCACTCCAGTTCCCGCTGGGACCGCAGCAGTTCCAGCACCGGGTTCCGGCCGGCGGCTACCTCGGTTTTTGTTTTTTCGTCCATTCCTTCATTCCTGTCTCTGCGCTGTTGGGGCGCAGTATGGTTATATATTGTTTAGTATAGCACAGATCGCGGTGTAATAAAAGGGGGTACTCGGTAAGATGGGTTTGAAATGTTGCTGCGTTGGGGTGGGCTGGGTCCTTTCTATCCTTTTTCTGTTATTTGATGAGGCTTCTCTTCGAGCGCCTGGCCGGCGGGGCCCTTCTTTCTGTATCGACAGAAAGAAGGCAAAGAGCGACCAGGGCTGCGCCCTGGACCCGGACGGCCAAAGGCGTCAGTCGCTAAAAAAACGGACCCATTGACGCCGCCCAGTCCGCTTGGGCTGGGGTACTGTCTGGCGCCATGATAGATGTCTGCCCTGCAACTCAATGCTTGGTTGGGCGGCTGCGGGCAGGATGGGATAGTGTTTACTACTGCCAAGTCCAGATATCGCCCGCTCCCTCCTTGAAGTTGGCCTGATAGGGTGCCTCCGGCGGATCGGAAGTTCCCTGCAGGGGGTGGGGGGGAGTTTTTTTCTGTGGGATCTAAAATATCAGGTTGGAAATGTATTCGTTGATTTGTTTTTTATGCTCATCCAATAGCAAATTGGTTTCTTTCAGATAAAGGGCAACCATTATGATTAGTTTGCAAGGTCAATCGACCTTTGCAGACTATTTTTTT
>CAJUFR010000102.1 GCA_910585525.1 uncultured Angelakisella sp.
GTAAGGCTGCGCAGCAGCCGGGTAGGGCCTGACGGCGGCGGCACGCCGCTTTCGCTTCCTGCGGGAAGCGACCAGGGCCTGCGCGGCCCTGGACCTGCGGCCCGGTGCCCGGGCGGTCAAGGCGGCGTTCCGCCGCATTCTATTCACACCGGAGGTGTTTGCTTTGAAGCCTTACCCCGCAGGGGATCACGATATCGCCGTCATCGGCGCCGGCCACGCCGGCGTCGAGGCCGCCCTTGCCGCCGCCCGCCTGGGCTGCTCCGTCATCCTCTTCACCATCTCCCTGGACGCCGTCGCCAACATGCCCTGCAACCCCTCCATCGGCGGCACCGCCAAGGGCCACCTGGTCCGGGAACTGGACGCCCTGGGCGGCGAGATGGCCCGGGCCGCCGACGCCACCATGCTCCAGAGCCGGATGCTCAACCAGGGCAAAGGCCCCGCCGTCCACAGCCTCCGGGTCCAGTCCGACCGCGCCGCCTACCACCGCTACATGAAGGAAAAGGTGGAGACCACCCCCCGCCTCCTCCTCCGCCAGGGGGAGGTCACCGCCGTCGAGGTGGACGAAAACGGCCGGGTCGCCGCCGTCACCACCGCCATGGGCGGGCGGTACCGGGTCCGGGCCGCCATCATCGCCACCGGCACCTACCTGGGGGGCCGGGTGTTCATCGGGGAGTTCTCCCAGCAGAGCGGTCCCGACGGCACCCACCCCGCCCTGGCTCTATCTGACAGCCTGCGGCGGCTGGGCATCTCCCTGCGGCGGTTCAAGACCGGCACCCCCGCCCGGGTCCACCGGGATTCCATCGACTTCTCCCGGCTGGAGGAACAGCGGGGGGATGAACCTGTCGTCCCCTTTTCCTTCGGCAACTGGGGGAAGGAAAGCTACCGGAACCTCCTCCCCTGCTACATCTCCTACACCAACCCCGAGACCCACCGGGTCATCCGGGAGAGCCTGGACCGCTCCCCCCTCTTTGCCGGGGAGATCGAGGGCATCGGCCCCCGGTACTGCCCCAGCATCGAGGACAAGGTGGTCCGTTTCCCGGACCGGGACCGGCACCAGCTTTTCATCGAGCCCATGGGGCTGGACACCCGGGAGATGTACCTCCAGGGGATGAGCAGCAGCCTGCCGGAGGAGGTCCAGCTGCGGATGTACCGCACCATCCTCGGCCTGGAGGGGGTGGAGCTGATGCGCACCGCCTACGCCATCGAGTACGATTGCATCGACCCCACCCAGCTGCGCCCCACCCTGGAGGTGAAAAACGTCCCCGGCCTCTTTGGCGCCGGCCAGTTCAACGGCACCTCCGGCTACGAGGAGGCGGCGGTCCAGGGGTTCGTGGCGGGGGTCAACGCCGCCCATCAGGTGCTGGGCAGGGAACCGCTGGTGCTGGAGCGGTCGGGCTCCTACATCGGCACCCTCATCGACGACCTGGTGACCAAGGGCTGCATGGACCCCTACCGGATGATGACCAGCCGCAGCGAATACCGGCTGCTCCTCCGCCAGGACAACGCCGACGCCCGGCTGATGCCCACCGGCTACCGCCTGGGGCTCATCGGGGAGGAGCAGTATCAGGAGTTCCTCCTCCAGCAGCGGCAGAAGGAGGAGGAGAAGCGGCGGCTGGCCGCCCTGGCCATCCCCGCCACGGCGGAGGTGAACCACTGGCTCACCCAGGCGGGCAGCACCCCCCTGGAGCGGGGCACCCGGGCGGCGGAACTCCTAAAGCGCCCCCAGGTGACCTATCGGGGGCTGGCCCCCTTCGACCCGGAGCGCCCGTCTCTCCACCCCCATGTGGCGGAGCAGGTGGAGATTGAGGTGAAGTACCAGGGCTACCTGAAAAAGCAGGAGGCCCAGGTGGCCGGGATGCGCCGGTTGGAGACCATGCCCCTGCCGGAGGG
>CAJUFR010000103.1 GCA_910585525.1 uncultured Angelakisella sp.
CCTACCTTTCCATGTTTGAAATGCTGTCCGCTTGGGAAGAACAAGCTGAAAAACTAAAAGCCGGAGAAATTACCAAAGAGGACTACGACCGCTGGCGGTACACTTATCCAGAGATGAAAGCACAGCAGACAAGAGACAGACTTGATGCCTTGCGGACAGCCGCCAAAGATTCTGAAGCCTAATAGACAACAAAAAGCCCTTACTGACACAGCCGTCGGTAAGGGCTTTCATAATATGGAACTGTTGCCAGCGTGTTGCCAGAGGAAACTACTCTGAACCCGCTAACCACCTGCTTCAGAGGATATTGCATCCTCCCGGAGGTGTTATCAAATCGTTATCAAAAGAAGGGGAGAAATCTCGTAGAATCGCTTAAAAAGCCAATCCACAGGGAACGGAAACTCATTCCCACTCAATCGTCCCCACCGGCTTCGGCGTCAGATCATACAGCACCCGGTTCACCCCCGCGACCTCCCGGGTCACCCGGTCGCAGATGCCCTTTAATATCCCCCAGGGCACCTCCTCCACCGTGGCCGTCATGGCGTCCACCGTGTTCACCGCCCGCAGGATCACCGGCCAGTCAAAGGTCCGAGCGCCGTCCCGTACCCCTACTGACTTGAAGTCCGGCACCACCGTGAAGTATTGCCAGACCTTCCCCGCCAGCCCCGCCTTGGCGAACTCCTCCCGGAGAATAGCGTCGGATTCCCGCAGCGCCTCCAGGCGGTCACGGGTGATGGCACCCAGGCACCGCACCCCCAGGCCGGGGCCGGGGAAGGGCTGGCGGTATACCATCTCGTCCGGCAGGCCCAGGGCCACGCCGCAGGCACGCACCTCGTCCTTGAAGAGCATCTTCAGCGGCTCCACCAGCTGGAAGCCCAGGTCCTCCGGCAGGCCCCCCACGTTGTGGTGGCTCTTTACCGCCTTCACCGTCTTGGTGCCGCTCTCGATGATGTCGGGGTAGATGGTCCCCTGGGCCAGGTACTGGATGCCGGACAGCTTCCGGGCCTCCTCCTCAAATACCCGGATGAACTCCGCCCCGATGATCTTCCGCTTCTGCTCCGGGTCGGCCACCCCGGCCAGCTTGTCCAGGAACCGGTCGGCGGCGTCCACATAGACCAGGTTGGCGTCCAGCTGCTTGCCGAACACCTCCACCACCTGCTCCGGCTCCCCCTTGCGCAGCAGGCCGTGGTTGACGTGGACACAGGTCAGCTGCTTGCCGATGGCCTTGATGAGCAGCGCCGCCACCACCGAGGAATCCACCCCGCCGGAGAGGGCCAGCAGCACCTGCTTGTCCCCCACCTGGCGGCGGATGAGTTCCACCTGGTCGGCGATGAAGTTCTCCATGTTCCAGTTGGCCTTCGCCCCGCAGGTGTCAAAGACAAAACGGGAAAGGGCGGCCTTCCGCTCCTCTGGTTCAGCGGGCCAGGGATGCTTTCCCTTTACCCCCGCCAACAGCACCGGGACAGGGCCGTTGTAAACGTGGTCCCCGGCGTCGATCTCCACACCGTCTACTATGCAGTTGGGGCCGCCGTTGAGGATGATGCCCCGGACGCCGGGAAGGGCCTTCAACTCCTCGGGGCTGATGTCGTGGGGGTATATCTCGCTGTATACCCCAAGGTCCCGGATCTCCCGGGCCAGCCGGGGGTTTTCCTCGCTGCCAAGGTCGAGGATCAGTATCATGTCCTGTTTCATATCTGCCGCCTCCTGTCGGGTTTTATCTACATATTTTACTATATCCGGGGCCGTCATGCAACAAGCTGGGAGAGATTTTTCTCTGTTCCTATTTTAAGCGCCCTATGGTATAATGACCGCAAGCGGCCATTATACAGGATCAGAAGTGCCCTTTTCCTCGTCC
>CAJUFR010000104.1 GCA_910585525.1 uncultured Angelakisella sp.
GCCGTTTCCATTGAGGGGCAGCAGTCGTCCCCCTCCAAGGCCCAGGCGAAGAAGCAGCGGGAAATGGACGAAAAAAACCAACTCAACCCGGACGGGATCGACGCAGTTGTTGAGCCAGGAGAAGAAAAAGGAGGATTTTCGACGTGATCATCAGTTCTGCGGAGTTGGCCCAGTTTTTCGGCAAGGACAAAACGCCCCGTGAGATGAAGGACCAGATCATGGCCTTGCCGGGGGAGTGGAAGGACAAGCAGCCCCTGGAGTTGGGCAAGGGCACGAAGAAAGTGGATCGTGAGAAGTGAGCGAACATCTGGACACCGTGTCCAGATGTTTTTCGTTCCCGGTCCCCGTAAAAGGGCTCTGCCGGAGTATCCCCCGTCTTCCCGCCTCTTTCCCCAAGAATGGGGAAAGGGGCGGGGGAAAAGGGGCTGACCGTCTCCCTCTCCAAACAATTCTATCTACATCTGAACGGAGGTTTTGAATATGAAAATGCCCCTGGCGTATGTCACCGCCGCATGGAGCGGCGACCCCACGGAGGCCACGGAGCAGGCTATCCGCTACTGCCGCGCTGTGTACGAGGCGGGGTTCTCCCCCATCTGCCCTACGCTGTATCTCCCTCTGTTTCTGAACGACGCTGTGCCGGAGGAGCACAAGAGCAGCATTGATATGAGCCGGGACCTGCTGCGCCGCTCCCGTGTGCTGGTGGTGTGCGGCCACGCTGTCACCGAGGCGGTGAAAAATGACATCGCCGTGGCCCAGCGGCTCAAGATCACGGCCACCACCCTGGAGGGTATTCTGACGGTAAAGGGGCAGAGCCGCTGCTGACCCTGGCGAGCCTCTTTGACGGGATCGGCGTGTTCCCCCTGGCCGCCCGGCGTCAGGGGATCGTCCCCCTGTGGGCCAGCGAGATCGAAAAGGTCCCTGTCTCCATTACAAAACGCCACTTCCCGGATATGGAGCACCTGGGGGACATTACCCGGCTCCACGGCGGCGAGGTCCCGCCCGTGGACATCATCACATTCGGGTCCCCCTGTCAAAATCTCTCCAGTGCGGCCCCCCTCCTACAAGGAGCAGCTAAGGGGGATCATAGACGGGGCCCTGGCGGAGCGGCCCGCCGACTTTGCCGGATTCCTCCAGTGGATGGAGGCGGCGGGGGTCCAGGTGAAGCGGGGCCGGGGCGGGGTGATCTCGTTCCGGCTTCCCGGCCAGGACCGGGCCACCCGTTTCCGGGCCTCCACCCTGGGGGACGGCTACGGCCCGGAGGACGTGGAGGCGGTGATTGACGGGCGGGCCCCCGTCCGCAAGCCTGCCCAGGGGCGGTCCCGTTCGGCGGCTCCCCGGCGCGTCAATCTGATCATTGACATTCAGCAACGCATGGCCCAGGCTATGAGCGGTGGGCGAAAATCTATAATCTGAAACAGATGGCTGCCGCCCTCCAGTTTCTCCAGAAGAACGGCCTGACCGACTATGACGCCTTGGCGGAGCGGACGGCGGCAGCGGTGGACCGGGTCCACACCCTGGCTGGGGAACTGTGGGAGATGGAGGAGCGGCTGGCCTCCACAACAAAACTCATGGGGGCCGTGGTGGATTACGCCAAGACCCGGCCCGTGTTCGACGGCTACAAGGCCGCCCGGTACAGAAAGAAATATCTGGCGGAGCATGAGGAGGCCCTGGCCTCCTATCGAGCGGCAAAGGCGGCGATCAACGATATTCTGGGCGGGGCCAAGTTCCCCAGGATGGACATGCTGAAAAAGAAGCGCCGGAAGCTGGCGGAGCGGAAGAAAAAACTCTATGCCCAATACCGGGCGGCACAACAG
>CAJUFR010000105.1 GCA_910585525.1 uncultured Angelakisella sp.
CCACCAACCTCTCCCCTGCCCTGACCCTGGGGTGCGGGGCGGTGGGGGGCAGCGCCACCAGCGACAACATCACGCCGCTGAACCTCATCAACATCCGCCGGGTGGCGTGGGGGGTCCGGGAGTTGGAGGACCTGCGGGGGAAAAATCCGGCGCCGCCCAGGGCCGCCGCCCCCGGGGGGACCCTGGCCCAGTCCAGGCGGAAGCCGGAGGCCCCGGCGGTCAGCGTGCCCCCCGGGGGGACCCTGGCCCAGGAGGACATCGAGGCCATCACCCGGGCGGTGATGGCGAAGCTGAGCCAGTAACCCCGGCAAAGGGGAGACCTTGGTATTTTGTACATGATAAGATCAGAATTTTGATATGGAGGTAACGAAAATGGCTGACACATTACTTGCTTTGGGCATGGTGGAGACCAAGGGCCTGGTGGGCTCTATCGAGGCGGCGGACGCCATGGTGAAGGCGGCCAACGTGGGGCTGATCGGCAAGGTCCACGTGGGCGGCGGGCTGGTCACCGTCATGGTCCGGGGGGACGTTGGCGCCGTCAAGGCCGCCACCGACGCCGGGGCCGCCGCTGCCGCAAAGGTTGGCGAACTGGTGAGCGTCCACGTCATCCCCAGGCCCCACCCGGAGGTGGAGTACATCCTCCCCACCCTCACCACATCGGATAAGTAGTCCGGCGGGCCGGACGGCCATGCCCTGCACGGGTCCGGCGGGCCGGACGGCCATGCCCTGCACGGGTCCGGTGGGCCGGACGGCCATGCCCTGCACGGCTGCTTCGCAGCCTTACCGAGTATAGGGCGATGAATAAGTGCCTGGAGACCCAGGCGGTTTGAATTAGGAGGTAACAAAAATGGCTGATACATTACTTGCTCTGGGCATGGTGGAGACCAAGGGGCTGGTGGGTTCCATCGAGGCGGCGGATGCCATGGTGAAGGCCGCCAATGTGAATCTCATCGGCAAGGTCCATGTGGGCGGCGGGCTGGTCACCGTCATGGTCCGGGGGGACGTTGGCGCCGTCAAGGCCGCCACCGACGCCGGGGCCGCTGCCGCCGCAAAGGTTGGCGAACTGGTGAGCGTCCACGTCATCCCCAGGCCCCACGGGGACGTGGAGTATATCCTCCCCACCCTCAAGTAAGCCATGGGGAAGATACTTACCGAAGCGGACCTGCGGAGTCACCCCCCCGCCCCCGGCGCCCGCCGGTACCAGGTGGAGGAGGGGACCTTTGTCACCGAGTCGGCCCGGTCCTGGCTGGATAAGCGGGATATCGAGATCGAGACAGTCCCCAGGGGGACCGTCTGCGGCGGCATGAGCCGCACCCCCATCGCCGACCGGGGGGGCCGGACCTACATCGACGCCGCCACCGGCCTGGGGCTGGGGCGGGAGAAGCCGGAGGGGATGACCCACCTGCGGGGCAACCTCCTGGTGAAAAAGACCCATCCCCGCATCGCCTTCCGGGGCCGGATCGACAGCCTGGAGGCGGCGATCCTGGAGGCCCAGGTGCTGGCCGACAGGGAGAACGCCCC